>JASMKO010000034.1 GCA_030749225.1 Verrucomicrobiota bacterium
CAAGCCCTGCTGAAGGATGACGAGCAGTATGCCGACTTGGCCAGGGAATGGGACGCGAAGTTGAAAGACATTCACGAATGGCTGGCGGAGATCGGCGTGCGTGAGCCTGGCGACACTGTGCTTGGCCAAGCGCAAAAGGTCACTTACCACGAAGCCTGCCACCTCTGCCACGGCCAGAAGATCACCGCGCAGCCGAGGCAGTTGCTTAAGGCAATTCCGGGGTGGCCGGTTTTTCCGGGTTCGTCGCGGCGGGCTTGGCGGGGTCGGTCGGCTTGTATTTGCCGGCGGCATCCTGGTTAAGGATGTCGACCACCATCTTGGTCAGGTCGTTTTTGCCGGTGGTGAACAGGACGGTGGGGGTGCGTGGCAGCAGCACGTCCTGTGACGAGTCGATGACGAGGTCATAGTCCAGTTCCTTGGCCTTGGCGCTGATGACTTCCTGAATCTCGTCGAGGCGTCCCTTGCGCAGTCGGCGGGTCTGGTCCGCGAGGGTTTTCTGCGCGTTCTTGTTGAAGTCGACGATCTGCTGCCTGAGACGCTCGAACTCGGCTAATCTTTCCTGTGCCTTCTTGAGGTCTGCTGCCCTTTTTTCTTCCGAATTGGCGGGATCTTGGGCGCTGACGTTCAATTTTTTGTATTCCTCCTCCAGCAGGCGCAGATCCTCCATCATGCCGATCCGAGCCTTGTCAAAGTCGGCCCCACGCTCCTTGAGTTGGTCGTTGGAGAGCTTGGTTTTCCAGTAGCTGTCGAAGGTCTCGAGCAGATCGATAGTGGCGATCTTTAGCGGTTCCTGCGCGGCGGCGGTCCCGGCGAGGCAGGCGAGCGCCAGCGCGACGGCGGCCAGCTTGGGTATTGTTAAGCGAGTCATGATGGGTTTTATGTTCTTTAAGTCAGGTTAAAAAGAGCGGTTGAAGCCGACCCCGAAGTTAAACTCCCCTCCGCCTCCATCGACGTAGTCGGGGTGGGTGATCGGAATCCCGTAATCGAGCCTGAGCGGCCCAAGCATCGGCACGTTGAGCCTCAGGCCAATGCCCCAGTTGTCGGCGTAGTTGGAGAATTCAAACTCATAGGGATCCTCATCCACCATCCCAACGTCATAGAAGACAGCCACACGCAACTGGTTGATGATCGGGATGCTGTACTCGACCGAGCCGAACCAGTAGCTGCTGCCCCCCAGCGTCTCATAGCCGTCGGTGATGACCGGGGTCCATTTTTCCTCAGGTTTCCATTGTTCTGCTGGTTTGTCTGGATCGTACGGGATCTGCCAAGAATAAAATTTGCCTGGAACTTTTGAATCCTCAATAGAGAACGGATAGTCACTTTTACTATCAACCGGAATAAACTTTTCCTCGTTGTCCTTATTCTTAACATAGTAGCCGTACTGGTCGTTCTCGAAGCCTTTTTTCCACTGCTGCATGCGCGGGCCGATGTCCCGGTAGTCGTAGCCGCGCAGCGTGTAGGCGCCCCCGAGAAAAAATCGGTCGAAGTATGGCACGCGCCTGCTGTTGCCGAAGGTGTCCACAACCCCCAGCTTGCCGATTACTTCCCATATGTGGCCCTCGCCAAAACCGGGATAGTAATGGGCGGTGTCGACCTCGAGGCGGTACATCTCGGTATCACCGCCGAACGGCCCGCCGGCGATCTCCGTTTTGAACCGGGTGAGATGGCCTCTGCTGGGCAACAGCGCGCTGTTTAGGGTGCCGTACTCCAAAAACAGGCCCAGTTGGGATACCAGCCGGTTGTGGTTCAACTCGGATAACTCCCCTTCCTGTATCCGGTCTGTCTCATAGGTCCAGTCGAAGGGGGTAGCTATTATCGCTGGCGTTTTTACGTCACCAACCGACTTGCCTTCTGGTATAGTATCGCCTTCACCGTAAACAACTGCTGGGATATCCGGGGGCACTTTAGCCAAGCCGTTGATGAGGATGTCGTGCTCCTTTAACATGTCGGAAAAGTAGGAGCGGTCGTGAATGCCAATTGACTCGATGGTGTAGTTGACCCCAGCAGTGACACGGTCGTTGAAGATTCTCTGCGAGTAGCCCAGCCTTGTTCCGGTCTGGTGTTGTTCGAAGTAGCGGCTGTAGTACTGGATTTCACGGTGGTACAGGTCGACAGACAACCTCTTCTTTTGGTCGAAAAGCCAAGGCTCCTCGAAGGTGATTTGATAATCCTTCCGTCGCGAACCGGCGGTAATTTGCAGGCGGAATTTCTGCCCCGCCCCGGTGAAAAATGGCGGGTTGAACAGGTCGAAGTTGCCCTGTACGAAGCCGACCTGGGCAAACATGGCCTCGATGGAACTGTATCCGAAGCCCATGAGGAAGTGTCCGGTTCGCCCCTCCTCCACGCCAACGATTAGGTTGCGGCGGTTGGGCAGCTCGGGGATTTTCTCGACCTGCGTGTCGACCGCTTCGAAAAGCGCGGTGCCCTCGAGCCTGCGCTTGCTCAACTCGACGCGAACCATGTTGAACACTTCGCCGGGGGAGATCGCCAGCTCGCGTCGGATCACCTTGTCCTTGGTCCGGTTGTTGCCGCGGATTTCCACCTTTTCCACGTAGCTCAACTCCCCCTCCTGGATGGTATAGACCAGGTCGATCGTGCCTTGGTCGGTGTTGGGTACCCGGGTTGTGCGAACGATGGTGTCGAGGTAGCCATGCGCCTCGTAAAAGTCACGGATGGCATCCCGATCTTCATTCAACCCGGTGGGGGTGAAGATCGCGCCCTCGAGCATGTAAGGGAACACCGCCCGCTCGAGAACCTGCACCCCTCGGCGGATCTGGTCTTCCGTGAAGATCGTGTTGCCCTCGAAGGCGACACTGCTGACCTGATACCGGTAGCCCTCCTCCAGGTCGAGGCGGATCACCATCCGGCCCTCCTTCGGGTACTCGAACTTGATCTCGCGAATCTTGAAGTCGATATAGCCCTCATCCTGATAAAACTGGGTAAGCATCTCGAGGTCCTCTTCCCATTGGTCGGTCTCAAACTTGCCGCTGCCGGTCAGCCAAGACATGAACCACCGCCGTCGTGTCTTCAGTACCTTGCGTAGCTCGCGCGTGGTGAAGGCCAAGGCGTTGCCGAACAGGATGTCGTCAATCTTGACCTTCCGTCCGGGATCGACCTGGAAGACGACGGCTGCTTGGCCAAGTGCCTCGTCATGCCGGACCTCGTAGTCGACCCTGGCCTGATGATAGCCGCCTTTTTGGTACTCCTTCAGGATGGTTCGAGTGTCGGAGAATATCCTTGGTCGACTGAGGGTCTCCCCTGTGCGTGAGAGGATTTTTTTGCGAAGTTTGCTTTCGCGGAATTTCCGGCTCCCAGTGTTGCCCTCAAAGATAATTTCAGTGACCACCGGCTTGCCGACGAGCGTGTAGGTGATCTCGATCCCGCCGGCAACCTGCTTCTCGGTCACGTAGACATTCTCGAAGAACCCGGTGTTGCGGAGGTTGTGGATGTCGTCGTCACTGGCCTTGGGGGAGTAGGAATCCCCCTGCTTGAGGCGGATGTTGGCGCGGATGAGCGCGTCGCTGGCGGCCGGTTGGCCGATGTGCTGGAGGATGATTTTTTGGACCGGCAACGCCCTGGGCGCCTGCCCGTGAACCGGGCTGCTCAATAGGAGCAGCATTGCGGCGAGGAGCGCTTGGCTTAGCGCCTGCAGCCAACCTGCCGGGCTACTCGCCCTGCAGGCCGTCGTCGTCGCTGAACTTGGCTGCGTTCTCAAATCGCGTGTACCCTTTCATAAAGGTCAGCCGCACATCGCCGGTCGGGCCGTTGCGTTGCTTGGCAATGAGCAAGTTAATCTGTTCCGCCTCGTTGGCGGCAGCATCGTCGTCGCCATCCGGACCGCTCGGCCGGTACAGCAGCCCCACCAAGTCGGCATCCTGCTCGATTGCGCCGGATTCGCGGAGATCCGATAGGCGCGGCTTCCGGTTCTTGTCCTTCTCCAGCTCGCGGTTGAGCTGGCTGAGTACGATGACCGGGACGTTTAAATCCTTGGCCAGTGCCTTGACGCCGCTGGAGATTTCCGAAATTTCCTGTTGCCGGTTCTCTGCACCGCGGCGCGAAGTAGAATGAAGCAGTTGCATGTAGTCAATGACAAACAACTTGATGCCGTGCTGCTGCCACATGCGGCGCGCCCGCGCCCGAAGCTGGAGAATCGAGAGCCCACCGGAGTCGTCGATATGCAGTCCGGCCTTGGACAGCTTGCCGGAGGCATCAAGAATCCGGGGAAAATCCCTGTTTTGTAAAAAACCCTCCCGCATGTCCCGTAGATTGATGCGGGCCAGCGAGCAGAGCATGCGCATGACCAGCGCGTCCGCCGTCATCTCGAGGCTGAATACCCCCACCGGCAGGCCCTGTTTCAGTGCAACGTGCTCCACGATATTCATCGCCAGCGAGGTTTTGCCCATGCTCGGCCGGGCCGCCACGACGATCATCTCGCCGCCGTGCAGCCCCGTGGTCATCCTGTCAAAGTCACTAAACCCGCTCTCAATACCCGTTATGGCTCCCTTGTTTTTGCAGTATTCTTCGATCTTGTTGATCGCGCCTTTGACATGATCCTTGATGGTCTGGTTGTTGGAGATGCTTTGCTCGCGTTGAATATCCAGCACCGACTGCTCCACCTCGCCGATCAGGCTCTCCACCTCATCGCTCCCCTCGTAGGCATCGGCGATCGCCTTGGTGCAGGTGTGGATCACTTTCCGCAGGAGTGCCCTATCACGCACGATGGCGAAGTAATATTCAAGGTTCGCGGCTGACGGCACACCGTCCTGCAATTCGGCCAAATAGGCCACCCCGCCGATGTTGTCGAGTTCCCCGTCGGCGCGCAGTTGGTGTGACAGGGTCAGCAGGTCGATCGGGGTGTTTTGTTCGCCCATCGTCACCAATGCCGAGTAGATCGCGCGGTGGCGCAGATCGTAAAAAATCGTCTCGTCCTTGACTTTGCCGGTGCACACGGGGAGGTTTTCCTCTGGGTCGAGCAGGATGCAGCCCAGCACGCCCTGCTCGGCGGTGGTGTCGTGGGGCGGCGTCCGGTCCAGCGGAATGGAGGCGAGCGGCTCCTTTTTTCGCGGTGTTTTTTTCAGATCCGCGGATTCGGCGGAGGGTATGTCCAGTACATCAGGCACGACCCGATGGAACCTCAAACTCACTAAAGCTGCAACGAATAGTAGTTGGAAAGTTGCCCGGCGTTTATCGACAGGCTATTCCCAGCGCTTGGCCAAGCGGCTCTACGCTTGACCCCGCTTAGCCAAGTCGCGGAAGCTCCGCTCCGGTTCAACGGATGGCCTTGGTTCAATCGATACTCGATACGCTTCGCTCCATCGTCGGCACGGAGAATGTGTTCACGGCAGAGGAGGATCTTATCCCGTACGCTTTTGACGGCACGGCGGCGTTGAAGGAGACGCCGGGGTGCGTGGTGTTTGCTGGCACGACGGAGGAGGTGAGCGCGGTGCTCAAGCTGGCCAACGACACCAGCACGCCGGTGGTGACGCGTGGCAGCGGCACAGGCTTGAGCGGCGGCAGTGTTCCGGCGGCCGATTGCATCGTGCTGTGCACGGTGAAGATGGAGGCGATCCTCGAGGTCGACGCAGCCAACCTAACCATGACCGTCGAGCCGGGCGTGACGACCGTCCAGATCGCCGAGGCAGCTGGGGAGGCGGGATTGTTTTATCCGCCCGATCCCGGATCGATGAAGATTTCCACCATCGGCGGCAACGTCGCCGAAAACTCCGGTGGCCTGCGCGGGCTGAAATACGGCGTGACGCGCAACTACGTGATGGGTCTTGAGGTCGTGCTGTCGGACGGCGAAATGATGTGGCTTGGCAACAAGTGCGTGAAGGACGTCGCCGGGTTTTCGCTCAAGGACGTGATGATCGGCAGCGAAGGCACGCTAGGGGTCATCACCAAGGTGCTGCTCAAACTCATCCCCAAGCCCGCCGCAAAGAAAACGATGGTTGCCACCTTCAGCGCAATGGACGCCGCCGCGCAGACCGTCAGCGACATCATCGCCGCGCAAATCATCCCGTGCACGCTGGAGTTCCTCGACCGCACAACGATTCATTGCGTGGAGGATTTTGCGAAGGTCGGTTTGCCGCTCGATTGCGAGGCGTTGCTGCTGATTGAAACCGACGGCCACCCCGCCGCCGTCACCGAGGAGGCTGCCAAGATGGAGGAACTGGCCAAGACCAACGGCGCGATGGACGTTCGCGTGGCCAGGGATGCCGCCGAGGCCGACCAACTCGCCACCGCCCGACGCAGCGCCTTCAGTGCGCTCGCCCGTCTCGCGCCCACCACCATCCTCGAGGATGCCACCGTGCCGCGAAGCGAACTGGCACACATGATCCGCTTCGTCGCCGAGGTCGCGAAAAAGCACGACTTAAAAATCGGCACCTTTGGCCACATGGGCGACGGCAACCTGCACCCGACCTTCCTCACTGACGAACGCAACGAGGCCGAAATCCAGCGCGTGCATGGTGCGTTCAAGGAAATCTTTGACGAAGCCATCCGCCTCGGCGGCACCATCACCGGCGAACACGGCATCGGCTTGGCCAAGAAGGAGTTCCTCCCCAAGTTTGCTGGCCCCGCCCAGATGCGCGTCATGCGCGACCTCCGAAAAACGCTTGACCCCAAAGGCATCCTAAACCCCGGCAAGATATTTGACTGAGCATCAATTTTGCGACACGTTCGAGCCGGATTACATTCACATTATCGCGGTAACCCACTGTGCCCGGCAGCCGGGGTATTGGAAGGAGCGCTTGGTTGATGACTGATTCACTGGGACAACGGCATGCTGAACTGGCGGAGGCGATTCGGCGGCATGACCGAGCTTATTATGTCGAGGCGAAGCCGACGATCAGTGATCGCGAGTACGATCAGATTTATCGCGAATTGCTAGACCTCGAGGCGGCGCACCGGGAGCTTCGTACGCCGGACTCGCCCAGCCAGCGGGTCGGCGGCGAACCGATCGACGGCTTCGAGACGGTGCGCCACGCCGTGCCGATGATGAGCCTCGACAACACCTACTCGCAGGAGGAGGTGAGCGAGTTTGTCGAGCGCGTCCATAAACTGCTGCCAGGCGAACCACTCGACTGGGTGGTCGAGCCGAAGGCAGACGGCATCGCGATCAGCCTGCGGTACGAGGATGGTCAATTCACCATCGGAGCTACTCGCGGCGACGGCGTTGCCGGGGACGATGTCACCGCAAACCTCCGTACCATCCGCAGCATCCCGCTCCGGCTCCGACCCCTTGGCCAAGAGGATGTTCTGGAGGTGTTCGAAGCCCGCGGGGAGGTGATCATGACGCGGTCCGGTTTTGAGAAACTCAACCGAGCTCGTGAGGCTGAGGGCCAACCGCTGTTTGCCAATCCGCGCAACGCCACCGCTGGGTCGCTCAAGCAGCTGGACTCCTCGCTGGTTGCCAAGCGACCGCTCGACATCGTCCTCTACGGTAGCGGCGAGATGGCAGGCGGCCCGGAAGTCAACTCGCAGCTTGGCCTGTTCGACGTGCTTGGACAACTGGGCTTTCGGACGCCAAATCACACTTGGCATTGTAAAAATATCGAGGAAGTGCTCGCGGCAGTCGAGGAGTTGGATCGAATCCGGGGTGGCTTCGACTACGATACCGACGGCGCGGTCATCAAGCTGAACCGCTTCGACCTGCGCGAGCGGGTGGGCGCGACGGCCAAGGCGCCGCGCTGGGCGATGGCCTACAAGTATGCACCCGAGCAGGTGCAAACCCGGCTCACCGCCATCACGATCCAGGTCGGCCGCACCGGCACGCTCACGCCGGTGGCCGAACTGGAGCCGGTGTTCGTCGACGGCTCCACCATCAGCCGCGCCACCTTGCACAACGAAGAGGAGCTCGGTCGCAAGGACATCCGCATCGGTGACACGGTCATCATCGAGAAACGCGGCGATGTCATCCCCGGCGTCATTTCCGTGGTCAAGGATTTGCGGCCGGCTGGCACCGAGCCGTTTGACATGCTCGCGGTCACCGGCAGCCAATGCCCGGAGTGCGGCGGGGCAATTAACAAGGACAAGGAGTTTGTCGCATGGCGCTGCGTCAACACGGACTGCCCGGCCCAGGCGGCGCAGCGACTTGAGCATTTTGCCGCACGCACAGCGCTCGACGTCGATTGCCTCGGCGATATCGTCTCGGACAAGCTGGTTGAGCGCCAACTCGCCGGCAACCCGCTCGACTTATTCGACCTGACAGTGGAGCAGCTTGGCCCGCTCAATCTCGGCACCGACGACGAGCCGCGGATGTTCGGCGAGAAAAATGCCACCAAGCTGGTCGACTCCGTCGAGCGCGCCCGCACGATGGGCCTCGATCGCTGGCTGTTTGGGCTGGCCATTCCGGAGATGGGCCGAACGATCGCGGGTAGCTTGGCGAAGTTTCACGACGACCTGCCGGCAGTTGCCGCATCTCCATTGTTGCGGGATGTCATTGCGCTGGATGAGAAGGTCGCCGAGACCGTCCGGATTAACCCGCGCTCCCGAAACAACCGGCCCAAGTCGGACGCCGACAAGGTCGAGCGCGAGCGGCAATACAAAAGTCTGGTCTCGGAAATCAGCAGGACGCTCGACGGCTTGGTGGCGCTTGGCTTCGCAAAAATCTCAAAAGAAAACGGCGACCACCCGCCCAACTATACGACCGAGGTGGGTCCCTCGGCCGCGCGCTCCGTGCTCGCCTGGTTTGGGTCGAACACCGGCCGGGCCACGCTCGAACGCTTGGCCAAGCTCGGCATCAACCCGCGTGGCGACAGGCAAAGCGGCGGCGGGGTGTTCGACGGGAAGACCTTCGTCATCACCGGCACGTTGCCCGGTATGTCGCGCGAGGAGGCCAAGGCCGTGATCGAGGCCAACGGCGGCAAAACCACCGGCAGCATCAGCAAAAAAACCGATTACCTTCTCGCTGGCGAAAAAGTCGGCTCCAAGCTGGCCAAGGCAGAATCACTCGGTCTCGCCATCCTCGACGAGCCCACCTTTCTCCGGATGTGCGAAAGGTAGGGTTGAATGAAACTCAATGGAGCTGGGACATTTCTGTTCCCGAATACAATCAATCGATAATTGATGCATTAGGCGAGCATCACTGTCTGTCCCTCAAGCGAAGATTCCCCTGGCGATGTGGCCGTGCACATTGGTCAGCCGGCGTTTGATGCCGTTGTGGTAAAAAGTCAGTTTCTTGTGATCTACCCCCATCAGGTGCAGCACAGTTGCGTGGAAGTCGTGCCAGTGCACCGGGTTATCAACCGTCTTCCAGCCGATTTCATCCGTCTGTCCGAGGCTGAACCCAGCTTTCACACCGCCCCCGGCGAGCCAGCAGGAGAAGCCGTACTTGTTGTGGTCACGCCCGGGGCCCACTTGGTTGGCTTTGGACTGCGCGAACGGCGTTCGCCCAAACTCGGTGGTGAACAGCACAAGCGTGTCATCGAGCATGCCGCGCTGCTTCAGGTCTCGCAGCAGGCCGGCAATCGGCTTGTCGATTCGGCTGGCTTCAGTGGAGTGGTTGTCTTTAACATTCTCGTGGGCATCCCAACTTGCCCGCGGTGAGCCGCCGATCGGGCCACCAGAGTAAATCTGCACGAACCTCACGCCGCGCTCGAGCAACCGCCGCGCCAGCAGGCAGCGGCGTCCGGCGTCCTCGGTGCGGCCCTCGCTCAGGCCGTACATGCCGCGGATGTGTTCCGGTTCGCCGTTGATGTCGCTCACCTCCGGCACGGATAACTGCATGCGAGCTGCAAGTTCGTAGCTGCGCATGCGGGCGCTCAATATTGCATCGGCCCCAGTGCGATCCGCATGGCTAGCGTTGAGTTTTTGCAGAAAATCCCGCGCGGCGGCGTCCGATCCATGCGGCTGTTCGATGGCCGGAAACAGGTCGCGCACCGGTGTTTTACCGCTGCGCAGCTCAACTCCCTGATGTTGTGACGGGAGGAAGCCGCTGGTCCAGTTCGATGCCCCGCCGTTCGGCCCGCCGCGCCTGTCGCTCAATACGACAAACGCCGGCAGCGACTCAGTCTCGCAGCCCAGCCCGTACGACACCCAGCTGCCGACCGACGGGAAACCGTTGAACTCAAAGCCGCTGTTGGCAAAGAACAACGCTGGCGTGTGGTTGGCCGAGTCGGTGGTCATCGAGCGGATGACAGTCATCTCGTCCGCCATCTCGGCGATGTGCGGAAACATGTCCGACAGCCAGAGGCCGCTTTGGCCGCGCGGCTTGAATTGAAAGTCGCTGCGCCGTAGCAGGCCGACCTGCCCGAAGAAGATATCCGGCTTCTCGCTGGAGCCAAGCGGTTTGCCGTGGGCCTTGTCCAGCCCGGGCTTGTAGTCGTACGAGTCGATATGGCTCAGGCCGCCGACGAGGCTGATATGGATCGCCCGCTTGGTCCGGGGCGCGAAGTTCGGAAACGCCGCTTGGCCTAGCGCTGCCGCTCGCGCGGAGGTGTCGTGCGCCAGCAGGTTCGCGAACGCAGTGGCACCGATGCCCCGGATGCCCCAGTTGAAAAACTCGCGCCGATTCAAAGTGCCCATGTCGTGCATATCAGTTTAGGATGACAAATTCGTTGCTGTTGAACAGGGAACGGCAAAGTGTGACGAGCCCGTACTCGCGGGCCAAGTGCTTGGCTAAGCGCAGTTCCCCGGCATCCGGTTCGCGCTGAAAGGCATCGAGGAACACCTGCTTCACCTGCACGTCGAGGTTGCTCTCTGCGGACTCCACGCGTTTGGCCATCGCCTCGGCCTTGTTCAGGATGAAATTGTTGTTCAAAAGTGCCAGTGCCTGCAACGGGGTAGTCGTCACGGCGCGGCGCGGCGCGGTGGTAGAGGGATCCGGGCAATCGAACGTGTCGAGGATTGCGCTGCGACCGCCCCGCGGACTGAACCGGTAAACCGTGCGGCGGTTGAATTCGTCGCCCTGCGGGTAAATCGGCTCGTAGTAGGTGGTGCCATTGTTGGGCGTGATGGAGACGTCGCGAAAACCGGGGCCGCCCATCTTCGGGTTCAACCGGCCGGATACGGCGAGTACGGCGTCGCGCAGCGACTCGGCATCAAGCCGCACCGGCGACTTGCGCCACAGCAGACGGTTGCCGGCATCGACTGCCAACCCTTCCTCCCGGGGCACGGCGGACTGCCGGTAGGTATTCGAGGTTACCATCAGCCGGTGCATCGCCTTGAGCCGAAGCCCGTTTGCGGCAAACTCCGAGGCCAGCCAGTCGAGCAATTTGGGATGGCTGGGGTGACCGCCGTTGAAACCAAAATCGTTTGGTGTCTCCACGATGCCGGTGCCGAAATGGTGATGCCACAGGCGGTTTACAATCACCCGGGAGAACAGTGGGTTGTCTGGGTGCGTCAACCAGTGCGCCAACTCCCTGCGCCGGTCGTTGTCGGAGGCATCCTGCTTGATACCAAAGTCGTTCTTTAACATACGCAGTGCGGCGACCGCGCCGGGGCGGACAGCTTCACCCTCGTCCATTGCGTTACCGCGTTTCAACAACCGCACCGTGCCGGGGTTACCGCGGGCGGCTACGGTATAAACCTTCATCTGCGAGCCATTGCCCAACTCACGCTCGCGGGCGGTCAGGCCGGTTAACTGATCCTTGAGTGCCCTGCGCCTCGCCTGCTCCTCCGCGCCAAGCACGGCGGCCAGTGCCGGTTCGCTCACGAACGTCGATTCCACCCCTGCCGAGGCGGCTATCGCGTCTGGCCCAAGCGCGCGGTCATAAAGCTGGGCACGGTGAATTTTGCCATTCAGGAAATTATTGCCGCCGCCCCGGTGGCGCATGCCAAAGATCACCTGCGAGCTGTTGGCGGGAAAATCATGCCGCCCGGTCTTGTACGGTTTACCATGGGGCACGCCGTTCCGATAGCCGGTGATCGTCCCGTCCTCGTGGTAGACGATCGCTATGTGCACCGGCTGCTGGTGCGCCTCGTTTTCCTCTGGCGAGTCAAACGATTTGGTTCGGACAAGGCCGTTGCTGCCGGGCATCCAACGGCGGGACTCACGTTCGGCAAAAACGATGGAATCAAAGAATTTGCCATCGTTGCTCTGCACGCCGATCACGCCACCACCCTTCTGGTTGAGATTGCCCAGCTGCACCCACGCCTCGAGTGTCTTCGCTCGGAGCGGCGACTTTAACGACGTTGTCTCGACCCACGCATCGCTGCCGTCCACAACCAGCGCGCCGCCTTCAAGCCGGGCGTCCCCTTTGGCCATCCCGTGCAGCAAACCAAGGCTGTCCTCAAGGCCGGTGTCGAATTCCCACCGGGCCAGGGGCTTCGGCGGCTCCGGCTTTTCCGACGGACCACCCTGCTTGCGCTTGGCGAGTGCGGCTTTGCGTCCCCGATTTTCGATCCCGGCAAGCTCCTCGTTCAACGAGGCAATCTGTGTACGCAACGCCTCACGCTGGCGCGCCAGCTCGGGATCAGAGACATTGCGCTCCCCGTGAAACACTCCGGCGATTGCCGAGGTCATCCGGTAATATTCCCTCTGCCAGATGGGATCGAATTTATGATTGTGGCAGCGCGCGCAGTTGACCGTGAGGCCGACGAACGTCTGCCCCACCGTGCCGATGATCTCCTCAAGTTCATCCTGCCGTGCCGTTTTCTTCATGAACTCACTGCCGCCCACGACCGTGTTATGCAGTCCGGCGACGAGGAATCCGACCGCCTTCTGCCCGGCCGGATCGCCCGGCCTAAGCACATCACCGGCAATCTGCATACGCACAAATTTGTCGTATGCCATGTCGTCGTTCAGCGCGCGGATCACCCAGTCGCGATATGGCCAGAGGTTGTTGCGGACGTTGTTCCGCTCGAAGCCGTCGCTTTCGCCGAATCGTGCCAGGTCCAGCCAGTGCCGCCCCCAGCGTTCGCCGTAATGCGGTGAGCTAAGCAGGTCATCGACCACGCGGCGGTACGCGGCATCGGTCGGGTTGGCCTCGAAAGCCGCAACCTGCTCCACCGTGGGCGGCAGACCCGTCAGGTCAAAGTACAGTCGGCGGATCAATGCCCGCGAATCCGCCGGGGCGCTTGGCTTGAGTTGCTTTACCTCCAGCCCGGCGAGGATAAACGCGTCGATCGGATTAACCACCCAGCTCGATTGCGAAACCGCCGGCTGGGCGGGACGTATCACCGGCTGGAGCGACCACCAGTCGTACCCACCGCGCTTGAACGTGGTGAATTGAAACGGATCGAGTTTGTCGCTAATACCCCACTTGGCCCCAGCTGCGATCCAGTCGTGCAGCACTTTTTTCTCCGCTTGGCCAAGCGGCTGATCCGGCGGCATGTCGTCCGCGGATACTTTCTCCAATAGCAGGCTCTCGCTTGGTTTCCCAGCCACCAGCACCGCACCGTGTTTGCCGCCCTTGACGACGCCAGCCTTTTGAGACAGATCCAGCTCGCCCTTCAAGTCGGAGCTGTTGTGGCACTCGAGACAATGCCGGACCAGCAGCGGTGCCACGTCGCGGTTGAAGTCCTGGGCTGCAAATGAATGGCCGCCAGTTGATCCGAGCAAAGACAGGATCAACCCGCACAAAATAGTGAGGAACCCACGCAGGTGCATAAAAGAAAGGTGCCCCGAAAAGCTGCCTGAAGAACGCGAACACGCAAAGAGAAAACCAAGCTTGCCCAAGCGCAAAAAGCTGTTTTGGAGAACGGAACCCAGTGAAACGGCAATCGGAAAAGAAGTGGCGGAGAGAGAGGGATTCGAACCCTCGATAGGCGTTAACCTATACTCCCTTAGCAGGGGAGCGCTTTCAACCACTCAGCCATCTCTCCGAGCGGGCCGGGCAGCTTGGCCAAGCGCGCGCCCGGGGTCAAGGCATCATTGGCCCGCGAAGAGGTCGAGCTGCGGTGCCGGCTCGATTTGTCGCAGTTTTTCCCGCTCGACGCTCTGCCGCGAAACGTAGCGTGCCTCGCCGTCAGGGGAGAGTTCCGTTTCCTCGAGGTTGCGTAGGATGGCTTTGGCCCGCTCGATGACCGGCCTCGGCACGCCGGCCAGGCGGGCGACATGGATGCCGTAGCTCTTGTCCGCGCCGCCCTCGACGATCTTGTGCAGGAACACGATTTGGTCGTTCCACTCGCGCACGGCGACGTTGAAGTTGGCCAAGCGAGGCAGTCGGCCGGCCAGCTCGGTCAGTTCGTGGTAATGCGTCGCGAACAATGTCTTGGCGCCGACCTGGTTGTGCAAATGCTCGACGATCGACCAGGCCAAGCTCAAGCCGTCGAACGTGCTCGTGCCGCGTCCGACCTCGTCGAGCACGACGAGGCTTCGGTCGGTGGCGTTGTTCAAGATGTTTGCTGTCTCGGTCATCTCGACCATGAAGGTGGATTGGCCGCGCGACAGGTCGTCGCTCGCGCCGATGCGGGTGAAGATGCGGTCGACGAGAGCCACACGCGCGCGCTTGGCCGGGACGAATGAGCCGGTGTGCGCCAGCAGCGTGAGCAGCGCTGCCTGCCGGATGTACGTGCTTTTGCCGGCCATGTTTGGGCCTGTGATGACGGCGATCTGCCGGTCGTCGCTATTGAGTTGCGTGTCGTTCGGCACGAACGGCTCGCCGACCATTGCCTGCTCGAGCACGGGGTGGCGGCCGTCGTCGATCTGCAGCGTGCCGTCGTCGCGGACCTCGGGGCAGACGTAGCCGCGCAGTCGGGCGACCTCGGCGAAACCGGCGAGCACGTCGAGTTGCGCCAGCGCTGAGGCGATCTGCTGGATACGCGGCAACGACTGTAGCACCTCCTCGCGCACGCGCTGGAACAGCTCGTGCTCGAGCTTTTGGCTGCGCTCCTCTGCGCCGAGGATTTTGCCCTCCATTTCCTTCAGCTCGGGCGTGATGAACCGCTCAGCGTTGGTCATGGTCTGCTTGCGCGTGTAATGGCCCGGCACCTTGTCGAGGTGAGTCTTGGTCACCTCAATAAAGTAACCGAACACCGAGTTGAACCGCACCTTGAGCGACGGGATGCCGGTTTTCTCCGATTCCTCCAGCTGAAGTTGAGCGATCCAGTCCTTGCCCTCGGTTGTGGCGCGGCGCAAATCGTCGAGCGCGGGGTCGAAGCCGTTTCGGATGATGCCGCCATCCTTGATCGTGAGCGGCGGCTCGTCGGCGATCGCCCGCGAAATCAGGTCTGTCACCTCCGGTAACTCGTGCAGTTGGCCGCCTAGCTCGCTGAGCAACGGCGGCGGGCTGTCCGTCTCGGGTTCGTCGAAAATGGCCTCGCTGAGCGTCGGCGCGTCTGCGCTGGGTGTATCCTGCACCTCGGCGATCAAGCTGCGCAGCGCCGGCAGTTGGCTCAGCGCGCAGCGCAGTTGGCCAAGGTCGCGGGCGTTGCCGGAGCCGATGCTCAGTCGGCTGATGGTGCGCTCGAGGTCGCGAACCTCCTTCAGGCTGTCGTGGAACCGGTCCAGGGCGGGGCTGTTTTGGAGGAATTGGACAAGCGCACCCTGCCGCTGTCGGATCGCCTCGACTGACGAGAGAGGCTGCGACAGCCAGTCGCGCAGCCGTCGCGCTCCCATCGGGGTCGAGGTGCGGTTGAGCGCGGTATAGAGGGTTCCCGGCTTGGCTGCTTCGCGATGCAGCGGCTCGAGGATTTCAAGATGCTTCAGCGTCGCGGCATCGAGCACGAGGTAGTCGGCCACCTCGTAGAAGGTTACTCGCGTGAAGTGTGCCACGTCGCGCCTCAGATGCTGACTTACGTAATGCAGCGCGCCGCCGGCCGCGCCGACTGCCGCCGTGCGCCCCTTCAGCCCGAAGCCGTCAAGTGCGGCCACCTTGAAGTGATCCTTTAGCGTGAACTCCGCGGTCTCGAGCGCGAACACCCAGCCGTCGTAGCCGTTGAGCACGCTGACGCTTGGCCCGACCGACTCCGCCAGCCGCTGCGATTCCTGCGGGAAAATAACCTCACCCGGATTCAGCCGCTCCAGCTCGGCGAGCATGGCGATTTCATTTTCCAGCTCGGTTACCTTGAAATCGCCGGTCGTCAGGTCGATTGCCGCCAAGCCGAACCGGCCATCAGACACGCACAAGGCTACAAGGAAATTATTCCTCCCGGCCTCGAGCATCCGCTCGTCGAAGTGCGCGCCCGGGCTGAGGATCTGCGTGACTTCGCGCTTGACCAGCTGCCCAGGCTTGGCCGTCTCGACTTGGTCGCAGATCGCCACCTTTCGCCCGGCGGCGAGCAGCTTGGAGAGGTAGTTGCCTGTGGCGTGGTACGGGATACCGCACATCGGCGTGTCGCCGCGCTTGGTCAGCGCGACGTTGAGGATGCCGGCCGCCTCCTGAGCGTCCTCAAAAAACATCTCGTAAAAATCACCGAGGCGAAACAGTAGGATTGTCCCAGCCGGCAGTTGGCCTTTACACTGCCGGTACTGGGCCATCATCGGGGTGAGTTTTGCCTCTTTTGGCACGCACGAACGGTAGTCGCCGCGCCGAACACGGTCGAGGGGAAGATATCCACAGCTCGCCTGGCCAAGCGCTTGGCCAAGTCAGGGTAGCTGCTCGAAGGCGGTGATCGCTTGGCCTATTTCATCCGACATGACGGTGAGGTTGGTCACGGCGCGGAGGGTGTGCGGGCCGGTGTCGAGCAGGCGGACGCCCGACTCGTCGAGCCGCTTGGCCAAGGCGGCGGCATCGCGGTCGCCGGTGCCGATGAACACCATGTTCGTCTCCACCCCGGCGGCATCGACCTCGAGCCCGGGTCGCTTGGCCAAGCCGTTGGCGAGGGCGCGACAGTTGGCGTGGTCATCGGCCAGGCGGCTGCGGTTGTGCTCAAGTGCGTGCCTCGCCGCCGCCGCGATGATGCCGACCTGTCGCATCGCGCCGCCCTGTTGCTTCCGGTAAAAACGCGCCTTTGCGATCGCCTCGCCTGACCCGGCTAGGGCCGAGCCAACCGGCGCGCCGAGGCCCTTCGAGAAGCAGACGCTCACCGTGTCGAAGTGACTTGCGTATTCCGCCTCGGTGACGCTGCTCGCCGCTGAGGCGTTCCACAGCCGCGCGCCGTCGAGATGCAGCGCAAGGCCGTGCCCTCGCGCCGCCGCCGCCACTGATTCTATTTGCTTTAGTGGCCAAACGCTGCCGCCGCCGCGGTTGTGGGTGTTCTCGATGCAGACCAGGCTTGGCGGCGCGAAGTGGTCGTCCTTCGGCGGCAGCGCGGCCTCGAGTTGCGTGGCGGTGAATTGCCCGCGGCTGCCGTCGAGCAGGCTCACCTGTACACCGGCCAATGCCGCCGGGGCGCCAGCCTCGTAACAGTAAATGTGTGCGTTGGCGTCGAGCAGGATCGCTTCGCCGGGCCGCGTGAGCGAGCGGATGGCCAACTGGTTGGCCATCGTCCCGGACGGGACAAATACGGCGGCCTCCTTGCCGAGCAGTGTTGCCGTGTGTTGTTCCAGTTCCCGCACGGTCGGGTCGTCGCACAGCACATCGTCGCCGACCACGGCGTTTGCCATGGCTTCACGCATGGCGGCGTCCGGCTGGGTGATCGTGTCGCTGCGCAGGTCGATTTTGCCGTTGAGCATGGGCGGGAAGCATCCCCACTTGGCCAAGCGGAGGCAACGCTTTTGGCACGGGTCAAGCTGCGGGAAAGGGGTTGCGCGCGGCCGGTTCGGTGGTACGTTTCGCCAGCCGAGAGGGATTCATGGCGGATCAAAAGGATAAATCGACCGATGCCCGCCTCGGGAAATCGATGTTGTACCAGCGGTATCTCGACGAGCGGGAGGAGGTGCTTCGTCACAAATGGCTTGAATCCGAGAGGGCAGGCAGCGACACTGGCTTCGAGTGGGCGCTGGTGGATTGGGTACTCAATCACCGCGCTAAGTGGCGGAAAAGCCGTCAGGCTGCCGGGGAGTGACCCGGAGCCACGTTTCCTTTAAGGCGATCCTGTGAGGTCGCAAAGGGACATGCGAAAAAGAACGAGACAACTTGGGACGACACGAACCGGTGCGCACGGCGCGGGTTCGTTTTTTTATGTCCACACCTACTGCGATGGCTGACGCGAGACTGCTGCTCGACGCGGGCGCGATCCAGCGCAGCCTGACGCGTATCGCCCACGAGATCGCCGAGGCCAACGCCAACAGCACGGACGTCGGGCTGATCGGCATCCAGCGCGGCGGCGTGCACCTCGCAGGCCGCCTGACCAAGCTGCTCGGCAGCATCTGGGGGCACAACGCACCGGCCGGTGTGCTCGACGTCAGCATGCACCGCGACGATATCGGCCAACGTGGCATTGTCAGCGTGCAGCCGACCGAGGTGCCGTTCGATGTCGAGGGCAAGACAATCGTGCTCGTCGACGATGTACTGTTCAACGGCCGCACCGTCCGCGCTGCGCTCGACGCCGTGCACCACCTCGGCCGTCCGCGGCGCATCCAGCTCGCGGTGCTGGTCGACCGCGGCCACCGCGAGCTGCCGATCAAGCCGGACTACGTCGGCAAAAACATCCCCACCGCCGTCGACGAACGCATCGAGGTATTTCTCAACGAGACCGGCGGCAACGACTCGGTCATGCTGCAGGCGGTGCCTTCCAACGAATGAACTGGACCCGGAAACATCTGCTTGACATAGAGTCGTTGGATGCCGGCGAGATCCGCACAATCCTCGACACCGCGCGCGCCTTCAAGGCGGTTGGCGAGCGCACGATCAAGAAAGTGCCGGCCCTGCGAGGGCGCACGGTGATCAACTTGTTCGTCGAGCCGTCTACCCGCACGCGCATCAGCTTTGAGCTGGCCGCCATGCGGCTCAACGCCGACGTGATCAACTTCACCGCCGAGGCGTCATCGCTGAAAAAGGGCGAAACTCTCCGCGACACCGGCAAGACGCTTGAGGCGCTCAGCGCTGACATCATCGTCGTCCGGCACAGCGCGGAGGGGGCGCCGCACCTGCTGTCGCGCGTGGTCGACTGCAGCGTGGTCAACGCCGGCGACGGTGCGCACGAGCACCCGACGCAGGCGCTGCTCGACACTTTTACGATGTTTGAGAAAAAGGGCGATGTGAACGGCCTCAACATCACCATTCTCGGCGACATCCTTTACAGCCGCGTGGCCCGCTCGAACATCTGGGCGCTGAACAAGCTTGGCGCGAACGTCACGCTTTGCGGTCCGCCGACGCTTGTGCCACGCATCTTCGAGCAGATAGGCTGCCGCGTGACACACAACGTCGACGAGGCCCTCGCCGATGCGGACATCGTCAACTTGCTGCGCATCCAGCATGAGCGCCAGCGGCTCTCCGCTTTCCCGAGCATCGGCGAGTACCGGTCGCTCTTCGGCCTGACGAACGAGCGGTTTGCCCGGCTCAAACCGGATGCGATCGTTATGCACCCAGGTCCGATTAACCGCGGCGTCGAGATCGACAGCGAGATCGCCGAGCACCCGCGCTCGACCATTCTCGACCAGGTGACCAATGGCCTCGCCGTGCGGATGGCGGTGATGTTCCTTGTCAGCGGCGGCAAGACATTTCCGGAGCCAAGCGAGTAACGCCCGGCTAGCCGCCCGCCATGAGCCGCTCATCCATCGCGCTGATTTATAACCCCGCCGCTCGCGGCGATAAGGCGCGGCGTTTTCGCGAATCGCTTGGCCAACTGCGGGACGAATGCTCGATGCTCGAGACGAGCATGCCCGGCAGCGCGACCGATCTCGCTGCCCAGGCGGTTCGCGACGGCTACAAGACAGTCGTCGCTTCCGGCGGCGACGGCACGGTCAACGAGGTCGTCAACGGTCTGGCTCGGGAGCGCGATGGCCTTGGCCAGGCGCAACTCGGCATTTTGCCGCTCGGCACGATGAACGTGTTCGCGCGCGAGTTGGGCATCCCGCTCACGGCCAAGCGTGCCTGGGAGACGGTCCGGCTTGGCCAGACGCGGTCCGTCGACCTACCGATCGCCAGGTTGCAAACGGATGACGGTCAAGCGGAGCGAAGTTTTGTCCAGATGGCCGGTGCTGGGCTGGACGCCGACGCCGTAGGCGGCGTGAGCCTTGCGTTGAAGAAAAAAATCGGGCCATTGGCCTATTTGTTTTCCACGCTGGCGGCGCTCACGGCCAAGCCGCCGATGCTGACTGCCAAGTGGGACGGCGGCTCGTCGCGGGGCGAGTGGATGTGTGTCGGCAACGGCCGATTTTTCGGCGGGCCGGTCGTGCTGTTCCCGGATGCAAAACTAAACGACGGGCGGCTCGACCTGTGTGTGTTCCCGCGCATCAACTCCGGCTCGGTGTTGCGCGGCGTCGCGTCGATGGCGCTTGGGCAGATCGCCGACTGGCCAGGCGCGGAGCATCATCGGGTGAGCGAGCTGACTCTCGACGGCCCGGCCGGGACGCGCGTCCAGGCCGACGGTGATTTCATAGGCACGCTGCCGATCACGATCACGCTCCGGCCGCGCGCTTTGCGGGTGCTTGTGCCGCGTGGCAAATGATTTCTTGCCGCTTGGCCAAGTGGAGGCAACGCTGACGCCGCATGGGAATCACGGGAAAAGTTTACCTCGTGGGCGCTGGGCCGGGGGATGCCGGGCTGCTCACGCTGCGCGGTGCCGAGCTGCTTCGCCGCGCGGATGTGGTGGTGTACGACTCGCTGGTCAACCGCGAGTTGCTGGCGCTTGCGCCGGAGTCGGCCGAGGTGCTCTTCGGCGGCAAGCGACCCCGCGACAGGTCGATCCCGCAGGAGGAATTGAACCGCCTGTTGGCCGAGAAGGCCGAGGCCGGCAAGACGGTTGTGCGGCTCAAGGGCGGCGACCCGTACATCTTCGGGCGAGGCGGCGAGGAGGCGGCCGGGCTGCGGCGCGACGGCGTGCCGTTTGAAGTCGTGCCGGGCATCTCGTCGATCATCGCCGCGCCGAGTTATGCCGGCATCCCGCTGACTCATCGCGAGCATTGCTCGAGTTTCACGGTCATCACAGGCCACGAGGATCCCGGCAAGAGGGAAAGCGCGCTGGACTGGGAACGCATCGCCCGTGAGCCCGGCACGAAAGTGCTGCTGATGGGCGTCGAGCGCATCGGCAAAATAGCCGCCGCCCTGGAGGCCCACGGCCTGCCTGCTGACACGCCGGCGGCGATGGTCCGCTGGGGCACGATGGGTCGGCAGCAGACGATCACCGGCACGCTCGGCACACTCGCCGACGAGGTGGCCCGGGCCGGTTTCAAGGCGCCGGCGGTGACAGTCATCGGCGGGGTCTCGACACTGCGCGACATGCTGAACTGGTTTGAAACCCGGCCGCTATTTGGCCAGCGGGTGGTGGTCACACGCAACCGCAGGGAGGCCGGCAAATTGTCCGGTCAGCTCAGGGAACTGGGCGCGGAACTGCTCGAGATCCCCACTATCAAGCTTGTGCCGCCAAGCAGCAATGAGCCGCTCATCGAGGCCGTCACCGGCATCGGCGGCTACGACTGGATTATCTTCACCAGTGCCAACGGCGTGGAGCATTTCTTCGACTATTTTTTCAAGGCCTTCCGTGATGTGCGCGACCTAGGCAGCATCCGCTTCGCCGCAGTCGGCCCGGCCACTGCGAACAAGCTCCGGGAGTTGCACATCCACGTCGACCTCATGCCGGAGGTGCACACTGCGGAGGCCGCGGCCAAGGCACTGATCGACTTCCAAAACGTGGAGAATATTTCAGTGTTGCTCCCCCGTGCCGAGGAGGCGAACCCGGAACTGCCCCGGCTACTGGAAGATCAGGGGGCGATCGTCGACGACATTGCGTTTTATAAAACCGTGCCGGAGACGGCGGATCGCACCGGCGCAGCGGAGGAATTTGAGGAACACGGCGCGAACTGGATCACCTTTGCGAGCGGCTCGGCGGTGAGGCATTTTGATGCGCGCTTTGGCCTGGCCAAGCGCTGCGAGAATCATCCCGACCTCAAACTTGCCTCGATCGGCCCCGAGACCACGAAGACATTGAACGCGCTTGGCCTCCAGCCCGCCGTCGAGGCCAGGGAGCACACCATTGACGGTCTGGCCAACGCGCTGCTTCAGAAGTGAGCAGGCGTCACCCGATCCGGTAGGAGATTTTTTTGACCATCTCGCGGCCCATGGCGTGCTGCAGGCGCTGCAGAATCTCGTGCCGCCGGTAACGCACGATCTCGTCGAGCCACACGCTTGAGTCCACAGAGACAAACAGCGTGCCACGGCGGAGATTCACCGGCTGCGCGTGGGCGGTGACGGTCGGGTCCACGGTCTGGTTCCATACCTTCACCACCTCCGACTCCGCTTGGCGTCGGTCGAGTTGCAGTGCGCCGAGGATGTTATTCACCACGGCCGCAGCACTGATCGACTTGTTGCCGTGTGTTTTTTCCAGTTCCTTCACGTCGATGCCACGCCAATTGCGCAGAATCCGGTCGCGCGGGCCAGAGCGCTGCATCCGGCGGCTCTTGAATCGACGTTGGAAGGGGGAGAGGGCCATGCGGTTGAGGCGGCACCCATCAAACGGCTTGGTCGGGGCCGAGTCAATCCGGGAATAGTTCCGGCGATTCGCACTTGATCGCGCAGCACCGGGATGAGACGTTGTCGCCGCTATGACACTCCGTATATTTGTTTCGGTAATGGTATTCGGCGGCCTCCTCACTTCCGCGGTCGCTGCTGACAAACTCGAGAAACGCAAGTCGCCCAAGGGCGCCAAGGCGTACATCATTTCTCCCAGGGACGGCAGGACGGTGAAGAAAAAGTTCACGGTGCGGTTTGGCCTGAAGGGGATGGGCGTCGCCCCAGCCGCCATCGACAAGGAAAACACTGGCCACCATCACCTGTTGATCGACGTGGACAAACTGCCCAGCCTGGATCTGCCGCTTGCGGCCACCGACAACATCCGGCATTTCGGTGGCGGACAGACCGAGGTGACCCTAGAACTGCCTCCCGGCAAGCACACCCTCCAGTTGGTGCTCGGTGACTGGATTCACCTGGCCCACGATCCGCCGGTGATTTCCAAAAAGATCACCGTTATGGTGAAGGAATAAAAAGCCGGACAGAAACTCGCGCAACGTCCCAGCCAAGTGCCGGGGCTTTTGTGCTCTTGACCCCGGCGTTCCGTCCCCGCACAAAAGCCGCATGACTTTCCGTTTTGTATGGACGCTTGGCTTGGGTATTTCGATTGGCCACGCATCTGCGGCCGACTACTCGCTCCGGGTCGATGCCGGGGAACACGAACGCCGCAATACGCCGGTTACCTTTCCGCTGCCGGCGCTTGGCCAAGCGCAGTGGCAACTCACAGGCCCGAACGGCCAAGCGGTGGCCATTCAGCCGGATGACCGTGGCATGGCCACGTTTATCGTCGGCCGCCTCGCCGCCTTCCAGACGGCCGTTTACAAACTCGCCCCCGCGGCCAAGCCGGCTCACGCTGACGCCGTCCGCTTGGCCAAGCGGCACGGCAAGCTGCAGATCACCATCGGCGACCGGACGGTGTTGCATTACCAGGCGGAAAAAAGCGAGTTGCCGCGCGCCGATCTCGAGCCGATCTATCGCCGGGGCGGCTACATCCACCCGGTTATCACGCCGGGTGGCACAGTCATCACCGACGACTACCCGCACAATCACAAGCATCACCACGGCATCTGGTTTCCGTGGACGAACACGGAGTTCGAGGGCCGAAAGCCGGACTTTTGGAACATGGGCAAAGGCACCGGCACGGTCGAGTTCACCGGCCTGACCGGCCAATGGAGTGGCCCCGTGCACGCCGGGTTCTCAAGCAGGCACCAGTTCGTCGATCTCATCGCCAAGCCGCGGAAGGTCGCACTCACTGAGACATGGCGGGTGCAGGTGTACGCCACTTCACCAGAGTATAATCTCTTTGAGCTGGAGTCGGTGCAGCGCTGTGCCAGCGATAGTGCACTTAGGTTTCCACAATACCGTTACGGAGGATTGGGCTTCCGCGGCCATGGCGAATGGGACGGCCGCGAAAATTGCTTTTACCTCACTGCCAACGGCGAGAGCGACCGCGTCAAGGGCCACGCGACTCGCGCCCGCTGGTGCCATGTCGGTGGACGAACCGGCGGTAAATGGGGTGGGATAGGCGTGTTGTGCCACCCGTCGAATTTCCGGTTTCCACAGCCGATGCGGATTCACCCCACCGAGCCGTTCTTCAACTTTGCGCCGTCCCAAGCCGGCGACTGGGAAATCAAGCCGGGCGGTGAGTACGTTTCGCGCTACCGATTTGTTGTGACCGACGGCAAGCCGGACGCCGAACTCATCGAGCGCCTGTGGGGGGACTATGCCCGCCCACCCCGGGTCGAGGTGTACGCTACCGAGTAACCCCCCCGCTTGGCCAAGCGCGTTGGCGTATCGCGTAAGCGCTCACGGCTCACTTTAAAAACGTCACTGCGCCGAAAGCGGCGGCGATGAGCAGCAGGACGAGCACCGCTCGCGGCTTGGCCAAGCCGGCGCGGACGAGCCGGTGGGAGAAGTGGTTGTTGTCGCCGACCCACACTGGCTGGCCAAGCCAGCGGCGGATGAGTATCACCGAGACTAGGTCGGCCAGCGGCACGGCGAGCACCAACAGCGGGGCGGCTACCAGCCACTTGTGCGGGCTGGCAGCAGAGTAAAAGTCAGGGAGAATCGCCAGCACGGCCAGTAGAAAGCCGACGACATGGCTGCCGCCGTCGCCGAGAAACACGCCACCGCGCGGGAAGTTGTACGGCAGAAAACCGGCCAGCGCGCCAGTGAACAACAAGGCCAGCGACGCAACGAGGTACTGCCCCTCCAACCCGGCATGCCACGCGAAACACCAGCCGCCGATGAGCCCCAGTCCGGCGCACAGCCCGTTCATGTTGTCCTGGAAGTTGACTGCGTTGGTGACAGTCAAAATCCACAGCACCGTGACCGCGTAGCTGAACGCTGCGCTTTCGACGAACATCGTCAGCCGGATGCCGCTGGCAGCCACTGCCAGCGCAATGAACAATTGGGCGAGGAATTTCCACTTGGCCGACAGGTCGCGCCGGTCGTCGAGGATGCCCAGCGCCAGCATGGCCACCGCGCCGCCAAGGATGGCGGCGAGCTGCCATCCGCGCTTGGTCAAGCCGTGCGCCATGACATGGGCGAACGATTCCGGCAACGGCCCCACCCAGGCCCACGCGGCGGCACCGGTGATCGGCACTGCCAGACCGGTTACCACGGCCAGTCCGCCGGCGAGTGGGACGGGATGGGTATGAATTTTCCGGTGGCCTGGCTCGTCCAGCAGGCCGACATGCTCACACCATCGTTTCCACAACGGCATGGAGGTTGCAGAAATCACCGCGCCGCCGATGAGCGCCAACAGGTAGAGTCCGAGCGGAAACATGAACTACCCGGTTGGTTACGGAAAAGCGGCTTGGTCGTCGAGTCCCGATGGGATTTTTTGAGGAACGGCTCGACAGCCCTGCGTGGGTGTGCACCATCCGCGCCACGCATGCACAGAATCAAGCGAAGTCAGTCGTTGTGCGTTATTGGACTCATGGCATCCGGCTTCTTACTGCCGGCACCGGCTGCCGATGACGCGAAGTTGATAGCCGAAGGCAAAGCACTCTTTCAGACAAAAATCTGTTTCACTTGCCATCAGGTGGATGAAAGCGTGCCCGCGCCAGCCGGGATCGCCATGAAGGCGCCCAAGTTCTTGGGTGGTTTCTGGGGCAAACAAAGGGCTGTCACTCTGGGTTACGGTGGCAAGGAGGCCATGGCGACGTTCGACGAGGCGTATTTTGCCGAGTCGATCCGCAAGCCGATGGACAAGGTGGCCAAGGAGGCCGCCGCGCCGATGCCGCCGCCGCCGGCCGTCAGCGACGATGAGATGAAGGCGCTCATCGCCTACGTGCGCTCGCTCAGCGAGGGTGGTGGAGCAGAGGATCCCTCCGGGCTGATCGCCAAGGGCAAAATCAACGATTTCACCTTTGCTGCCTACAAGGGGAATTGGGATCGTCTCCCGGACTTTTCTCAGCTGAAACCGTTCAAGACTGGCAAGGCCGAGAGCGGTACGGCCGATCCTGGCCTTGCCGGGGTGAGCGAAAACTTCGGTGTGGTGTTTGAAGGCGACATCGACATTGCCCGGAAGGGCGACTACTCGTTCAACCTTGGCTCTGATGATGGCTCGCGACTTTACGTCAACGACAAACTGGTCGTGGACAACGACGGCGTCCACAGCATGCGGGCCAAGAAAGGCAGCATCGCCCTCGAGCCGGGAGCTGCCACGCTGAGGTTGGAGTACTTCGAGAGAGGCGGCGAAGAGCGGCTCGCGCTCGACATGTCTGGTCCCGGCATCCAGCGCCTGCAATTGGCCAAGCAGACCATTCAGCCTCCGCGTCGCAGGCCGGCCTTCCCGACCGGTAACCCGATCACCGTCACTGACGAGGCGCGCATCTATCGTAACTTCATCGAGGGCGCCAGCCCGCGCGGCATCGGCGTCGGTTATCCTGAGAAGGTGAACCTCTGCTTTGACGCCAACACGATGCAGATCGCGATGCTGTGGCACGGCGCATTCATGGACGCGGCGCGGCACTGGAACGGCCGCGGCCAAGGTTTCCAGCGGCCGTCCGGGCATTACCTGATCCAGCTCACCCGCGACCAGCCGTTTTCGCAACTCGACAGCGCGGACGCTGCTTGGCCGAGGGCCGAGGGCCGCGACACCCGTGCGAAGGGCCTGACATTCCGCGGCTACTCCCTGCTGCCCGAACATCGCCGCCCCATTTTCGATTACCAAGTCGGGGATACTCTGCGGATTGCCGACTACGCCGAGCCGGTCGCCGGAGCGTTGCCATCGATCACCCGCCGGCTCCAAATCCGGGGGAATGGCAAGGTATGGTACCTCGCCGCTGCCGCCGACTCAATCACCGAGGAGGAAGGAGGCTACAACATCGACGGCTCGATGCTACGCGTCAGCTTTCCGAAACTTGATGTCAAGCCGTTGATCCGGGAGAGCGGCAGCCGCAAGGAACTACTGATCAAGCTCAACGTCGAAGGCCAAGCGACTCTCAATCAGCGTTACGAATGGAACCTGTAAGCCCCAAAAGGAGATTTCAAGATGATGAACCAAGTGACCTATTATGCATTACTGGCCGGTCTTGCGCTTGGCCAAGCTGCCGCCTTGAGCGCGGCTGATCCGGCCGAGTCCGACTATTACGAGATCAACGCCATCCCAATGCCGGACGGCGTTGTGGTTGAGGCCAGCGGCATAGAGATGATGCCGAACGGCAAGCTGGCTGTCTGCGGTCGCCGCGGCAATGTTTACGTCCTGTCCGACCCGTTCGGTCCGCCGGACAGCATTCGGTGGACTCTCTACGCCGAGGGATTGCACGAGCCTCTGAATCTCGCTTTCACCGATGGTTGGCTCTACTGCACTCAGCGTGGCGAATTAACCCGCATGAAGGATCTCGACGGGGACGACCGCGCCGATGTCTTTGAGACGGTCAACGACGGCTGGGGCATCACAGGCGACTACCACGAATACGCCTTCGGCACTCGGCCTGACCCCAATGGTGACATGTGGATTGTACTTTGCCTCACCGGCTCGTTTTCGAGCCAGATCGACTATCGCGGCTGGTGCGTGCGTGTTAGCAAGGAGGGCGAACTGATCCCGACGTCCAGCGGCATCCGCTCTCCAGGTGGCATCGGACTAAACCATTTGGGCGAAGCTTTCTATGCCGACAACCAGGGTCCATGGAATGGCTCCAGCTCGCTTAAGCCGCTTTCGCACGGCTCGTTTCAGGGTCACCCCGGGGGCTTCCGCTGGTACGACACTGTGGCGGCGAAGGCTTCGATGGGCAAGCGTCCCACCGAGCCCAAGACCAACAGTCGCTGGGTGGCAGAGCGGGCGAAAATTCCCGAGTTGGTGCCGTCGGCCATTGTGTTCCCGCACGGCATTTTGGGCAATTCGACCAGCGGCTTTGCCTACGACAGCAACGGCAAATTTGGCCCATTCAAGAATCAACTACTCGTCTGCGACCAGACCTTCTCCGTGGTCAATCGCGCCTTTCTCGAAAAGGTGAACGGTGTTTACCAAGGCGCCGCGTTCTCATTTCTAAAGGGCTTCGGTTCTGGGAACATCAGTGCGTATATGCATCCCAATGGCACTCTGTTTGTTGGAGGGACCGACCGCGGTTGGGGTGCCCGGGGCGGGAAGCGGTTCGCGCTCGATCGTGTCACATGGAAAGGCGGTGTGCCGTTCGAGATCCACGAGATGCGCGCCAAGCCGTATGGCTTCGAGCTCACCTTCACGCACGAGGTGGACGCTGTGAGTGCCGGTAACATGGCCTCCTACAGCATGAGTGCCTACACCTACATTTACCGCGCCGACTACGGTAGCCCGGTTGTCGACAAAACGGTTCCAAAAATCACTGGTGTCGAGGTCACCGCACCCAAAACCGTGCGTGTGACCGTGGACGGCCTCATTCACGGGCAAGTTCACGAGTTGAACGCCAAGGGCGTACGCTCGGCAAAGGGCTTGCCCATTTTGCACCCGGTTGGCTACTACACGCTGAACGAAATCCCACCCGGTGAACTCAACTAGTCTTTGGTCAAGCAGGCGGAAGACATTCTACGCCAGTCGTGTGACAGGCAGGCCTCTATTTTAGTGAACGATCCAGCCAGGCGCGCAGTTGCTTGCGGATTGGACTGTCGCGAAGAAGCCATGCATCGTTATGATTGCGGAATCCGGTTTCGGCAAACGTGAGGTTTGCCTTGATCCCGGTTGATCCGATCCAATGTTTTGTCGCCGCCAGGTTGAGTTCGGAGTTGGTGTTTTCATGGCAGATGAATTGCGGCCGTTTGGCTAGGCGCTTCAGCCGATTCAGGGCGGAATCACGATCCGAGGCAGGGTAAGGCCAAGTCGCAATCCCATCGTAGTGGCTATATGGTATGAAGGCCCGCCAGAGTCTGGCAATTTCGTTCTCGTAAAGTCCAAGGTAGTTGCAGGCGATCGCACCGCGTGAGAATCCGCAAAGAATTACTCGGTCCGAGTCGCCTCCGTATTTTTCGCAAATCCATGGCACTGCTTTCTTGCAATAATCCAAGGTTGGTAGAGCTGTGCGATTGTTGGTGTCACCCCACCAATTAACCGCAATGTTTTTTTTGTCTGCGCTGAGGTACGGCAGGCATACCCAAATGAAACCTTTTCCGCCCGAGATTCCGTAGCCCATCTTGCTTCCCTCGGGCCTGCCTGTGCTAATGTCTCCATAAGCTCCGCGGTATTTGTTTCCGGCATATTCAATAAGCACGGGGTAAAGTTTGCCGCTGACCCAATCAGTCGGCAGATAAGTAACGTGGTATACTTGAGTGTGATCGTACTCAGGAATTGTTTGCCTCACTCGTTTGCCGGCTTTTGGTTGTCCAGATTCCAACTTGGGGATAATGAGGTCCGGTTTGATTGAGCGAATATCCAGTGCCTCTGATCGAACCAAGGGCAGGGCAACAAGTAGGCCAAGCAGGGTCTGGCATATTTGTATGGTGAACAATGACACAACGTAAGCAGCGCTTGGCCAAGTTTGCCTTGATGAGTGTGGTCAGGAAAGTAATCAAATGACGGAAAATACCCATTGCAATCGAGGTGGGGTGTGGTAGTTTCCCGCGCCCGCATTTCCGAGGCGGGACTACAAATCGCCTGTTTTTTAAGAAAATGTCACAACATCCCAGCCTGAAAGTCGGCGGCGCGGCGGAAGCCAAGCGCACTGTGCTCACCCGGTATGAGCGAGTGGAGTTGCTGCGCAAACGCGGCGAGCTCAAGGAGGGCGACCGTATCACCGGCCTGAAAAAGACCAAGCCGGAGGAATAACCGTCCCCGGTTCCCGCGCCTGCCCTACTCCGATCCCACCGCACACCCTCTCTCGGCGGTGACGGTTCGACTCCAAAAATATCTCTCCGAGGCTGGAGTGGCCTCGCGCCGTGAAGGCGAGAAGCTGATCCTCGCCGGTCGCGTCACCGTCGGTGGTCAGATCGTCCGGCTGCTTGGGACGAAGGTGGATTCCGCCCGAGACGAGGTGGCACTCGACGGTCGGCCGCTCAAGCTTTTGGTCAAGCGGTTCGTTGCTCTCCACAAACCACCCAAGTTTCTCTGCACCCGACGCGATACCCATGATCGTCGGACGGTGTTTGACCTGTTGCCGAAAGATTGGGGGCATCTTTACACTGTGGGCCGGCTCGATGCCGACAGCGAGGGGCTGATCCTGCTGACCAACGACGGTGATTTTTGCCAGAAGGTGGCGCACCCTAGCCATGGCCTGCTGAAGACCTATCGTGTGACTGTGGCGAAGCGCCTTGAGCCGGATGTGCTGGACCGGCTCACGGCCGGTCTGCGGGACAAGGGGGAATTTATGAAGGCCAGGTGCGTCCGGCTCCTCACCACCACCACCACCAGAAGCGAGGCAGAACTGGTGCTCGCCGAGGGCAAAAACCGCGAGGTGCGTCGTATGTTTAAAGCGCTTGGTTTCCGTGTGTTGCGCCTGCAACGTGTGGCGGTCGGGCCGGTCAAGCTGGGCGAGTTGCCTCCCGGAAAGTGGCGTCCGCTCGGCCGTGCCGAGGTGGCATCGTGCCTCAAGACGCCGGGAAAATCGCCTTGAGCCGCTCGGCGGAATTGACACGGGTGCGGGGTCGTTTCACACTCGGTGCCCAATGAAAACAGTTGGCCGTTTCCCCATTCCGGCGCTGGCTTGGCTCGTGGCTGTTTCGGGCCTGAGTGCGAAAGAGGTTGTCAGCGAAGTCACCCCTCCCGAACCAGCCACTGTCTCGGCCGACCGCGTCAACGTCCGCGCCAGGGCCAGCCTTGTCGGCGAGCGTGTCACCCAGTTGCGAAAGGGCGACCAAGTTACGGTGTTGGCCAAGGTGACCGTCACTCCGCCGCGCGAGGGCGAACCGGCAGACTGGCTCAAGATCGCCATGCCGGCTGCCGGGCAGACCTGGGTGCACATCGGTTTTGTGAAGGAAGGTAAGGTGACCGCCAACAAACTCAATGTGCGCGCCGGAGGCGGCGAGCGGTTCAGCATCGTCGGCCGCTTAGCCAAGGGCGATGCCGTGGAGGAAAAACGGGTCGCTGGCGATTGGATCGAGATTGAGCATCCGCCCGGCGTGCACGCCTACATCGCGGCCGAGTTGGTTGCGCTTGGCCAAGTCACCCAAGAAACAACGTCGGAGGAGACGCCCGAGGCCAAGTCGGCTGAGGTGGCCAAAACGGATGAGCCCGAAGAAACACCTGAGAACAAGCCAGCCGAAACTACTCCGGAGACCAAGCAGGAAATCGCAGATGTGAGCGAAGCAAAGGAGCCCGAGGAAACTAAGGCCGAGCCGGAAAATGCCCCCGAGACGGGTGGTATGCCGGATCCGCCGGAGCCAGAGGTCGTCGTGATTGATGCGGCCGTCGGTACCGAGGTTGTCGAAACGCAACAGCAGTCGATGGGCAACCCCGAGGACGCTGAGGAAGCCAAGCCGGAACCGGCCTCCGCCATTACCGAGACGAAGTTGCCTGTGCCGCCGCCGCGCGTCGTCACCCGCGAGGGCAGAATAAAGCGCCGTTTTTTCCGAAGCCCGAAGGCTCCGAGCCGCTTCGAGTTGCTCGACGACAACGGCCGCACCATCAACTACCTTTACTCCTCCGACTCCGGGCCGCTAAAGACCGCCGAAGGCGATGGCGGCGAGCCGATCACCTTCGAGCGGTTGATGAGCATGTTGCGTAACCGTCGGGTCGTCCTCACTGGCATCGAGGCTGTGGATTCACGCTGGCCCGCGCTGCCGCTGCTTGACGTGCGCACGCTCAAGACGCTTCCCTGATGCCGCCCGATAACCTGATAGACGGCCGCGCGATCGCCCAGGAAGTTCACGCGGAGACCGAGTCCCGTGTCGCCGCGCTCAAGTCAGCCGGCGTCGAGCCGGGGCTTCGGTTCGTCCGCGTCGGCGACGACCCGGCTTCGGAGGTTTACGTCGGCATGAAGGAGCGCAGCGCGGCTAAGCTTGGCATCCGCTCCGAGACCACCGTGCTGCCGGTGGAGACGCTGCAGGCGGAATTGCTGGAGTTGCTCGAAAAACTCAATGCCGACGACGGCATCCACGGCGTGCTTGTGCAGGCGCCGCTGCCGAGGCACATCGACGAGGCGAAGGTATTTTCCACCGTGTCACCGGCAAAGGATGTCGATGGTTTTCACCCGGTAAACGCCGGCAAACTGATTATCGGGGAGGGTGGTGGTTTCGTGCCGTGCACCCCGGGCGGCGTGCATGAGTTGCTCATCCGCTCCGGCGTGACCATCGAGGGCGCGGAGGTGGTGATCCTCGGTCGGGGCAACATCGTCGGCAAGCCGATGGCGGCGATCCTTTGCCAAAAAGCTGAGCACGCCAACGCGACGGTCACGCTCTGCCACTCACGCAGTCGAGACATCGCGGCGCATTGCCGCCGGGCGGACATCGTTGTAGCGGCAATGGGCGTGGCCAAGTTTGTCAAGGCCGACATGGTCAAGCCGGGTGCGACGGTGATCGACGTCGGCGTCAATCGCATCGACGATCCTGCTGCTGGGAATGGCTACCGGCTCATCGGCGACGTCGACTTCGCCGTCGTGCAGCCGATCGCGGGCAGAATCACCCCGAACCCCGGCGGCGTCGGCCCGATGACGATTGCCATGCTAATGCGCAACACAGTACGGGCCGCCGAGCAGCAAACCGGCGCAGTTTCCCGATAGATTATAAGAGACCATGCAAGCCTCCAGAATACTCCCCGATCTGCAATGCTCCGTGCTGTGCGAAGACGTGCGGCAGGAGGTCACCGGCAACTTTATTGCGTTGGGCATCATCGGTGCCATCCGCGTGCCGAAGCTGCCGATCGTCGCCGGCAAACTGTGCGTGTTTACCCGATGGGTCGCTGGCGTGGGTGAGTTCCATGAGAACATCCGGCTCATCGCGCCTGATCAGGAGACGGTTATCCGCAAGTGCGAGACCAAGTTCGTCTTGCGAGACCCGGCGCATCACGCGACCAACATCGCGGTGTTCGCTGGCACCAAGTTTGAGGCGCCCGGCGTCTACACTGTGGAGGTGATCGTGGATGACGTCATGAAGCTGCGCTATCCGTTGCCGGTTGTGATTGTCGAGCCGCCTCCCGGTGCAAAGAAGCCGTCCGAGGAGGATCCCGAGGCTCCAAAGGAGAATATTTAGCCGATGCGCTCGGCTAAGCAGTATCATTCAGCATGATTTCAACGGAGCAGGTTAGGGAGTTGTTGGGAGCTGAATTCCCTGATTGGGGTGCGTTCGCTCTCAGCCCCATTCCCGGCGGGCTTACGAACAAAAACTTGCTCATTGAGACCGGTGGCGGCGAAAAGTTTGTGGCTCGTTTGCCAGGGAAAGACACCGATTTGTTCGGGATCAACCGACATACCGAACACGCGATTTCACGCGTGGCTTGGGAGATCGGCATTGCTCCGGAGCCGGTCGCCTTTCTCTCCGAACACGAAATCCTTGTGACCCGTTTTGTGGAGGGTGCCCCGATCGAAACGAACGACCCCACGGCGATCCGCAGCGTGGCCAGGCTGCTCCACAGGCTGCACTCCGCGCCTGATGTTCCCGGCACGTTTGATCTGCCGTCGGTGATCGACGACTACATCGCGACCGCCAAGCGGTTCAACGTCGCCCATCCCGCCCAACTCGGCGAGGCGCTGGAGTTCTCAGGCAAAATGATCAGCGCGATCGGGCGTTGCCCGAAAGTTTCGGCTCCGTGCCACAACGACCTGATCGCGGCGAATTTTCTCCAGAGTCGAGATCAGCTCTACCTTCTGGACTGGGAATACGCTGGCATGGGCCATCCCTACGTTGACCTGGGGAATTGTGCGGTCAACTTCTGCATGGATGAAACCGCTTGCACTATTTTCATGGAATCGTATTTGGGCAGGGAGCCGAGCGCAGCAGAAATGGCGCAGCTGCATCTGCTGCGGGTTCTTTCTGACCTTCGTGAGGCGATGTGGTCTTATGTGCAGATTGGCATTTCAACGTTGGACGTGGACTTCCATGCTTATGGGATGAAGCACCTCGACCGCTTCCTGCAAAACGCCAAGTCAACCGAATTGCAAACCTGGCTCGGGGTGGTAGAAGGTTAGCCGATGTCCTGTTTGTCGATGTGAATCGCAATCTGCCGTTTCTCTAGTTCGGCGAACACCAACTCGGGATCAAAAGCGAGCTCCGGGGTCACTACACCCACAGCGCTGGCCTGCTGATCAAGGATCAACTTGGCGGCGATGGACATTGGGATCCCGACGGAGCGGGTGTAGGCTCGCAGTCGTTCCCAGCCGACAACCGATCCATCCGAGGCCGGATGGGTAGTTGTCAGGGTGTAGCAAACCGGTTTGCCGTTCTCCGTCCCGGTGACCTCAACGTGCAGGGCATATCCGTACAGCTGGGTCGTGGTTCCCTGCTCGGATTGCAGCAGATAGCTCGCGATGGCATCCATAATGCCCACTTCGGCTTCGGCCACTTTCACCGTTTCGTTCTCCAGAAAGCCCCAGTCATATAGCGCACGCAGCAGCTGCATATTTGCAGGCGGCCAAGTCCCTCGCACCTCGACCAGCCGCACACCTTTCTCCTTGAATGACTTCGGGATCGTCTGGGTTTCGGCGTGGGGAATGATGTACTGCGTATGTGTGCCGAACGGTTCAGGCAACTTCACCTTAAGCGGCCGTGCGAACGGCTCGACTTGTTTGAACTCGCCGTCCTCAAAAACAATCCGGCTTTCCAGCCTGGGTTCATACTCGATACGGGTTGTTTCAGTGATTGCCGGTGAGAAGGCAAACGGCCGGAACGCCCCGTGGCTGATGCGTATAGTGTCGATTGTCTCGAGTCGATCGTATGCATAACGGGCCATTACGTTTGTAATGCCTGGTGTCATCCCGAAGCCTGGCACGTAGGTTTTCCCTGCTTCGAAGAATGCATCATGAAATGCAAACTCCGGCCCGGTTCCGTTCAGGTTTACGCCGTGCACACAGGCCTGTGCGATACACTGGGTAGACTCGTGATTGATGGAGATTGGCGTGCCGTCCATCACAAGATCGTAATGCCGCATCAAGGCTGCTGTTTGATCGGCCTGAAATACGTCGACTTTAACAAAGTCAACCCGGTCATCTTGCAGCCAGGCAACCACTTCCCGTCCCATTGACTCGTTGTTGTCCCCGATTGTGACTTTGTGGACTCTGTCGGATTGAAGAAGATCAAGAACCGATTCGCGGCTGATTTTTCCTGCGGCGCCAAGGCAAAATATTTTCATTTTGAAAAAGTAATGCGATCCATTGGATCGTTCGGCTGAGTATGTATTACGGTAATGGCTAAAGCTATCTAAAAGAGATTTAAGAGAGATTTAAACTGACAACTCACTAAACACAGCAGCTGCCACAACCTCAAGAAACGATTTCTTGCACCAAATTGCCGTGTATGTCCGTAAGACGGTAATCGAGGCCGACGCGGTGGTGGGTCAGCTGTTCGTGGTTAAGGCCCAAGAGGTGCAGGATCGTTGTCTGTAGATCATGAACGTGCACGGGGCGACCGGTGATGTGGAAACCAAGTTCATCGGTAGCGCCAAGGGCGGTGCCGCCTCTCACGTCGCCGCTGGCCAATTCAATTTTGCCTCGTCTTCGCTATCAGTCCAAGCGTTTAGGCAAGCGGTAGCAGGTGTCAGTACAGCGCGATAGCGCGGCCTGGACCACCATGGCAGCCCTTGATTTTTACCGGGGCAAACAGGAAGTGTGCCCCGGGTGGAAGTTGGCCAAGCCCGGTCAGGAACTCGACGCCAACCACGCCGCGCCCGCCCAGCATCCAGTAGGTGAATAACGCCTGTTTGGGATTCACGCCACCGAGCGTTGGTGCATCCGTGCCTACGCAACGGATGCCGCGCTTGGCCAAGTACAGAATGGTTGCTGCATCTGGTGCCGGCCAACCTTCGCTCAGTCCGTTGATTGGGTTTTCCATGCACGCCTTGCCTTCCGGCAAAGGCCTGAAATGGGTGTCGACATGTCCGGTGCGAAACAGCACGACATCGTCGGGGTTGAGCTGCCCGGTGCTTTTTTCGTAGGTCTCGATTTGCGCCGTGGTGATCACCGGTGACGCTGGCCAATTGCTTGACTTGGTGGTTCCTACAAGTTCCCGGACATCGATCACCCGGGCGTTTCCGGCAGTCTGCGAAAGGGGTACTTTGTCTGAGGTTACACGACTGGTGCCGCGTTTGCCGAACCCGGCCTCATATTCCTCGAGCCACTGCTGCACCTTAGGGGAATAATTATTGTTGTTGAATCCCGGCCTTGGAAGGGTGTAGGCCGGTGGAACGAGGTGGGTCCCGGCATGGCTGTCCATCAGATGGGTATGATGAAAGATGTCGAGCGCAGGTTCATAAAAAAAATCAGCGCGGGTGTAGGGGTGGCGGTGCCTTGAGATGCCACGGCCGGGCCAGGTAAGCGGATGGTTAGCCGCCATCACCACCGAAAGCTCAGCCACCCGTTTTGCGCGTGCGGCTTTAATGAGTGGCTCCGCCCGGTTTCCCAAGATGGCAAACGCTCTGCCTTCTCCATACGGCCCTTCAAAATGTCGCGGTCCCATCATGCAGTAAAACGCCCCGGTCGGCGGGAGCTTTTTGAGATTGGTGGCTCCTTCGGTAAAGACCAGTCCTCGCAGTAAGCCTTCGTCATGAACTGCCGCGGCGAGGTCTGGCATGGGCCCCATCGTGGGGCTGTCACAGCCAACGGCGGTGACGCCCTTCTTCGCAATGTAGGCCATGCACTCGGGATCGGGGTCCGGCCAGGCCGGCGTTTTTTTCTCAAGTGGTAGTGCAAGAAACCGTCGCCCCTCTGGCATGGGTTTGTAATAACGGTCACTATAGCCGCTCCTTAGCAGCACAATGTCCCCTTGGCCAAGCGGACGGTGTTTTTTTTCCCAAGCAATGATGTGTTCCTTTTTTACGAGGGGACTGACGCCGTTGGGCGCCTGGTCGAGGAGGGAGGTTACGTCGATGAGACAGGCTTCACCGACCAGTTTCCAGGCCGGGGTTCGATCGGTGTACTCGAGGCCAAGCGGGCCGGCATTCTTGAGTCCGCTGCCCGGGCGCGGGATGGAGTGGGGCGGCACATCGATCTGCGTGCCGGTGTTGCCGTCGATCTGCAGTAGATCACTATTGTATGGGCTCGACGGCCCGATCCGGATGTAGCGGTTTATATAGAACCGCGGGAACCCTGTGGCCCAGGTGCAGGGATAATTTTCAGCAACGATCAGAGAGAGGTCTACAAACCGGCCTTGGTCGTGGTCGTTCGCCTGAACTGAACTGCTTTGGACAAGCGCCATGACGAAAGTGATCACTGTGATTATTGGGAGTCTTATTTTCATAGATTTCGTTGAGTGAATTCAGTACGCCAACCATTCAGGTGGTTCTTCGATTTGTACGGCAAGATGTTCGAGAAATCTTGCCACCGGGGCGCCGTCGACGATTCGGTGATCAAACGTCAGGTTTAGAGTTAATCGCTCCTGACTCATGGCTTGTTCCTCTTGCCATACCACTTTTTTTTGAATGCGCCCGATGCCAAGGACGGCACATTGTGGGGGATTGATAATAGGTGTGAATGCATCCACGCCAAATCCACCCAGATTGGAGACAGTGAATGTGGCACCCTGCATCTGTTCGGCTTTCAGCTGGCCCTTGCGGGCTTGTTCCGTTAGCGCTGTGGTTTGTCCGGCCAACTTGCCGATGGAGAGTCGGTCCGCATCATGGATGACCGGGGTAAGGAGTCCTGCCGACGTCTCCACTGCGAACGCAATGTGGATCTGGTCCGGTAGAAAAATCCCCTTTTCACGCCATTGGCTGTTGAGCAGCGGGTGGCTCTTGAGCGACTCCGCAGCTAGGCGGATCAGGATGTCGTTGTAACTCGGGATCGTTTTTTTTGGGTTACTCGTTTGCTTGTATTGTCCGCGCAACCCGACCATCGCTGTGGCGTCCACTTCGCGGTGCAGGGTGACCGGCGCCGTCAGGTTGCTTCCAGCCGCCATCTGCCGGGCGATGACCTTTCGGGTGGCGGAAAGCGGTTCCGTTTTCCCTGTTAATGAGTCATCAGGGTCGAGCGTTTGGCCAAGTGCAACTGCAGTGCGAATGTCATGTTCACGAATTCGTCCGCCGCGGCCAGTGCCTTCAATTTTATTCCAGTCGACGCTTAAGTCCGAGGCCAACCGCAGGGCTCTTGGCGAGATGGTTTTTTTATCGCGCGCAGGCTTGGCCTGGGATGTTTTGGGGTCAGCCGGTTTATCCTCCAGTGGTCTAGAAACAGGTGCCGTGGGGGGCTGAGGTGCATCCTTCCATGGTTCGAGATCGGCTTCATCGGCAAGAAAAGCTAGGCGCTGGCCGACCACGATGGCATCTCCGGGCTGGGGCGCGTCCGGTGGCAGACGCAGGTAACCGGCATCAAATGATTCAACCTCCTGCGAGGCCTTGTCTCCCTCTAGGACAAACAGCATGTCCCCAACTTCAACTCGTTCGCCGTCAGCCTTCAGCCATTCTTGGAACGTGCCTTCCTCCATCGACCATCCCAATCGGGGTACTGTCACCTCGGTTGCCATGGTCACTCCTCAAGTAGATCGCGGATGGCGGCCTCAATGGTTTGCGGGTTGGGCACGATGGCCCGCTCCAGTGTTGGGCTGTACGGGACAGGCGTGTGCACGCCATTGAGCCGTTTGACCGGCGCGTCGAGTTCGTCGAAGCCTTCCTCGGCTATGCGCGCTGCGATTTCCGAGGCAAGGCTGCATGGGCCAAACGCTTCGTCCACCACCAGTAATCGGCCCGTCTTTACAACAGATTCCAGGATGGCGTCGAAGTCCAGTGGGGACGCTGTTCGGGGATCGATCACTTCAATCGAGATGCCTTCCTCGTCCAGTTTTTCCGTCGCGGCCAGCGTGTGGTGCACCATGAGAGACAGGGCGACGACGGTGGCGTGTGTTCCCTCGCGGGCGATGCGTGCCTGGCCAAAGGGAATCTCGTAATCCGTCTCGGGCGCCATGCCCTTGGTGGCCATCAGTTCGCGGTGCTCGAGGAACAGCACCGGATCGTTGCACCGCAGTGCGTGATGAAACAAACCCTTGGCATCGTACGACGTTGAGGGCAACACCACGCGAATGCCAGGGATGTGCGAGTAGATGGAGGCGTAATTCCCCGAGTGATGCGTGGCTGCGCTGTGCCCGATGCCAATGCAGCCCCGAAGAAGGATAGGCATCTTCAACCGGCCGCTGCTCATGTAATGCATCTTTGCCACCTGATTGATGACCTCGCCGAAGGCGTCGTTGATGAAGTCGATAAACATGAAGTCGATTACCGGCCGTGCGCCAGTCATCGCGGCACCGCACCCGAGCCCGACGAATCCCCGCTCGCAAATCGGAGTGTCGCAGAGGCGTATTGCCCCGTGTTCCTCGAACAGACCAAGCGTGGTGGTAAAATTCCCGCCTCGTTGGCCGATGCCTTCACCCATTACAAAGATGGCCGGGTTGCGTTTCATCTCAAAGGCTAGGGCCTCAAGTGTACCACCTGCAACTGTTATCTCTCTGTCGCCTGGTTTGGGCGGTTTGGGCACAGTTTGACTGTCTTCGCAAAAGACGTGGACGGTAGCTGTTTCAGGATCAGGCCACGCGGCCTGCTCGGCTTCTGTATGGCCAAGTGCGACTAGTTCCGCTACCTCGTCCTCGATGGTCTTTAGTTCATCAGCTACGGCCTGGCCGGATTCAATCAGCGTTTGGCCAAGCTGCCGGATTGGGCAGAGTTCCTTCCACTGATTCACCTCCTCGCGTGTGCGGTAGTTGAAGTCGGACATCCCCTCGGCATGTGCCCGGATGCGGTAAGTGTTGCACTCAATCAATGTCGGACCGCCTCCCTGACGTGCCTGTTCAATGGCCTGCCTGGCGGCTTGCTCAACCTCACTCACGTTATTGCCATCGACTTCAATTCCACTCATGCCGTACTGCTGCGCACGCCGTCCGACATGCGGATTGCTACTCGAATAATCGAACGACACCTCGGTTGCGAATTGGTTGTTTTCGCAGACAAACAGGACCGGTAGTTTCCAGATGCCGGCCATGTTGAGCCCCTCGTGAAAGGCGCCATTGTTTACGGCTCCATCCCCGAAAAACGCCACGGCCACATTGTCCCGATCCAGCAGCTTGAAACTGTAGCCCCCCCCGCATGCCTGAAGGATGCAGGGGCCCACGATTCCACTGGTTCCCATCATCCCGATCTCCGGCTTGAACAGGTGCATGCTGCCGCCGCGGCCCCGGGAACATCCGGTCTTTCGGCCGAATAACTCTGCGATTAGTTCCCCCGGCTCCATGCCCTTCGCCAATGCGTGCCCGTGGCCGCGGTGCGTGCTGAAGACGACATCCTCCCGGTGTAGATGATGGCACACCCCGGTGGCGATTGCCTCTTGGCCGACATATGTGTGGCAAGCACCGTGGACGAGCCCACGCTGGTGCGCCTTGGCCAAAGCCAGTTCCGTTTGCCGGATAAGCTGCATTTGGCGATAAAGAATCAGACCGGTTTCCCTCGTGGTTACCATCGGCGGGCTATTCATTGAAGGTTTCACTGCCATGAGAACCCCCGGCGTTTTGGGCCAGGTTGCCGCCGTCCATTGGGATCAGCGCGCCGGTGATCCACGATGAGGCATCGGACGCCAGAAAAACTGAGAGTCCGCGGATGTCGTCAGGGTGGCCAAACCGTCCCGAAGGGATGCCGCTTAGAAAGCGATCCCGAATCTCCGGGTCGGCATCGATGCGCTTCTGTAGTCCGTCGTTCATGACTTGTGCCGGGAGGATCGCATTGACCCGGACACCGCGATGGGCCCACTCGGTGCTTAACTCTCGGGTCATCTGAGCTACCGCACCCATGGCCATGCTGTAGCCGATGTGCCCTCGTCCCAGTGCGGTGACACTCGCGAGCGAGCCGATATTGACAATACTGCCACTGCCCTTTGCAAGCATTCGTCGGCCGGCCTCCTGGCAGCAGCAAAAGCGTCCCAGTACAAGATTGCGCCAAGAGTATTCGATATCCTCAAGACGGATCGTCTCTGGTTTTTCGCGGACAGCGTCGCCGGCGACGTTGCCGAGGAAGTCGATCTGGCCAAACACCTCATCGATGCTAGCGAACATCGTCCGGATGTCGTCCGGGTTGGAGACATCGCATTGGGCAACAAGGCAGTTTTGGCCAAGCTCTTCGATCTCCTTAGCGGCATCACGGGCGCCTTCTTCGTTTAGGTCAATCAACACCACATCCGCCCCGGCTTCGGCGAGGGCAAGTGACATTGCGCGGCCCATGCTGCCGGCGGCACCGGATACGGCAGCCACCTTGCCAGCTAGGTTGAAAAGTGAGTCGGTCATGGTCGCATTGTGTGACTAGAAAAAAAGTTCTCGAATGAGCGGCATCTGCGTCTGGAAAAAAACGATGGTTGCCATGCCAAGGTAAAAAGCGCCGCAACTGATCATCCCTGCGCGGTGATACCAACGCGGCTGCAACTGCTTTGGAAGCAGTCGGCAGTTCATCCTTAGGATGAGAAATGCCGTGAAGCCAATGCCGATTGTGTTGAGGTTTGCGACAATCAGGACCATGATTTTTGGTTTGCTGTAAAACAGGAAAATCGTCGCACACACAAACGTCCATGAGACGTAGATTGCAAGGATGGTGTAGTAGATTCGCCGCACTTGGTCGGGACGCATTTTTTCGCGCACGGTTTGGCTGCCGGACCACAGGATGTCTGTCCAGCGGCGGCAGACATCCTCGACGATGGACATTTGACTGGGCAACAATACCACCAGCCCTACGAGACAGGTGGTCATCCAGAAAAAGGTGGAGAGGCCCGTTCCCGGCGTGAACGCATGCCGCATTCCGTCAGCGCTGATGATGGCCTGAGCCCAATCGAGCCGATCGGGATCATTGAACATCGGGGAGTGCGGGGAAAACTGAAGCGAGATGAGCGCCGGCAACGCCATGCCCATGAAGCAGCCGGGCATCCAGATGAACAACTGATCGGTGCGGATGTATTTCCACCAGCCGTTCCAGCGCTTGATGTTTTCATCGTTGACGTCGAACGTCTTCCCAATGTGGCTGAGTGTGATCTTGCGCCCTCCTATTGCGCTTGGAATTGCTCCCACCGCGCTGCCCATCCCCCAGCCTTTGTCCCGGACAAAGTTGCTGTAGGTTGCATTGCCCAATCCGCCCCCGCCCGCGTATCCCGCAAAGGCCCCGAGCAGGGCGATGTTGCCAAGGAACAATGTCGGCCAAACCCCGTGTTCCCAGCGGTGTGCGAATACATTTGTCACAGTCTCTTTTCCATTCGCATCCTGCACCGGCAGCGTGCCGATCTTGAAAAAACCGCTAAACACCTTGCCCCAGTTTTCTGCGCTCACAAAAAACACACCGACGAAAAGGCAGAACCCCAGCACAATCACGATCTTGGCCGTGAATACAACCTGCATCATGTTGAATACTTTGCCGCCAAGAAGGATGGGAACCGAAACCAGGCCGAGCATCACATACGCCAGCGTGGTCACCAGCGCGCGGTCCGCCTCTCCGGCCGGTTGCCCCTGTATGATGGAGGCAATCACCGCCGCGCCCTGGGTCGACAGCGCTGGGATAAACATCCCTAGACTTAACAACAGGAACACCCCCATCCAGAACCGTGGTCCCGGCCGGCTGCGCATCATCCCGGTGAATACCGGCTCACCGCAAAACAGCGCGTACCGGCCGCATTCCATGTTGTAAAACACCTGGCAAATGATGGCGACCGCTGCAATCCACATCAACCCGCCACCGTACCGTGCGGTAATTTCCGCGCCGACGAGCCATTCGCCGCCAGCAAGCTGAATCCCACACATCACGAGTCCGGGTCCGACAAACCCGGTCCAGTTGCGCCAGCTCAACGGTTTCGGTTTGGGTAGTTCACCCCGGCCCCACGAGGGGAGGCTGTGTTTCTGAGGTTCGGTTTTCCGTGAATCACTCATTGCAGGTCTTCAGTTGGATACCCCGTTGACTATGTTGGGCAGCGGCTCCCCTTTGATGGCATTGAGGATTGTTTTTGCCGCGGACTCACGCAGGGTGACCGCGGCCTGCTCACTGGCGGATGCAATATGTGACCCGACAATAACGTTCTCCATCCTGAGGATAGGGTGGTCTGCCGGGATCGGTTCTGGCGAAAATACATCTAGCCCAACGGCGCTGATCCGCTCTTGGTTAAGTGCGGTCATCAGTGCGTCGGGGTTAACGAGATCCCCTCGGCCAACGTTGATCAAGATCACTCCCGGCTTCATTTTCGCGATCGACGACTCATTGATGATCCACCGCGTTGCCTCGCTTGACGGACAGTGGAGCGTAATCAGGTCGCAGTTCCCCAGTAGGTCATCCAACGAGGCCGCTTCTCCGCCGGTTTGCTCAATTTCCCTGCTGCCGATCGCGGGGTCGCAGACCATGATGCGGCAACCGAATCCGGCTAAGCGCTTGGCCACGGCACGGCCGATTCGGCCAAGGCCGACGATACCAACTGTCAGTCGGGATATCGCACGCATTTGGCCAAGCGGCACGGCCAGCCCCCAGTTTCCGGTCGAGGTGGCACGGTGATTCTGAAGCAGGCACCGTGTGGCGGCCAGCATCAGGCCAAGCGTGTGGTCGGCTACCTCATCCGTGCAGAATTCCGGCACATTGCAGACCGGGATGCCCCTGGCCCGTGCTGCCTCTAAGTCAACGTTGTCGTAGCCTATGCCGTATCGGACGATAACCTTCGCCCTCTCCATCACGCCCACCACATCGGCGTTCATAGGTGCGAACTGGGTTAGTACATAATCGGCGTCCCGCACCACCTCAATCAACGCTTCCGGTGTCCGGCATTGGTGTCCGGCCAACTCGCACCTCGCAGGTTCAAGTACTTGTTGCTCAATCTTGAGGTTGGGAAAGGTGTAATCAGTGACGACGATCTTGTGCATGTTACTTCGTTTTCGGTCAGGTCAGCACGTTGTTGACGACCTTACCGGAAACGTCTGTCAGGCGAAAGTCGCGGCCGTCGTGGAAGTAGGTGAGCCGCTCGTGATGGAGGCCGAGCAGATGCAGGATTGTCGCGTGGAAGTCGTGGGTGTGGACAGGGTCTACGACAGATTTAAGCCCGATCTCGTCAGTTGCACCGTGCGTGTGCCCGGCCCGGACGCCCGCCCCGGCAAGGAAGGTCGTGAACGCCCAGTTGTGGTGCTCGCGCCCCTTGTGATTGGCTGAACTGTTAAACGGAGTACGGCCAAACTCCGTTGTCCAGACGACCAGTGTGTCATCGAGCAGGCCGCGCTGCTTGAGGTCGGTGAGCAGGCCGTAAATTGGTCGGTCAACCTGCTTGGCCAAGCGCTCATGATCCATCATGTCGCCGTGCGAATCCCAATTCCCGGAGGAACCGGTGTGGATCAATTCAATGAAGCGAACTCCACGCTCGGCCAATCGACGGGCCGCGAGGCATTGCCAGCCGAAACCATCATTTTGGCCGCGTTTGAGCCCATACAGCTCATGCGTGGCCTCGGTTTCCGGCGTGAAATCAAACGCCTCCGGCACGGCCATCTGCATGCCATACGCGGTTTCGAACGCCCGCATTCGCGCCGCCAATTCGGGGTTGGCCGGCTGCTTGGCCAAGTGCTGTTGGTTGCGTTGGCGCATCGCTGCAAGTTCCAGCTCCTGCAGTTTGTCCGGCACTCGCGGCGTGATGTTGGGCACTGGGTTGCTGCCCGGCACAACGCGCGTGCCTTGGTGTGCTCCGGGCAAAAAATCCGAACCCCAGACCTGTCCGCCGGCGTAGGGCGATTGCGGAGCGATCACAATGAACGACGGCAGGTTATGGTTTTCCGTGCCCAGCCCATAGCTTACCCAGGCACCGATACTCGGGCGCGTCACGGTGAACGAGCCGGTGTGCATGCCGAGCGTGGCGTTGTAGTGGTTCGAGTGGCTGGTGTGCATGCTGTTTATGAACGCGATGTCATCCACACGCCGGGCCACCTCGGGGAACAGTGAGCTGACCTCCTTGCCGCACTGGCCATATCGCTTGAATTGCCACTGGGGTGTCTTGAGGAAAATGCGCTCGTAGCCGGGTCGGTTCTGGATTTCGGGATGATCCCCCTTGGCAATCTCCTTGCCGTGGTCGCGGTAGAGCTGCGGCTTGTGGTCGAACGTGTCGAGATGCGACACGCCGCCGCTCAAGTTGATGAAAATGACGCGCTTGGCCCTCGGGGAAAAGTGGGTCTTCCGAGGTGCGTATTGGTTGGCCTGCTCCGCGCCCATCATGTCGGCAACCAGCGCCGGCATCATCACCGAACCGACGACCATCGATTGCAGAAAGTGTCGTCTGTTCGGGTTGTAACGGAACGGCTCCATATCAGTTCAAATACAAAAACTCGTTGCTGCTGAGGAGGACACGGCACCATGCATCCCAGGCCCGGGTTTCGTCCGCATCAGCGGTGTAGGCGGCGATGAATTCTCGGGCTTGTGTGATCTCCGGCTTGCTGGCCGACCGGCCAAGTGCCAGCCGATGGGCTAGGCGGATGCGATCGCCGGGGATGCCGGAGCGCTTGGCCAAGCGCACGGCTAAGGCGGCTGCCTGTCGGTGTAAAAAGTCGTTGTTCAAAAAGTAGAGTGTCTGTGTGGGCACGTTGCTCAGGCGGCGTTGCCCGGTGCTGGCGTTGGCATCGGCTCCGTCGAACAGCGCCATCAATGGACGCCGCTGGATGCGCTGGGTCATCAGGAACACGCTGCGGTGGTTGTGCTCGTAGTTGGCGCGGAAGGGATTGTGCTGCGTGTAATTCCGGGTCGGCGGAAACGGGTGCCCGGCCGGGGTGGAGCAGTCGAGCGTCTGGCCAAGCGCCAGCAGCGAGTCCCGCAGTTCCTCAGCGCTGAGTCGGCGGGATTGGAATGAGCCGTAAAGTTTTTGCTCCGGCCCGCCGCCGGCGGAAAGCTGATAGGCGGTCGAGTTCATGATGAGCCGGTGCAGCTGCTTGATCGACCAGCCGCTCTCGACAAAGCGTAGCGCTAGCCAGTCGAGCAGTTCCGGATGAGTGGGAGTCTGGCCCTGCGAGCCAAAGTCGTTGGGTGTTGTCACGAGGCCGCGACCGAAGTGGTTGAGCCAGACGCGATTGACAATCACGCGCGCGGTCAGCGGGTTTTCCGGGTGCCCGATCCATTCCGCCAACTGCAGCCGGCCGCTGCCCTCGGTTACTTTTTGGCCTCCGAGCAGGTCGATGTTTTTCCTTCCGACCGACTCACCTAAATCGGTTGGGTCGCCGCGGCGATGCAGTTTTTCGTCGACCATGTTCCCCTCGGCTGCCCCGTAGGCGTGGTCGATCTTGACTTCCTTTTTCAGCCACTCGGCCAGTTGGTTTTTCGCAGTCTGAAGCGTGGCCAGCTCCGCTTGCGGATTGGTGATGGTCGGGAGGAAGTCGCCCTTTTTGTGCACCAGTTTCCACGCAACCCCATTGCCGTATGGGTGGCCGTCCTTAACGAGACCACGGATGCGAACGCGGCCGTCGATCGGGCTGGTCCAGCCGACGCCCACCGGGCCGTCTGCCGCCGGGTGCACAAAGAAAGTCCTCGGGGGAAGCGTCGTCCATGCCGGGATAGGGGTGTTGTTTGCATTGACAAAAACCGACGGCAACGGGTCGACTCGCCAGACGTGGTTGCCGGCACGGTTCTCGTTGTCCTTCACCGGCACGGTGAGTAGTTTGCCCGGTTGGCGCGCATCGAGGAACGCCCATGTCCGCGGGTTGCCGAGTCTATCCGGGTGGGGGTTGCTCACGAGAAAATTATCGAGGACGTCCTGCTTCACGTTCCAGTTCCAACTCTCGCCGCCAACCTCGGTCAGCTCCCATTCGATGATGGTCGTGTCCGCACCATGGTTGCCGTCCTTCGGGTCGACGATGAGCTGAATCATGTCGCCTCGTCGCACAGTCAGCTCGTCGACGGCAAACGGCTCCTCCTCGCGAATGTCGATCTGTCCCTCGGCAAGCAGGGTGGCTGGTTGGCGGTCCAGTTCGGAAAACTTGGTGGTTGAAGCGGCGATCTTCTTTTTGGCGGCGCCCACTTTTTGCTCAAGTTCGGTTTTCCGTTTATTCCAACCCGCAATATTTTCGGCGGTTTTCTTCGAATGCTTCAGCGGCATCAAGTCGGTGATGGTCTTGTTGCCTTCTGAGCCGGGGAATGAATACACCGTGCTCGCGAAGATGCCGTACAGACCGTAGTAGTCACGTGCCGAGATAGGATCGTACTTGTGATCGTGGCAGCGCGCGCAGGCGAGCGTAAGACCGAGGAACGATTTACCCAGCGTGTCGATCGTGTCCTCAATGGTGAGGTAATGATCCTTTTTCGCGTCGTGCCCGTGGCGCCGCGAGATGGCGAGATAACCGGTGGCGGTGACCAACTCGCTGTACTGCTCCGCAGAAATTTTTGGATCAGCCTTGGCCAAAATATCGCCGGCCAACTGCTCGCGAATGAACTGGTCGAACGGCTTGTCCTCATTGAAGGCGCGAATGACATAGTTACGATAACGCCATGCATCAGCCACCGGCATGTCGGTGTTCTCGCCGGCGGTGTCTGCGTACCGGACGACGTCCAGCCAGTGGCGTCCCCAACGTTCGCCGTACCGAGGTGAGGCTAACAGCCGCTCAACAAGGTTTGCAAACGGGTCAGGGGATGTATCTGCCAGAAAGGCATCAACCTCATTCGGGGTGGGCGGCAGGCCGGTGAGGTCGTAGGTCGTGCGTCTAATCAACATCCGTTTATCCGCTGGGCCAAACGGAGCTACCCCCGCCTCCTCAAGCTTAGCCAGAAGGAAGCAATCCAGATCCGACCTTGGCCAGGCACGATCGCTGACATGCGGCACGCCCGGCTTGGTTGGCCTTTGAAAGGACCAGTGCGACGGGTCAGAGGCAACCGCTTGGCGAGGCGACTCATCGGCACGACCGCTGTTTGTCAAAGCTAACGCCAAGGCGAACAAAAAAATGAACAGAAAGGCATGCATTACACCGAAACGGAACGGCAGAATGCTAATGACTCGCAGTGTCACTGTAACGCCAAAAACAGCTATCCCGATGGGATGGATACGCTGGATAATGGTGGTACGGACGGCTGATTTTTTGGGCAAGGCCAAAAAATGGGATCGCCACACACTGCCGCTTGGCCAAGACTGGCCGACCAGCAATATGAAACGGACTTTTTTAGTTCTCCTTGGTGCGGTTCTGGCCTTTGCCGTCTCTTCCCTAAATGCCGCAAACATCGGTTCCCAGGCACCCAAGCTGCAGATCGAGCATTGGGTCAAGGGCAAGCCGGTTGACCTGGCGAAGGCGGATGAAAAGAAAATTCACATCATCGAGTTTTGGGCAACATGGTGCGGGCCTTGCCGCGACAGCATCCCGCACCTGACCAAACTGCAGGAGAAATACAAGGGCAAGGGTTTGACCATTATCGGTATTACCGACGAACCCAAGGCCACCGTCGAGCGCTTCGTCCGGCGGCAGGACAAACAGATGGAGTACACCGTCGCGATCGAGAAGGGCGACGCCATGTCCCAGTCATACATGCGTGCCTATGGGCAGACCGGCATTCCGGCGACGTTTGTGGTGGATCAAAAGGATCGCATCGTTTGGGTCGGCCATCCGAAGAACGGTCTCGACGACGTGATCGATCGGCTGGTGAAGGGCACCTTCAATCTCGAGGAGGAGATCGCCAATGAGAAGGCACAGATCCGGTTGCAGCAACTCTCGGTGGAATATTGGGAGCGTCTCGTTGAGGGCAGAAAAGGAGCCGAGACAAGGAAGATCGGCGATGAACTGTTGAGCCTCGTGAAGGACAACGCCGAGGTATCCTGCAACATCGCGTGGGCCGTGTTGACTGATGACGCGGTGAAATTCCGTGACCTGGATTTCGCCCATGCAGCGGCCAAGGCAGCCTACGATCTTACCGATGGGAACCACCCGCAGATCATCGACACCTACGCGCTGTCGTTATTCGAGAGCGGCAAGGTCGGCGAGGCGATCAAGCTGCAAAAGAAGGCCCTAAGCCTCGCCCGCGACCAGCAGGAAAAAGTACAGCTTCAAAAATCACTCGACCGTTTCGAGGCCAAGGATGGCGAATGACCTGCTGCTTCGCCAAGTCACCCCATTAGACCTGGAATTGGTTCGCCGTGATAAATTTTTTGCGGCCGGTTGGCGGAGTCGTGCCACACCATGTCAGGCGGGATGCCCAGCGCTCGGTAGATGGTGGCTCCAAGGTTCTCCGGTGTCTGCGGGTCGGCTGCCGGGTAGCCGCCCAGCTTATCGGAGGCGCCGATCACCTGGCCACCCCGCACCCCGCCACCGGCGAAGAAGACCGTCTGCACCGCGCCCCAGTGATCCCGGCCTGGCAGCTTGTAGGACTTGGCCAGAAGCGAGATTTCCGGCGTGCGCCCGAATTCGCCGGCCATGACGATGAGTGTATCGTCCAGAAGACCGCGTGACTTCAGGTCATCCAGCAGCGCAGAAACCGCTCGATCCGTGGGCGGGAACAGGTAGTTCTTTAGGGTGGGAAAGGCGTTGCCGTGTGTATCCCACGCCTCGTTGTTCCCGAGGTTCACCTGCACGAGGCTGACCCCGGCCTCAACCAGTTGCGCTGCCATCAGCAGACTCCAGCCGAAGGCGTTTTTTCCATAACGCTCCTGTAGCTTGTTGTCGGTGCCAAGCACGTCAAACGCCTTCTGCGTTTTTTCATCCGAGAGCAGGGACACGGCCATTTGCCGGTAGCGGTCGAACTGTTCCACCTCGGCGGCGGTTTCGAGGAAGGCGTGCTGCCGGTTGAGCTGCCGGAACAGTTCGAGACGGTTGGCGAACCGGCCCTTGCCGAGTCCCTGGGGCAGGGTAAGGTTGGGTGCCTGGAATTTCAGGTTGGTGTCCTCCATTCGGCCCTTGGCGTGGTGAAACAGGTAGTCCGGATAGGCTCCGTAATGCTCGGGGTGAAACGGGGAGGCCTCCAGAAACCAAGGGTCGCGTTGCGCGCCCATGCGGCCGGCAAACTGCCCGGGGATGGTTCGCCCGGTACGATGCACAATCCGGTCCGGCAGCACGATGGCCGGAGGCAGGTTGTTGCGCTGCCGAAGCCGGTCATTGGCAATGGCGGCGATGGAGGGGTGGTCGGTCGGCTTAGGCTTGCTGCCGTCAAACCCGGTCGGTAGTGGCGTCCGGCCGGTTAGCATCACATGATGCCCCTCAGAATGCTCAATATAGGGATGGGTCAGCGAACGGCAGAGCGCCCAACTCTCGCTGCGCTTGGCCAGCATCGGCAGATGCTCGCAAATTTGGATGCCAGGTGTCCGGGTGGGGATCGGGTTGAACTCCCCGCGCACTTCACGAGGCGCGTCCGGCTTCATGTCAAAGCTGTCCTGCTGTGCCAGTCCACCGGAGAGAAAAATGTAGATGACCGACTTGGCGCGACTGGCCTGGGGCTTGTCCGCCATGGCCCGCAGCGGGGCAAGGTGATTTATGCCCAGACCCAGCAGTCCAATCGATCCTGCCTGGATCGCCACTCTCCGCGACATGGCTGGATGCCCGGGAAATGAAGCTGCCTGCATAAGCCTGATCCTTGATGACTTGGGCGAACGGGCACGCTGCTGTGCGCCTTATTCGACGTGTTGAAGGGCAGATTAGAGGCCATGCTACGGGGTCATGCAACCCCAAACGGGGGATTGCGGTCGCTTTACTTTTGCCCCATGGAAGTTCAATTTTCGCGAAGCGCCATGTTTTTTTCGCGGGCCACTCTGCCTGCCTTGCTGGCAGCCACAGCCGTTCAAGCCGCGCCTCCGCCGGTTTCGTTCCAGCACGAGGTGTTGCCAGTGTTGACACGGCAGGGATGCAATGCCGGCACCTGCCACGGTTCTCCCAGTGGCAAGGGCGGGTTTGCCCTATCGCTGTTCGCTTTTGACGCCGCTGTCGACCATGCCTCACTGACCCGCGACTTGCTCGGCAGACGCGTCGATATGTTCAACCCGGAACTCAGCCTGATTCTAAGAAAGCCCAGCACTGAATTGGCGCACCGGGGCGGCCTCAAACTCCCCAAAGGCAGCCCAGAATATGGCATCCTCCGTGATTGGATAGTGCAGGGCGTAGGTATGGATTCGGCGGATGCGCCTCCGTGCGAGGGGATCGAGGTTACACCGGGCACGGCGGTCACGCTACGCTGGCCAGTGCCGGTACAGCAACTCCGGGTGACCGCCCGGTTTGGAGACGGCAGCCGGCGAGATATCACTCATCTCGCCCAATTCACCAGTTCGGATGAAGCTATTATTGAGGTCGATCCCGCCGGACGCGTGATTGGCCGGAGGCGCGGCCAGGCCGCGGTCATGGTCCGTTACCTGGAGTATGTGGCAGCGCTGCCCTTCACGCTGGTTAAGCCGGTTCCTGGTTTTCGGTGGACGAATCCCTCCGCTGCCAACTACGTCGACACTCTGGTGCATGCCAAGTTGCGAGAATTGCAGTTCACGCCCTCGGGCTTGTGCTCCGACAGTGAGTTTCTCCGGCGGGTGCACCTGGATCTCACCGGGATGTTGCCCGCCGCCGCGGAGGCCGCAGCCTTCCTGGCTAATGAGACTCCAGGTAAGCGGGCACGGCTGATCGACACCCTCTTGTCCAGCCCGGAGCATGCGGTCTTCTGGGCACAGCGCTGGGGTGACCTGCTCCGGGTCAGCCCGACCAAGCTCCGGCCCGAGGGTGTGGAGGCGATGAACCGCTGGCTGGTGAATGCCATGGCCGATAACATGCCTCACGACCAGTTTGCGCGTGCGTTACTTACGGCCAGCGGCGACACATTCGTTAACGCCCCGGCCAACTACTTTCGCGCCGCTTCCAGCCGCGATGATGCCCTCGAAACCACCACCCAACTCTTCCTCGGCGCGCGCCTGGCCTGTGCGAAGTGCCACAATCATCCCTTCGACCGCTGGACACAGGACCACTACTACGGCATGAGCGCTTTTTTTCACCGAGTGCAAAGAACCGGGGTGGACAAGAAAAAGGGCGGCAAGGGGGAGGTGCTGGTGGGAACGGCTAATGAAGGTGAGGTGATCCACCCTCGCACCGGTCGCACGATGACGCCGTGGCTTCCGGGTAGGGGCAAAGTGACGGTGCCAAAGGGCATTGATCGGCGCGAGATCTTTGCCGACTGGCTGACCCGTCGGGACAATCCGTGGTTTGCACGTACGGCGGCGAACCGCATCTGGGCCCAATTGATGGGCCGGGGCATCGTTGAGCCGGTGGATGATTTTCGGGGTTCGAACCCGCCCGTGAACGGTCCGCTGCTGAAAGCGCTGGCCCGGGACTTTGCTGAACACGGCTTCGACCGAGGCCACCTGCTACGTGTGATCCTCAACAGCCGCACCTATCAGGCCAGTTCACGGACTGAACCAGGCAACGTGGGAGACCGGATCCTTTTCTCACATTTTCAACCGAGGCTGCTTACGGCCGAACAGTTGCTTGATGCCGTCTGCCGAGTGACCGGCATGCCTGAGAAGTTCGATGATCTACCGGCCGGCACGCGCGCGACGGCGCTGCCCTCGCCACAGATGAGCCACGCCTTCCTCCGCGCATTTGGGCAGCCGGCTCGCACCACGGCCTGCACCTGCGAACGCGCTACCGAGCCACAACTGGCACAAGCGCTCGAGTTTCTGCGGGGTAGGCTGGTTCACGGCAAGCTGGAATCCCCGGACAATCGATTGCAGATGGCGCTGGCCGCCGGAAATAGTGACTTGGAAATTGTTACTGAGCTTTACTGGACGGCACTCTCCAGGCCGCCGGCACCGGGGGAATTGACCGTTGCGAGTCGGCATATTGCCCAGGCTGCCGACCGCGCTACCGCGCTGGCCGATGTTTGCTGGGCAATCCTCAACACCAACGAGTTTATGTTCCAAAATTGAGGCAGAACCGAAACCGCAGGCGATTCTCCATTGGGATGTTGTTCCTAAATCCGCATCTTCCCATATTCATCCGGGCTGTCCTGATCGCCTCGACTGCTCCGACAGCATTGCGGGGAGAGGAGGAGCCGTCCCCGGTCAGTTTTCGTACCACGATAGCGCCGTTACTGCTGGCACAATGCCAAGGCTGCCACGGGGCGGAAACGGCCAAGGCCGATTATCGCGTCGATAGCTACACGGAATTGATGCGTGCCGCGGATGGGGAACCGCCACGCGTCCGGCCGGGGCAGCCGACGGCCAGCCTGTTGCACGAACTGCTGGTCACGCTGGAGGAGGAAGATCGTATGCCGCAACAGTCCGTCCCAATTAAACCCAGGCAAATTGAGTTGATCCGGCGGTGGATCGCGGAGGGGGCCCGGTTCGACGGGGAAGCCCCAAGCACACCACTTGTGCGGCTGATACCGGTGCGCCAACATGAGCCTGCTCCGGAAAAATATCCGCGGCCGCTCCCGGTTACAGCGCTGGCTTTTTCACCGGACGGCACCCGGCTGGCAGCCGCCGGATTGCGTGAAATCACACTCTGGAATCCAGCCAACGGTAGGCTGCTTCAGCGAATCCCTAACATGGCCCAGCGAATCCTCGCCTTGGCATGGAGTCCCGATGGCTCTCAACTCGTCGCAGCTGGCGGCATCCCGGGCGAACTGGGTGAGGTTCGGGTGTTCGACCCAAGCACGGGAGCACTGCTGGCGGTGTTGCATCGAGCGGCCGACGTGGCTTTTGAAGTCCAGTTTGACCCCGACGGCGCCACTCTCGCCGTGGCGGACGCGGAAAACCGCATCGCTCTGTACAGTCCAGCCGACTTTTCCAGATTCCGGTTGATCGACAACCACGCAGGCTGGGTGATGGCGCTGGCGTGGAGTCCGGACGGCAAATACCTCGTCTCCGCGAGCCGCGACAAGACGGCAAAAATCATCGAAGCCAAAAGCGGAGCGGCCATCAGCACTTATGGCGGACACCATGACGAGGTGTTCGGGGTCGCCTTCCGGGCCGATGGACAACAGGTGTTCAGCGCCGGACGGGATGGCAAAATCCACGTGTGGAAGGCGGGCTTGGCAGATACAACCGGCAAGCGATTTGGCGCCGAGAAAGTGGCAGAACTGGGCGGACAGGGCCGATCAACCGTCCGACTGTGCATGGCCGGTGACCACCTGTTCAGTGCCGCTGGGGAGGGGCAAGTCCGACAGTACGATGTGGTTAGACGTCAGCCGTTGCGTGAGTTTGGCGAACCGGGTGACTGGGTGATGGCGCTGGCGCACGACCCGTTCGGCAGTCGTCTGGCCGCAGGCGGGCATGACGGCATGGTTCAGGTCTGGAACACGCAAACCGGCGAACGACTGGCCGATTTTATGGCATCACCGGGATGGGGCCGATAGATCGACCGTGCGAGCCAGGTGCGATCCCCCACCGCTTGGCCTATCGTTTCGTGTTTTCCTGCCTTGACTCTGTTGCGTGTTGAGGAGAGAATATCACTTTCGGTCTGTACCACCTGTTGTGACGATCTTCCATAATTGCCCGGTGCTTCTGACCGCAATGGTTTTGGTCATGGCACCCGGCAGGTCGGTGGTGAGCTCCGACCTTGAGGTGGGGTACACCGCCAAGGTGCGTCCGCTGCTGGACCGGTACTGTTTCGACTGCCACGAGGGCGAGGACGCCGAGGCGGAGGTGGATCTGGATTCCTTCGAGACACTCGTCCAACTCCAGCGCGACACCAAGACTTGGGTGAAGGTGGAGGAGATGCTCTCGAGCCGGCAGATGCCGCCGGAAAAATCGGATCAACCCACCGACGAGGAAAGCACGATCCTGCAGCAGTGGGTGGAGGGTTTCCTGACCAAGGAGGCACGGGTGCTGGCGGGCGACCCCGGCCGAGTGGTCCTGCGACGCCTCAATAACGACGAGTACAACTATTCCGTTCGCGACCTGACCGGTGTGCCGTCGCTGAATCCCACCCACGAGTTTCCGGTGGATGGCGGGGCCGGCGAGGGCTTCACCAACGCCGGCGATGCGCTGGGGATGTCGCCTGCGCTGGTCAACAAGTTTCTCAATGCCGGCAAGGAGGTTGCCCGGCATGTGGTGTTGCTGCCGGATGGGATTCGTTTTTCAGAACACACGACCGAGCGCGACCGGGCCGACGAGATCATGGCGCGCATCCATCAATTCTACGCGCGGCATGTGAACGTCAATCTGCAACTGGGCGACACGTGGGACGACCCCGCCACGGCCAAGGCCAACGTCATCCGCCGCAACGGCAGCATCCCGCTTGAGGCCTACTTCACCGCCGCGCTGACCGAGCGCGAGGCGCTTGGTCGGGGCCAAAAATCCATCGCGGACGCGGCGGCCCAGCACGGGCTCAACGCGAAATATTTTCAGTTGCTGTGGAACATGCTCAACCGCGAGGCCGGCCCGGGAGGCTCGCCGGTACTGAACCGCATCCGTGAATTGTGGCGGAAGGCGAAGGGCACGGAGGCCAAGGTGCTGGTCGAGACGGTTCACCAGTGGCAGCAGGCGCTTTGGCGGTTCGACCCGATTGGGCACATTGGCCGTGAAGGTGGCCCAACCGCGTGGATGAATCCCGAGTTCGTTACCCGATCGACGCAGGATTTCAGTATCAAGCTCACCCCGCCGGAGGACGGGGGCGATGTGGTTGTTTATCTCGGCGCGACCAACGCAGGGGATGGCGATGTTGGCGACTTTGTACGCTGGCAAAACCCCCGGCTGACCGGTGGCAATAAGCCGGACCTAGCACTTTGCAATGTTCCCGGCTTGGCCAAGCGCCTGACTGGGCTGCACGATGAATCGCACGCGCTCACGACTCGTTATCTCCACGCGGTGGCCGAGGCTGAAGTGGGCAGGGCGGACATCGGCGGCTTGGCCAAGCGGCACGATTTGGAAGCTGACGTGCTCGCAGCTTGGCTTGATTACCTCGCGTTTGGTCCACCACAGCCGGTGACCGTCACCGGTTTGTTCACGAGAAAATTGGAACGACTGGGCGGCTCGGCTTACGTCAACGGCTGGGGCCTGCCTGAAACGCCAAGTGTCGTGGCAAACTCCTCTGATGCCGAGTATCGCATCCCCGGATTGGCCCGACCTCACGGGGTGGAGTTGCACCCTTCACCGACATTGTTTGTTGCCGTGGGTTGGAAAAGCCCGATCGAAGGGCAGGTCACCGTATCCGCAAAAATCGCCGATGCGCACGTAAACTGTGGCAACGGCGGTGAGTGGTGGGTGCAACACCACACCAGCCTGCGGCTGGGTAACCTCGGGCACGGCGTGTACGACGCGGGTGGTTCTGGCGAACTGAAAACGGTGACGCTGCAGGTTCATCGCGGCGACGTGGTGCGACTGGTGGTCGGGCCAAGGGACGGCAATCATGCTTGCGACCTGACCCATGCAGACATGACTCTCACCGAGACTGGTGGTGCCAAGCGGGAGTGGGATGTCTCAAAGGACATCTCCGGCAACATCCTAGAGAGTAATCCACTGAAGGATCGACACGGCAACGATGCGGTCTGGCATTTTTACAGCGGTAAAGTCACCGACGTGGCCAAGGCGTCGGACAACGCGATGAGCGTTCCGGATGGGTCGCTGCTCGCGAGGTGGCGCGACGAACCGGATGCTATCCGGCGCGCAGCGTTGGCGGGGCGCATTCAAGCGCTCGCCACAGGTAAAACGAAGCCATCGCCGGACTCGCCGGACGCCACATTGATGACCCATTTGCTCAAGATCGCCACCCCCTCCCGGTACGACAGCCTGCTGAAGTCGGTCAAGCCGGATGAGCGGTTTGGCCGCCATCCGCTGGGGCATACTGTGGTCTCGACCGACCTGATCATGAAAGCGCCGCAGATGGTCGAGTTGCGTATTCCGGTGGCGTTGGCCGAGGGCCGAACGCTTGTCGTCACAGGCGACCTCGAGCCGGAGCACGGCCGTGACGGCAGCGTGCAGCTATCCGCTGGACTGACCCGGCCTACCCTGGCCGTGCTGTCTCCCGCACAACCCGTCATTACCACTGCGGGCGGCGACACGGAGAAGCGCATCAACGCCGGCTTCGACGATTTCCGCGACCTGTTCCCGGTGTCGATCTGTTACCCGCAGATTGTCCCGGTCGACGAGGTTGTGACGCTGGCATTGTACTTCCGTGAGGACGAACCGATGCAGCGGCTCATGCTCAACGACGCAGAGAAGGAGGAGTTGGACCGGCTTTGGGATGAACTGCTGTACATCACCAAGGAGCCGTTCAAGAAGGAGGTCGCCTACGAGCAGATCGTTGAGTTTTCAACACAGGATCGGCCCGATCTCGTCATCGCGTGGAAGCCGTACAAACGAATCCTATTGGACGAGGTGGCGGGGTTTCGCGCACGACTGCAAGCGGATGAGCCGAAGCAACTGGATGGCGTAATTAACTGGGCCAACCGCGCTTGGCGTCGGGCGTTGACAGAGGATGAACAGGAAGGACTGCGCACGCTGTACAAGAAACTGCGCAAACGCGAGATTGACCATGAAAAAGCGATCCAGTTGACCCTCGCACGCGTGCTCACATCGCCTGCGTTTTTGTACCGGCGCGAGAAGGCCGGGGAAGGAGCTGAGCCGGTGGCAGTGAGCGCCACGGAGTTGGCCACGCGACTGAGTTATTTTCTTTGGTCCTCCGTGCCGGACGCCGCGCTTGGCCAAGCGGCAGCCAGCGGCGAGTTGACAAACAATGACGCGCTGTTTGGCCAAACTCGTCGTATGCTCCGCGACCCCCGCACGCGCCGCCTGGCCGAACAGTTCGCCTGCCAATGGCTGCACATCCGCGGGTTCGACCAAAACGACGACAAGAACGAGCAGCGCTTCCCTGAGTTTGTCACGCTGCGCGGTGACATGTATGAGGAGTCGGTTCGCTTTTTCGAGGACCTGTTTCGCAACGACGGCTCAGTGCTAGATCTGCTGACCGCGGACCACACATTTTTGAATGAGCGCTTGGCCAAACACTACGGCATTGACGGCGTGACCGGCGGGGCGTGGCAGCGCGTTGAAGGCGTGCAGGCCAAGGGGCGAGGCGGCGTGCTTGGCTTGGCCACGGTGCTGGCGGTGAACTCCGGGGCTTCGCGCACCAGCCCGATTTTGCGTGGCAATTGGGTCTACGAGACCCTGCTTGGCGAGAAATTGCCCCGCCCGCCGGCGGACGTCCCGCAGTTGCCCGAGAGCGTGCCCAGTGGTTTGACCGCGCGGCAGTTGATCGAGAAGCACAGCTCCGTGCCGGAATGCGCCAAGTGCCACGAGCGCATCGATCCGTACGGCTTCGCGCTGGAGCAGTTTGACCCGATCGGCCGGCAACGCCCCGCCGTTGTGGACACCCGCACGCAGTTGGCCGATGGCACCCGTATCGAGGGCCTGCGTGGCCTGCGCGAACATCTTGCCACCAAGCGAATGGACGACGTGCTCGAGCAGTTTTGCCGCAAACTCCTAGGCTACGCGCTGGGTCGCGAGGTGGCCCTCTCGGATCGGCTGTTCATCGAGGAAATGCAGCAGCAACTCAAGGCGAACGATTACCGGTTTAGCGCTGCGGTCAAGGCGGTCGTGCTCAGCCCTCAGTTCAGGAAAATCCGGGGACAACTCGCTAAAAATGAGGATTGACTAAGGAGGCTGGCAATTCAGCATTTAGTGAAAGACGAGCTGATATGAAAACTGTGCATCACCAATTTTCCCGGCGCACGATGCTGCGCGGACTGGGCGTGACGATGGCTCTGCCGTGGATGGAATCGCTTAGCGTATGGGGAGACACTCTGCGAGACGCCAAACAGTCGAGCGAGGCCCCGACCCGCATGGCAATCCTATTTGCCGGCTGCGGCTTTCACCGGCACGAATGGTGGGCCAAAGGCGAGGGAGCCGACATGGAGCTGGGCAAGGCACTGCATCCGCTCAACGATTTTCGGGATCGCATGGTTTTCATCCGCGGCCTCTACAACGCCGAGGCACTCAAGGGTAACATCCACAGTTCACAGACCGGCAACCTGCTCTCTGGCGCACCACTCGCCTCGGGCGGGCGGATCCAGTCCGGCACTAGTGTCGATCAATACGTCGCGCATCAGATCGGGCATCGCACCAAGCTTCCGAGTCTCGTGCTCGGCTGCGAAAAGGCAAACCCCTCCGTGCACAAGGATTACTCAATGCTCTACAGTTCGCACATCTCGTGGAGCAGCCCGACCACGCCGACCCCGCTCGAGGTCTACCCATCGTTGGCGTTCGACCAGATGTTCAAGGACAAGGCCCAGGCGGGGGACCAGAGCGTGCTCGATGCCGTGCTGTCGGACGCGAAGGATTTACGTCGCAACATCAGCCGGCTCGACCAGCAGAAACTCGACGAATACCTCAACTCCGTTCGTGAGGTGGAAAAACGAATCGAAAGCGCCGGCAAACGCGGTGAGTTGCAGGGCTGGCGGCCGACGTTCACCAAGCCGAACATGCCACGCCCGAAAGAGGGCTACCCGCAGGATATCGTCGAGCACATGCGCATCATGAGTGACCTGCTCGTGTTGGCGTTCCAGACCGACACCACGCGTATCTGTACGCTAAAGCTGAACAACGACCACGGCACATTGCGATTCCCGCACCTTGGCGTGGACTACATGATCCACCATCTGCTCTCTCACAGCGACACCGCCGATTGGCTGAAAGTGAACCAGTTTTTCCTCGAGCAGATGGCCTACATCGCCAGGCGGCTCGATGTCATTCAGGAGGGCGGCCGCACCGCGCTCGACAATTCGATGCTGATGCTCTGCTCCAGCATGCTTACCGGGCACCACGACGCCACCCAGTTGCCGGTGGTCATGCTCGGCGGGGGTGGCGGCCGGATCAAGGGAGGGCAGAACTTGGACTATCTCGGCAAACCCGACCGGCAGATGTGCCGTCTCTTCCTCAGCATGATGGACAAGATGGACATCCACCCCGACACTTTCGGCGACGCCACCAAGCCGTTGGGCGAGGTGTAGCGCTTGGCCAAGTTGACCCGCCAGCTGCAAAAGCCTAAGCTGTGCTGATGACAAAACTGCGACTGCTTTTGTTATTCGGGTTTTGTGTCGTGGGCTTGGCCAAGCCGCTGGCGGGACCGCTTGAGGGGGTGGTACACCTGACGTTTCCGCTGACGAAGCTGAAGATGCTTGGCATCTTTGTGGATGCCCGGCTGTACGAGTACGATCCATTTCTGGCCGATTTCCCTGCGACGCTGGTGGACCAGGTGGAGATCAGGGATCTTGACCTCAGCACCACGGGCGACTCGCTCCTCGACATGCATTTCTCTGCCACGCGCAAGCCTCGCATGAATTACTACCTGTCCATCCGCGCCTACTCGAGGAAGGGCGGCACGCAGTATTACTTCATCGACGGATTCCAGAAGATTTTCACCGAGAAGGATGAGGACGAAATTGACCTGCGGCTTGCCACCCGGCTAACGAGGAAAAAGCCCGAGGGCGAACCGGTTCACGTTGGCAGCGGCGGCGGCGCGGAACCGGCCGGCAAGGTGACCGGTATTCACCGTGCGGTGGAGATCGAATGGGAGGGCACCGACGGTGGCGAGTTCCTGCTGCAGAAATCGGATGACCTCGAGAATTGGGAAACGATTGAGACAGTCGTTGGCACCGGCGGCACGAAATCGACCTTCCTGCGCGTTGAGGGGAGGGTTCAGTTCTGGCGGCTCCACCGCGAGTAGCCGCGATCCGGCTTTACAGGGCCAAGCGCCAACGCCACACTCCCCGGCCGGCCTGCAGCTTGCAGATGTTCATTTCCATCAACCAGCCTAGGGGCGGCTCTCAGAACAAGCGCCTCGAGTCGCGTTTGAAGCCAGGCGCCTTACCGACCCACCTCATCGTGGACGAGCCGATCAACAAGGACGCCCGATAAGCCATGCCGCGCATGCTCAGCACTGTTGCACCCGATTGGTGGGACTACACCACGCTTGAGGATGATTTCATCCGCGATGCTGCCGCGCTCATGCCGTCTGACCTTGAGCAGTTGTCGCGACCCGGCTTTCGCGTGGTCATGTACGACACGCTTGAGGATTTTTACCTCGCAGAGGCGCTGGAGTACATTGGGGCATGGCGACAGGCCACTGCCGACAATCCGGTCGGCATCTGCGGCCCGATCGGCCCCACTGAGCAACTGCCGCTCGTTGCCCGGCTCGTCAACGAGCTGGGCCTCTCGCTGAAGCATGCGCACTTCTGGGGCATGGATGAATGGGTAGGTGACGACGGCCGCGCCGTGCCCACTGACCACCCCCTATCGTTCGAGCGCGCCGACCGCGAACTGTGCTTCGACCGTATAGCACCCGACTTGGCCATACCGGAGGAAAACCTGCACTTCCCCACCGCCGACACCGGGGCGTTTCGCACAAGTTGGGACGGTGCGCGTTGCGCGGTCATGCAGGGAGGCCAGGGTGACATCAAGCATTGGGCTTTCAACGATCCGCTTCGACGCGAGGGCGCCCATGCCGACGCGCCGCCGTCGCCGGAGGAATACCGCAAACTGGCCACGCGTGTCGTTGAGTTGCACCCGATCACCCTCGCGCAAAACGCACGCACATCCGGCGGCGGCAACATCAGCATGGTGCCGCAGCGTGCGGTCACCGTCGGCCCGGTCGAGACTTGGCAGGCGGAGAAGGTCAGCATCTGGCATGCCGGCACGCACGACAACCCGCTTGGCCAACGGTTGACCGCGTTGATGATCTCCAAGGGCATCGCCGACTCTGCCGTGCCGATGTCGCTCCTCGCCGACCACCCGAACGTGCAGTTCAATTATTACCGCGGCGGCCTCGGGACCTGCGCCGTCGAGATGCACTGAATCCCGTTTGGGGAGTGCACGCCCCCCTCGCTTCCGCGATTACGGCGCCTCGCCGGAATCATCGTTTGCGCTTGGCTAAGCGGAGCGCGTTACTCGAGGCATTGGCCAAGCGCATCGAGGAAGTGCTCGACGTTGGCTACGGTGGCATTGTGTCCCATGAGGCCGACACGCCATATTTTACCCTTCATCGGGCCAAGGCCGGGGCCGACCTCGATACCGTAGTCACTAAGCAGACGGGTGCGCACGCCGGCCTCATCAGCTCCATCCGGCACACCGATGGCGTTCAACTGCCAAAGCTGATGCCCCTTCTGCGACGTGATCGAGAGGCCCAGCTTGGTCAAGCCGACCTTGAGGGCCTCGTGCACCTTTCGGTGCCGCGCCCATCTCGCCTCGAGTCCCTCCTCGAGGACAAGCCGCAGCGCCTCGTGCAGCGCATAATTCATCGAGATCGGCGCGGTGTGATGGTAAACACGCTCCGACCCCCAGTAACTGGCCAGGAAGTTCATGTCGAGATACCAGCTTTGCACTCTGGCTTTGCGACCGGTAATAACTTCCATAGCCCTAGGGCTGAACGAAACCGGTGCTAGGCCCGGCGGACAGCTTAGGCATTTTTGTGACCCACTGTAGACAGCGTCAACATGCCAGTCGTCAACTGCCACCGGGCAGCCGCCAAGTGATGTGACGGTGTCGAGCAGGAACAACGCCCCGGCGTCGTGTGTCAGGCGCGAGAGTTCCTCGACTGGTGTAAGTGCACCGGTGGAAGTCTCGGCATGAACAATCGCCACAAGCTTGGGTTTACAACCCTCGAGCGCGGCGGCGATGGCTGATGGCTCGATGATCGTGCCCCACTCGGCCTCGACCTTGGTGACCGTTGCCCCGCAGCGCTCGGCGACGTCGCACATGCGCGTGCCGAACACGCCGTTGACGCCGATGAGCACCTTGTCGCCCGGCTCCAGTAAATTAACAAAACAGGCCTCCATCCCCGCGCTACCAGTGGCGCTGACAGGTAACGTCATTTCATTTTCGGTCTGGAAAACGTGCCGCAGCATCGACTTGATCTCCTCCATCATGTCGATGAATGTCGGATCAAGGTGGCCTACTAGAGGTTGCTGCATTGCTTGGAGTACGGAGGGGGCGGCATTGCTGGGGCCGGGTCCGAGCAGCAGTCGATCAGGAGGTGAGTAGGCGGCGGGAATGCTGGAGTTGCTCATCGTTGGACAGGTAATCTAGCGGCCGAAGGATGGGTTCGTCTACGCCTCATGCAATGAGGTCTTGGATGACGTGGCCGTGGACGTCGGTCAGGCGAAAGTCGAGACCCTGATACCGATAGGTCAACCGTTTGTGGTCAATCCCCAACAGATGAAGGATTGTGGCGTTCAGGTCGTGGATGTGCATCGTGCCGGGCGTCCATTTGCCCTTGGTGGGACGGATCATATTCCCATCGGCGTCGGTGATGTTGTAGGCGTAATCATCTGTCCGCCCATAGGTGATGCCGGGCTTGATGCCGCCGCCGGCCATCCAGGTGGTGAAGCATCGCGGGTGATGGTCGCGCCCATAATTCTCCTCGGTCAACTTGCCCTGGCAGTAGGAGGTTCGGCCAAATTCGCCGCCCCATACCACCAAGGTTTCGTCGAGCATGCCGCGTTGCTTGAGATCCTTGATCAAGGCGTAACAACCTTGGTCGATGTCCTTGCATTGGGACTCGTGCTCGCGCGGCAGACTGCCGTGGGCATCCCAGCCGCGATGGAAAATCTGGATGTTGCGCACACCCCGTTCGGCCAGTCGGCGGGCGTTTAGGCAGCATGCCGCAAAGCTCCCGGCCTGCCGCGCCTCTTCGCCGTAAAGCTCGAATGTCGCATCGCTTTCGCCGGAGAGATTCATTAGTTCCGGCACGGAAGTTTGCATTCGATAGGCCAACTCATGCTGCTTGATCCGGGCAAGAATTTCAGGGTCGGCAAACTCCTGATATTGCTGCTGGTTCAACGCCGCGAGTGTGTCGAGTTGAGCACGACGGTCCTTGGTGGAGACGCCGGCCGGGTTTTTCAGGTACAACACCGGGTCGCCTTCGCTGCGGAGCAACACACCCTGATGCTCGGACGGCATGAACCCGGTTCCCCAAAGGCGACCGAACAGGCTCTGTTCTGGAAACTTTGAGCGGGCATGCATGACAACGTAGCCCGGTAAATTTTCATTCATTCGGCCCAGCCCGTAACTGAGCCAAGCGCCCAAGCTCGGGCGACCGGGGATCTGGCTGCCGGTCTGGATGTAAGTGATCGCCGGGTCATGATTGATTGCCTCTGTAAACGTGCTGTAGACGACCGCCAGTTCCTTGGCCACCTTGGCCGTGTACGGGAGCAGTTCACTCACCCAGAGACCGCGATCGTTGTTTTCATGCTTGGTGAAGGGGTATTTGCTCGGGCAGACCGGGAGCGTTTTCTGGCCGGCAGTCATGCCGGTGATGCGTTGGCCATCCCGTACGTGTTCGGGCAGGTTTTTGCCAAACATCTCGCGCATCTTCGGCTTGTAATCCCATAGATCGTGATGGCTTGGCCCACCGCTCATGAACAGATAGATCACCCGCTTGGCCTTTGGGGTAAAATGGGTTCCGGGCGTTTGACTATCGGTGTTGGCCAATAAATCCGGACCAAGCGCGTTGGCCAAGGCCGCCGTGCCCAAACCAAGCGCTGCGCGCCCGAACAACTGCCGGCGCGTTATCATCAAGTCAGTTTCGCGTATTGGATTCATTTTTTAAAATAGCATCAAAGCCAGATCACTTGCCAATGCCGTGGCAGATAGTTGGGTCCAGGCGGCATGGTCGGTTGCGTTCAATGATTTGTCGCGGGGAACCTCGCCGGTGTTGAGTAGATCATTCGCATCCTTTTCAGCCGAGGCGTAGCGTTCGCGCATTGAATCGAGCAGCCGTTTACAGGCATCGCGCTCGGCAGCGTTCGGCTCACGACAGGCGAGCAGCGTGAACATCAGGTTCAGCCGCTGATCGTCGGTGGCCTGTTCCTTAAGCAGCCGTTCGGCCAACATGCGTGCCATCTCCACACGCTGGGTTTCGTTGAGCAGACCAAGCGATTGAAGCGGCGTGTTCGTTCTGGAACGCTTGACGCAGCTGGACTCACGGTTGGGGGCGTCAAATAGCGTCATCATCGGGTGCGGACTTGTGCGTTTCCAGTAAACGTAGAGGCTGCGGCGATAGACCATCCGCCCGGTGTCCGCTTTGTAATTCTTGGTGTTGCTGGCCGGGTGTGACAGTGCCTTCCACATCCCGGCTGGCTGGTACGGTTTCACCCCTTCGCCGCCCATGTGCGGATCGAGCAGTTCGCTGGCCCAAAGGGCGATGTCCCGCAGTACCTCGGCATCGAGTCGATACCGCGGTCCGCGGGCGAATAGCTTGTTTTCGGGGTCGTTCAAGGCGGGCCGAAGCGCGGAGCTTTGCCGAAAGGTTACACTGCTGACCATCAACCGAAGCATGTGTTTCAGGTCCCAGTTGCTCTCTTGCAGTTCCACCGCAAGCCAATCAAGCAGTTCCGGATGGGTGGGATGCTGGCCCTGCAGTCCAAAATCCTCCGGTGTGCGGACAAGTCCCTTGCCATACACACGCTGCCAAATCCGGTTCACCAACACGCGGGCGACCACCGGCTGGTCGCGGCTGGTCAGCCACTTGGCCAAGCCGAGCCGGTTGCGGGCCGCTCCCTTTGGGAGACTGCCCATGACGTTGAGCACGCTGGGCTGTAGAGGATTGCCGGTGGGCAGATTGTATTCGCCTCGCTGCAGAAGCTTGGTTTCGCGTGGCTTGCCGAGTTCCTTGGCAACAAGAGTGGTTGTGAAGACCTTCTTCGCGTCACCGATGCGCTTGGCCAAGCGCTTGGCCGTTTCGTGAATCGTCAGGCTGGCCTTTTTCCATGGCCCGTTTTCATCAACAACCATGGCCAAGCGAGCGCCCTTGTCGGCCTTGTCCCATTTCTGCTTGGCTTCGGATTGGAACTCCTGCGGATTTTGAAACGTCAAGGCCGCCTCGGCCAGCAACTGGTCGCGTTCGGCCTGCAGCCGCTGCCAATCGTTCCACGAAACTTGGTCACGGGGCACCTTGATGACCGGGGCATACTCGTACTTGTTCCCGTCAAGCGGCCCCTCCGCGGTGCTGTTAAAAAACGCCATCAACTGGTAGTACTCCGTCTGCGTAATGGGATCGTACTTGTGCGTATGGCAGCGCGAACAGATCATCGTCATGCCAAGGAACACCGTGCCCAGCGTCTCCGTGCGGTCGAAGTTGTTCTTGGCCTGAAACTCGGCCGGGATCACGCCGCCCTCCGCGGTGGTTGGGTTCATCCGCACGTAACCGGTGGCAATCAATTGCTCGGTGGTTGGGTTTGGATGAAGGTCGCCGGCAAGCTGCCACTCGATGAACCGGTCAAGTGGCATGTTGTTGTTCAACGCACGTACCACCCAGTCGCGGTAAGGGTAAATGCCCCGCTTGTTGTCGAGGTGCAAGCCGTGCGTGTCACCGTATCTAACGGCATCAAGCCAGTACCGGGCCTGATGCTCACCGTACCGGGGATCGGCTAGGAGTTGTTCCACGAGCCGCTCGTAGGCATTGGCGCTGTCGTCGTTGAGGTAGAAATCCAGTAGCTCTGGCTCCGGCGGCAGACCGGTCAATACCAAAGCCAACCGGCGCGCCAGGGTGGACCTGTCGGGAGCCGATGCAAATCCGGTGCCTTCCGGGAACTGTTGTTTGACAAAGGCATCAACCGGATGCCCACTGCTGGGCGGAGTCGGCTTCACGGGGGGGACGAATGCCCAGTGCTTGGCGTATTTGCCGCCCTGCTTGATCCAGCGCTCGATCAATTTGCGCTCGTCCGCGGTGAGCTGTTTTTTAGCATTTTCAGGCGGCATGGCGTCGTCCGCGTCATTTATTCGGACGATGATCTCGCTCTCCGCAAGCGCCTCAGGATTGATGGCCTTGTAACCGTCCAGGTCGCGTGTTGCGCCTTCAAACGAGTCGAGCCGGACAAGGTCCTTTTTCCTCGTGTCCGGTCCGTGGCAGACGAAACATTTATCGGAGAGTACCGGCAGGATCTCGCGGGCGAAATCCACCGGCTTTTCCTCCGCCGGCAAGGCCGGCTGCTCGGCAGCAAAAGCAGACGCCGCGGCAAGCAATATTAGAGTACGGTTCACACCAAACGAATAGTCCCGAACGCCGGATTTTTCAAGACAACCGTTCGTAAATCAGTCCGTTCCATCGATGCGAACCTTGGCCAAATAGATCGAGGTGCTGCCCTCATGACTGCTGTAATAGCTCACCCATAGCATTCTCTTGTGCCAAACCAGCCCGGCATAACTTGAGTCACCCCCGCTCGGTAGCTTGGCAGCAGGGGTGTACTTCGCGGTCTGGGTGTCGATCCAGCCCAACTCAGTCCATTGCGATCCCCAGTTGCGATGGTTCTCACCAGCATAACGTCGAACACAGGCAATCACTCGGCCATCCGGCAACTGGATCATCGACGGGCCACCGAGCGTAATGTTCAACCGGCGCCATTCCCAGTCCGTGTAAGGCGCCTCTGCTAGGCCAAACAGCGCGTAGCCGCCGGTTTTCGACTGGGCATTGTCACGGCGCAGCAACATGTGGGCGCGACCCGTGGCATCGAAAAACATCGCGTGTTCGTTGCTGCGATCGCCCGGTGGCCGGAGGTGATCGACGTGCAACGTGTACTCCACGCCATCGGTCGTGCGGTAAAATCGCGTTGCATCACGGTTGCCCCACTGGTAGCCAAGTGCATAGCCGGTGTCGCCGCGCCAGGAGGTCTGCCACAACCAATACCCCTTGTCAGCGATCTGCGTGGCAGTCGACCAGTCGGTGCCGTTCCGTGAAAGGTACGTCACCGAGGTGTTGTTGCGTACGTCTGCGTTGTCGTTGTCCACGCGGTACTCACACGAGTTGAGCAGCAGTTCGCCTCCCGGGGTGACCGACAACTTTGCATCACGCAAGTCGACGCCCTTGGTTTGCAGCAGCGCCGCCGCGCGCCACGATTTCCCATCATCAGAAACGATCACACGGATTTGGCCATGATCCCCCTTGCCGGCGTGGCCTTTGCCGACTCGAAACGCGCAGTACCACTTCCCTTGGAACCGTTCTAGGTCTGTGAAGGCACTGTGCGGTTCGCCGGGCCAGATTTTCCGCGTTTCGAGAACCTTCAAACCGGGTGACTCCGCTGCTCGGCCTCCGGGTTGAACAAACAGCAGGGCAGCGAAGAGACTGCAAATCAAAATGTGTTTCATGACTTTGACCGGGCGAACTCTCGCAGTGCCGATCTGATCAGGCAAGTGAACTTCACTCATGGAGCCAATTCGCGCTGCCGGGAAACTATCACCGTCGGCTCGTCTATGGTGATATCCGGGTCGGATGGAAACCAACCACCCTTCATCGCGGTGTACGACAGGGCGTTCGTGTTGGCGGGAGTCGGGCCGGGCGTGTCGAGCACGAACGTCGCCTTCATCACCCCGGCGTAAGCCTGCTGGTAATTCATCGGGTTTTTCGCGACAACAAATTTGCAGTCCGCGGGGTTTAGGCCAAGCAGGTCAAACTGCTCCGTCATCCAGTCGTAGGTCGCATTGCTGCTGATGAGAATTCGGATGGGGCCAACGGCCACCACGGCAGTCCGCCCCATGTGACCGGAGCGACCATCCCAGATGCCGCCGCGATAGACAAATTCACCGTCACTCATCTTCACGACAACGCCCTCTACTTCAATGGGTTCGCCCCACTGGGTGTCCAGTTGATGACCCAGTCGCAAACGAACCCCTTGGCCAAGCCCGGCCGAGTGTGCCGCATGAGCTGCCTGTGGATCGACCACGGGGACAATGGCTGCCTGAGCGGGTGCTTCATGAAGTAACGAACGAAGCGAGTGCACACTATCGCCCGCGGCACCGCCTCCGCAGCAGTCCGCCGTTTCCACTAGCAGTACCGGGCCGCCTTCGATCTGCAGTCCTCGCCGCACAGCTTCGTTCGGGAGTAACGTCTCCGGCTGCAGTTCACCGCGATTTCTCCAGTAGCGCTTGGCCAAGCGCTTGGCCATGAACACAGCCTCGGCTTCGTTTTCATTGGCAACCACCAACACGCCGCCTCCCATTTCCGGCATGTTCAGGTAGGGATGAACCAAAATCGGGTTGATCGAATGGAACACACTGTCATCCTCGAGCCGCTTGGCCTCCTGCATCACATCGGCGAACGGCCCGGGCGGCTTTGTCTGGCCGTGAATTGCGCTGACGAGTACCGGCACTTTGGCCATGGCCATCACCGGCTTCAGGTGGCCGGACAGGATCTCGATCATCGTGCGGGCACCGCGTTCACCCGTCCCAAAAGCGTCCACGTGCGGGTATGTTTCCCAGGCCAACAATGCATCCGTCTGTGAGAGCAACTTCGAGGTTACATGTGCGTGCAGATCAAGCGTGCCAACAAGCGGTACCTGTTCCCCCACCCACTCCCGAATCGCCCCGGCCAGGTCGCCCTCCAGATCGGGCGCGTTAACCGCCGCCGCCGCGCCGTGCAGGCAGAGCAGGACACCGTCGAGTTCACCCGCATCGACCAGCTGCTGCAGCAGCTCGTTTTTCAGTTCATCGTAAACCTCGGCTTGGACCGCACCATTCGGACAGGCGCTGGCGTAAAACAGTGGCACAGGCTCGCAGCCGCCGGCCCTTAGCACCGACATCATTCCCCCGAGCACGCCGGTGTCGTTCGCCAGCAGGGCCTCGCCGGTCAGCCACTCCGAACGCTCAAACGCCGCACGATCCGCGAGCTGCGCCGTGAAATGGTTGCTTTCGATGAAAATACCGCCTACGCCAACCCGGGCTGACATCGCCATGGACTTGCGCGTTTAATCGAGCCAGTAGGTCGACTCCGCCCCGACTGTGTATCGAACATCCATTTGCGGGGTTTGGATTGGCACCTGCCCGCGATGCAGCGACTCCACCCCGGCCAGCGTCATCCCGGATGTCAGTAGCGTGCGCTCCGCCGGATACGGCACCTTGCCGGTGATCACCGCTTCCTCGATGTGGCGGCAAAGCGGATGGAAAAAGTCGGCCGTCGATGAACCGTGAGTCGGCATCGGCAAATACATCTGCGTGGAGACGATCTCGCCGTTGTCGGCACGCAGGCCGGCGTAATTGAAGTCCCGAATACTGGTCAACATCATCGTCGTGCGGAATCCGTCATTGTGGTCAATGAAATAGGCAATCGGGTTAGGGAACGTCTTGCGCGCCCAGTCGAACGTGATCTTGCCGGTGTAATAGCCGCCTTCGACCGGGAGATTATGGCTGCGCGTGAGTGCCGACACGACCAACTGCCGCGTGTCGGCATGGCGAGCCTCGGCGAGGCGTTCCCAGACTTTTTCACCGCGCATCGCGTGAACCTGCCGGATACCGACCTCGCCGCCGCGCCGCCGCTCGGACATGCATTGCGCGGTCTCCAGCGCATGGATGTCGTAGCTGTCCACCCCGCCATAGGCCACGCACACGCTTTCCTTCAGCGGGACGTTGTGTGGCATGTCGATCGACGGCATGCGTCGGGTGACTGGCAGTGACGACCCGGCAAAGAACGGAAACTTCAGCCGATTGGCATCATCGACCATCTCCTTGCATCGCGCCCAAGTCGTCGAGAGATGCTTGTCGTTGAAGACCGGCACCGAGCGTCCACTCTTCTCGAACACCTTGACGACGCGCTTGAACCACTCGTAGCGCGGATACAGTTTCTGGCCCATTTCGTTGTCCGGATAGTTCCCGTGCTCGGCGATGATGACCACACCATCGACCGCGAGCTTTCTGGTGCCCAGCGTCAGCGCCTCCTCGATGCTCGGGTAAAGCTTCAACCCGTAACGCTCCACGCGGCTGCGGCCGAGATCACCATTCTTCGGAAACTGATCGATGTAGACGGAGGCAATGTCTGTTCGCGGTTCCTGCCAACCACCGCGCCAGCCGTAGCCCAGCGCGAGCCGGTCGAGAAAATGCTGGGCGTGCGAGTGTGTGCGCACTTCGGTGCCAAGAAAGGCAATCCGCTTGCGTCCGGGCGCCGCTTGGCCAAGCGCAGTTCCCGGAACCGCCACTGCAACTCCCGCCAGCAGTCCGCAGCTCCCCAGAAATGAACGTCGTGTCGTCTTCATGGTTTTTGGTGGTTCGAAGTCGCGCGAACCTATCCAACCCACTCCAACTTGGGAAGGCG
>JASMKO010000035.1 GCA_030749225.1 Verrucomicrobiota bacterium
CTTGCTGAAGTAACCCTCGTTGTCGTCGGTGTAATACTGCCAGACCAGCCCCCACTGCTTGAGGTTGCTCATGCAGACGGCCTGCACTCCCTTTTGCTTGGCCTTGGCCAAGGCCGGCAACAGCAGGGCTGCTAGGATCGCGATAATCGCGATGACGACAAGGAGTTCAATGAGTGTAAATGCGTTTCGACGGTGCGTTTTCATCTTTCATTCGGGGTTGCAGACGATGGCTCTGCTTATAATAAAAACTCGTGTGCCGGGGCAGAGTAGCAAAAAAAAATCGGATATCAATCAAATTGTTAACAATTTTCAATTCAGGTTCTCTCGCCCTAAAATGGAGTCGTCACCATATTGCCGCGAAACCTTCCCGGATTTGCCAAAGAAATTTGGATTTTCTTTGAGCCAAATCCGTTCAATGCGGACAGCCACAGATTCGCAAGTGGTAAGCGTTTGGTAAAGGGCCAGTCGGCGAAAGCGATCTTACCTAAATTCTCGCGTTACGGCCGATTAGCTTATTTCTATTCTGAATAAGCCCTTTCTGGCAGCTTGGTCAATCGACCTTAAATCCATTTTCATAGGCTTTTTTTTCAGGAAATGAATCAGATGATGTGTGCGTTTTTGTCTTTGGTCCGCCGTCTTAATGAATTGTAGTTGTGGCCTACTGGTGCTCGGGATATCCGGCCATCCAGCTGGGCCAGCTGATCTTTATGCTGGTGTCAAACTCCCGATGCCACTTGAGGCGCCACAGTTTCTTGATCGGCACATGCTGCACCGAGTGGTCCATGAACACACCCTGGATGCCGCCGTTGTGGCGGTCGAACGCGAAGTGCATCATCTCCTTGCCGGCACCCTGCCAGTCGCCGTTGTAGTTTCCGGGCATGATCTTGTTGGCGTTCCCATGGTACGGCCCTCCACCGCGCCACATGGTGTCCATGAACATCGGGATGTTGTGCAGATCATGGCCGGAGGGGTTCATGCTTCTCCAGTGCCATTTCTCAAGTCGGTTCTGGATGGTCCTTGGTGCGTTGTAGAGCCAGTTGTTGTTTCCATAGCTTGAGCGGGTGGGGATGCCCCGGTCCTGCGAGATATGTCCGTGCCTGTAGGAGGCGTTGTAACTGCCATATGCGGGGTAGGGATCCGGCTTGAATTTTGGGACCTTGACGCGATTGTATCCCGGCCCTGAACTGGTTCGCGCCATGTCGGCCGCCGGGCAAAGCAGGATGTCCTGTTTGCGCCAGAACTTCTCCAGCGACGCCACCCATTCGCCTCGCGCCCAGCCGACCTTGATGCCATTGCTAAAGAAGCCTTCATTGTCGTCGGTGTAATATTGCCAGATCAGCCCCCACTGCTTGAGGTTGCTGATGCAGACTGCCTGCACGCCTTTCTGCTTGGCCTTGGCCAGGGCCGGTAGCAGTAGCGACGCCAGAATGGCAATGATGGCAATGACGACAAGCAACTCGATGAGTGTGAATCCGTTTTGACGGTTTGTTTTCATCTTTGGGTATATGGCGAAACGTTGTTTTTAGGGCTTAGTCAAAAACTAATTTTGCGATCAACAAAGGACAGTTCAAGATCCCCCTGTGTTGTCAAATGAAAAGCGGGCTACTGTTGAGAAAAAACCACACTGTCGATTGGCCAGGCGGCGAGAAAAAGACCCTTATTTTGAAGGCATTTTGCTCATCCAAACCGGCCAAGCGGGCCGGTAGGCTGTGTTGGTCTTTTTGTGCCATTTCAGCCCCCACAATGCCTTTAATCGGATGGGGCGGACTGATAGATCCATCATGCAGCCGTTCGCAAATCCATTGTGCCGGTTCAAACAAAAACGACCCATCCCGTGGATCAGCGAGTTTTCGGCGGGGGGCGGAACGGCGTTGGGTCCCGAGTCATACGGTGCACCGCCCCAGCGCCAGCATTCCATGAAGATCGGGATGTTGTTCAGGTCAGCCCCGGTCGGGTTGATGGTGCGCCAGTTGTTCTCCACCGGGTGACCCCATAGCAGGTTCATGCCCTTTGGAATGTTGTAGGTCCAGTTATTGATCCCGTAGCTGCCCCGGTAAACATCCTTGATCCTGGTGTGTGAGTTGACAACGTCCCATGCAGCCAGTGCGCCCGGTGCTCCTTCTGCCTGGGATCGGGTTGCCCGGGGACAAACCCGGATTTTCTCCCCACCGCCCTCGTAGTAGGGTCTCAAAGGCTCAACCCAAACACCTTGATTGGGATACATGAACTTGTCCTCATGATCCTGTGCGAACATATGGAAGTAGATTCCCCATTGGTGAAGGTTGGACAGGCAGTTGGCAGACAGTGCCTTTCCTTTGGCCTTGGCGAGCGCCGGCAGCAGGAGGCTCGCCAGGATAGCGATGATGGCGATCACCACCAGCAGTTCAATGAGAGTGAAACCTTGTTTTCGGTTCGCTCGGTTCATGCTTTCTGATGACTTGTTTTGTGGGCTAAAATGTTTCATTTGCGGCGTCACCAGTAGCCGATGATTCGCCCGGCAGGGATGGTCGCGTTATGAGGTCTCATCATCGCCTGGTTCACCCATTGCACCGATCCATCGACATAGCCCACATTGCCCCCTTCCGAACCGATCTTTTCTGGCTCGGGAAACGAGTTGAATTTACTGATGACACTGCCTCCGGGGCCGTGCGGGCTGGAGGTTACCGGGGGTGTAAAGGTTCCCTTTTCGACCACGTCGGCAATCATGGCCCAGATCGGTGGGTCGGTGTCCCGACTGGGGGAGTCCCAATGTATCGGTGCAGTGGAGCCCAACGGCGGCGGCGAATAGTTCTTGGGCTTTTTTGGGGTCTTGTGGCCCCAGAGGTAGTAGTATCCGAGGCGATACCCGACCCCGCTCATGCGAAACCAATCCTGCTTGTTGGGGCAGGAGAAGGAATTGGTGGACAGGCTGCCCTTGTCGCGCAGGTAGTTAAACACCTTTGTGCTGATAAATGTGTAGTGGGACACGTTGTTGTTGCGAAGCCCGGTAGGGAACCTGCCCTCATTCTCACCCGAATACATGAGGATCGTCAGCGTGAGTTGACGCTGGTTGGATTTGCAGACGGCTCTCCTGCCTCGTTCCTTGGCGCGTGACAACGCGGGCAATAGCAGCGCTGCCAGGATGGCGATGATGGCGATTACCACCAGAAGTTCGATGAGCGTGAACCCCTTCCGTTTGGTTGATTTCATTATGTGGCGGGTTGAGGCTCGCGAATTGACTGTGACAAGTAATTGATATGCTGGTCTGGACAACGGATTTTGGCTGCTGACGGGTTGGATGTCCATAAAAAGCGGGTCAGTTGGAGATGGACTGCAACCGGGCTTTGGCAAGTGGTTGACGGGACTTCAACAGCAATCGCTGGAGCGGATGATTTCCAATTTAGAAGTGTGCTTGCCAATTCCGGCCATTTTTGTTGTTCATCAGCCATGCAGCTTCAGTCCAATCGGCGCACATTCCTGAAGACCGTGGCGTTGGGTCCCGTGGTTGGGCGGTTGATGGCAATGGATCGGCGAGTGGTGGGCTCCACCCTCACACCGCCAACGGAGTGGCGAGGCAAGCTGGGCAGTTATCGTTCGCCGTTGATTTTCAACGACGGCTCGAGGGCGGAGACGCCGGAGGAATGGGCGCGTCGGCGGACAGAAATACGAACCGACTGGATGAAACAGATGGGGGCGTGGCCGAAATTGATCACAAAACCACGTGTAGAGGTAATGGGCGAAGCGCGACGGGAGAATTTTCGGCAGATCATGGTGCAGTTCAAGTGGACGCCGGTGGAATTCACCACGGGATATTTGTTGATCCCCGATGGCAGTGGCAAACGGCCAGCGGTGGTGACGGTGTTTTATGAGCCGGAAACAGCTGTTGGTCTGGGAACGCGGCCGTATCGGGACTTTGCGTTGCAACTGGTGCGGCGCGGGTTCGTGGCGCTGTCCCTTGGCAGCAGTAGGACCACCCACAACCGCACCTACGCCACCTATTATCCCTCCATCGACAAGGCGACGGTGCAGCCCCTGTCAATGCTCGGCTGTGCGGCGGCCAACGCCTGGCACGTGCTGGCGCAGCGGCCGGAGGTGGATGAGCAACGCATTGGGATTGTGGGACACTCATACGGTGGCAAGTGGGCGATGTTTGCCTCCTGCCTCTTCGATGGATTTGCATGCGCGGCGTGGTCAGACCCCGGCATCGTCTTCGACACACGCCCGAGCGTGAACTACTGGGAGCCGTGGTATCTGGGATGGCATCCGCGTCCGTGGCGAAAGCGCGGCGTGCCCACGACAGAGAACCCCGTGCGTGGCCTTTATCCTGAGTTGGTCAAGGCCGGTCGCGATCTGCACGAGTTGCATGCCCTCATGGCCCCGCGCCCCTTCCTGGTGAGCGGTGGCTCGGAGGATTCATTGCGCCGCTGGGAGGCACTCAATCACAGTATTGAGGTCAACGATTTGCTTGGTGCCAAAAACCGCGTGGCCATGACCAACCGTCCCGCCCACTCGCCCAACAAGCAGAGCAACAACATCATCTACAACTTCTTCGAGGATTTTCTGAAGGCATGAATTTGTGCCAATTCACCCGTGTGATTCTGGGGGTATGGTAATTGGAACCTGCTGCTGTTAGTGTGTCACCTTCACACAGTCCTTGCTATCAGTCCTCGTTTCTTTCCGTCGCAATTTTCATTCACCGGATTGCTTTGAGTCCTGTTGCATGACGGCTTCCAGGAGTCGTCCGGCAAGCCTGCGTGGGTTGGCGTATTTTGAGTTACTCATCAACACCACGCCCAGTTTTTTTTCCGGCCACAGAGCCATCCAGGTCTTGGTTTTTTCCTGTGATCCGCTGTGGCCGACAATTTCGATGCCAGTCCCGTCCGCCTTCCAAGTGTGCAGCTCGCCGTTTCGGTAATGGTTGAAGCTGAAGCCTAGTGCATATTTTGTTTGCTTTCCGTCACGGGTCATTTGTCGTGTCCACATTTTTCGGCGCGTAGCTGCTTTCACAAGCTGGTGGTTCAGCAGTCCCGCGGCGAACTTGGCCAAGTCGTCGATGTTCGAGATGAACCCGCCGCCGCCGAGTTTCCAGCTGACATCGGTGTCGGTGGAGACTTTCACCTCCCCGTTGTGTCTCCGGTAACCCACGGCCCGGTGGGGGATCTCTTTCCACTGGTAGTCGGGCTTCAGCGCTCCCAGTTCCAGCGGCTTGGCGATTCGATCCCGTACTTGGAGGGCGAACTTCTGTTTATGCGCCCGTTCCACGACCGCACTCAGAAGGATGTAGCCGTGGGTGGTGTACGAGTACTTTTGGCCTGGTTCGTTCACGAGCGGTGATTCCTTGAATGTGTCCAGCGCAAAAATCACATTCTCATACGGATTAGTCACCGGGTAGTCGCGCCTCGTCCGAATGACTTTGCCGTTTGTGTAATGCACGATGCCGCTCTGGTGGCAGAGAAGATGCCGCACACGAAGCATCACACCCTTGTTGGGGAACTCGGGTACGTACTGGTACACCTCACGTTCAAGATCCAGTTCGCCGCGTTCCCAAAGTTGCATCGCTGCGACGGCGGTGAGGGATTTGGAAATGGAAGCCCATCGGAACATCGTTTCTCGTGTCACCGGCAGGCGCTGCTCGCGGTCAGCCAGGCCGTAGCCTTTCAGGTATGTGATTTGTCCATCTTGAATGACGCCGACGGCAAGGCCGATCAATTCCTGTTCGGCCATCTCGTCGAGCATGGCCCGGTCCACCCGCTTGGCCAGGGGTGCCGCCGGGGCGGTCAGGATGGAAAGGAGGCTCAGGCCAACAAGGACAAAGGCAAATCGAAAGTAACGCATGGGGCTTGAACTATTTGGAGCGACAAGACCATCATAAACCGCATGCCCAGTAAATCCATATTCCTAAGCCCAGTTGCCACGCTTGGCCTACTGGTCATGGTTGTGCTTGGCCAAGCGAACGCTGCCGACCGTTTTAAACACCTCCAGGCCGAGATATTTCCCGGAACCGAATGGGCGCGCTGGCCGACACCGGAGGCTGCCGGCTGGTCGTCGCCCGAGTTGAAAGCGGCCCAAGAGCACGCTGCCATGCTCAAGACCTCGGCGGTGGTGATCGTGCAGAGCGGCAGGATTGTCGACGAGTGGGGCGAAACACGGCGGCCGTTCAAGTGCCATTCCATGCGCAAGAGCATCCTCAGCGCGTTGTATGGCCCGCATGTGGCTTCCGGAAAGATCAGGCGCACCAGCACGCTCGGTGAACTGGGCATCGACGACAACGCCCCGTCACTCAGCGCGACGGAGAAACAGGCCACCGTTGTCGACCTGCTCAAGGCGCGTTCCGGAGTGTACCACCCTGCGCTGTACGAGACGAAAGGCATGGCGGCCAAGCGGCCCAGGCGCGGGAGTCATCCGCCTGGCACGTTTTGGTACTACAACAACTGGGACTTCAACGCGCTGGGCACCATATTCAAAAACCAGGCCGGACGCGGGGTTTACCGGGAATTCGAGTCGCGCCTGGTCAAGCCGCTTGGCATGCAGGATTTTGTCCGCGAAAAACACACCGGTTACGTCACCGGGGCTGACTCGATTCACGCGGCGTACCCATTTCAACTCAGCGCACGCGACCTCGCGAGGTTCGGGCTGCTTTTCGCGCGCGGCGGGCGGTGGGGTGAACATCAAATCATCCCGCACGACTGGGTTGACGAAAGTACACGCCCGTACTCCACCACCGAGCGCGGCGGAGGTTACGGCTACATGTGGTGGGTGGCAGCCAACGGAAAGTTCTACCCCAGCGTCACCCTGCCGGACGGCGCCTTTTCCGCGAGCGGTTATCGTGGTCACAAGGTGCTGGTCGTCCCGCAGTGGGACCTCGTCATCGTGCACCGCGTGAACACCTTTGAAAAGCAGGGCAGCGTCAGCTCCGCCGGGTTTGGCAGACTGGTGAGCCACATCCTTGCCGCTTGGCCAAGGAGTTGATTTTATCTCAGCGACCGGATGCCGAGGCCTGGGGCGTCGGGGAAAGTCAACTGGCCTTGGCGTAGTTGCACACCATCAGCGGCATCCTTGGACAGAAGCACGGCGCCGTCGAGGTCGGCGTAGTCGAGCAGCGGCGCCAGTTGTGCGGCTGCAGAGATCCCGACGGAACTTTCGGCCATGCATCCGACCATCACCTTGAGGCCGTGGTCGCGCGCGGCGGTGATCATCCGGCGGGCGGGGGTGAGGCCGCCACATTTGCACAGCTTGATATTGATGCCGTGAAACCGATCCGCGCACTGAGACACGTCGGCTTCGCGCACACAGCTTTCGTCCGCGATGATTGGCAGGGCGGACTTGTGGAACAGAGACGCCTGGGCCTTTTGCTCTGAGGGATCAAGCGGTTGCTCGATGAACTCGACACGGAGTTGCGCCATCTCGGCCGTGAGCGCGTCGGCTTCGTCCGGAGTCCAGCCGCAGTTGGCGTCTATACGGAACACGGCGTCAGTCTGCGCGCGCAGGGCTCGGATGATTTCAATGTCGCGCCGGGTGCCGAGCTTGATTTTGTACACCGGCCATCCCGGCATCTCGGCCAGCTTGGCCACCATTTCGTCCACCTCGGCGATGCCGATGGTGAATGAGGAGGCGACTGAATCGTCCGGGTCGAGTCCCCAAAGGCGGTGCACCGGCGCGCCCTCGAGCTGTCCCCAAAGATCGTGCGCCGCGCAATCGAGCCCGGACAAGACAAACGGCGCGTTGGCCAAGCACCCGGCGCACAGGTTCCAGAACGAGTCGGTGTCGCGAAACGTCTCGCCTGCGAGCAATGGCTGCATGCCCACGAGATGATTCCGCATCGTTTCGATCGGGGAATTGTAGTAGGTGCTGGAGACCGCCTCGCCGTAGCCGCTCACGCCGTCTTGCCGCAACTCGACGATCAGCGATTGCTGGACAGTGACGGTTCCGCGCGAAATCTTGAACGGGTGCTTAAGCGGCAATTCGTATTCGTGGAGGAGCAGTTCCATTTTACTCTTTCACCATTTTGATTGCTGCGTTCACCAGCGGCACGGCGTTTTCGCGGAAGACGTCGCAGGCCGGCAGGTTCCATTCCGTCTGGATGCGGTCGCGTTCGGCCAGGTAGGCCGCCTCGTCGACCGTGCGGCTGTTGATGGCCACGCCGATGAACCGGCAAGGATGCGCGGCGTTGGCCATGGCGAGGTACAACTCGCGCTGCGAATTGATCGTGGGCAGCGCGACGGTGGCCGCGCCCTTGGCCATCTTGCGGCCCATCTCGTAGCAGTAAATGAGGCCGTCCGGCAGGCAGCCGTGCAGCAGACCAAGCGTCACTGCGGAGTAGCACGGGTGCGTGATGCTGCCCTGGCCCTCGATGACGAGCACGTCGTTGTGTTGGTGCGCAAGGATCTGTTTTTCGACCGCGCCGCTGACGAAATCCACGACCACGGCGTCGACCGGGCAGCCGTCCCCCTCGATCATCATCCCGGTCTGGCCGGTGGCGATGAACTTGGCGTCCACGCCCCGCTTGGCCAAGCCGCGCGCCACCTCGACGGAGACCACCATTTTTCCCACGCTGCAATCGTGCCCGACGGTGTGGATGCGGAGGCAGTCGGCGGAGAGGCCCTGGCGCTTGGCCACATCGCGCTCGTGGTTGCGGCGCAGGTCGCGGAGGGTCGAGCCGCTGGCCGCGGCGGCGGTGGCGAGTTCCGCGTCGTCATTTAAAAATTCGTGCAGTCCCGATTCCACGTCCATGCCACGCTGGATTGCGCCCAGCACCAGCGCCCGCATTGGCGCGGGCAGCGAGCCGCCGGATGGGGCGATGCCGATGAGCAGCATGTTGGCCTCAGGCAGGGCGTCGAGGGAGTTAACCACCGGCAGGTCGCCGCCGACTTCGAGCAGTGCCTGCGCCGGCTGAGGGGGCACGGTGGTGTCGAGCACGCCCACCACCTCGTCGCGCCGGTAGCGGATGACGCCGCACGCTGTCTTGGCCGCGTGCGGGGAGGAGAGTCCCTCAGTTAGTATGAGAATCTTGCGCCCCATGCGGCGGCGGATGGTAGCAAACGGCTCCCGGCGACAAAGCAAAATGCCCAGTTTCCACTTGCCGGCACTCCTCCAGCCGGTAGCCTGCCCGTGCATCATGAGACCGTTGTTATATTTTGCGCTTGGCCTTGGGTTTGGTCTTTCCACTGCGGCGGAGAAGCGGGAACCGGTGAAGGTGTTTATCCTTGCCGGCCAGTCGAACATGGAGGGGAAGGGCAAGATCGATCCACTGCTGAACCACCAGATCCAGGCCTCGGAGACAAAGGCATTCTTCGCACACTTTCACAAGGACGGGAAATACATCGAGCGCGATGATGTCTGGATCAACTACCTCAAGCGCCGGGGCAAACTCACCGTTGGCTACGGCTCGCCTGGCTGCATCGGGTTGGAACTGGAGTTTGGCCACGTGATGGGGAACCATTACGACGAGCCGGTACTGCTCATCAAGACCGCCTGGGGCGGCAAGAGTATCGGCCGTGATTTCCGGCCACCCAGTTCCGGGCTCCAGCCAGACGAGAAAATCAACGAGTCGGTCGAGAACAGGATCAAGCGGGACTACAACAACCTTATTCGCGACGAGTGGAACAAGGCCAAGAAAGAGAATCCCAAGATCACCCGCAAGGAGGTTGAGGAAAAAAGCAGCGCCTCAATGGATGAGATTCGCAAGGCCAAGGCCGCCGAGTACCGTAAACAGGTCGTCGAGAGTTACGGCCATTTTTATCGGTTGATGATGACCGAAATCAAAACGAACCTTGGCGAAATCAAGACCCGTTTTCCGCAATACGACGGCCGGGGCTATGAGATCGCCGGCTTCGTTTGGTTTCAGGGCTGGAACGATATGTACGGCGGTTTGCAGGATGAGTACGCCAAGAACATGGAGAACTTCATTCGCGACATTCGCAAGGACTTCGACATTCCAAACCTGCCGGTGGCCATTGGTATTATGGGACAGAACGGATTCAAGCCGGCCAAGGGCAACATGGCCATTGTAAAAAAAGCACAGGCATCGATGAATGACATCGCGGATTTCAAGGGCAACGTGAAGGCGATCCCGACCGACATCTACTGGGATAAACGCGCCGACGAGGCCTATCCCACATGGCGTGACAATCTACAGGATTGGGTCAAGATCGGTTCCGATTTTCCCTACCACTACCTCGGAAGCACGATCACGTTCACTAAAATCGGCCGAGCGCTTGGGCAAGCAATGCTGGATCTGCGCGGAGGGAAATAACCAAGGCGGGCAGCCAGGCCATATGGCATTGATAAGTGACTCGAATAAAACCGTGACGTTCCGGCTTGGCCGGACATGGACTGAGGTCTTGCTGACGTTGGTTCGTGGACCGATCACCTCGTCGGCGTGACCGCGCGAATGCCGTACGATCTGCCATGGCTCGATCCCGGAGAATGAGACGGAAAGGTTATTGATGATCCAAGATACGACTTTACCATTCCTGTGCATCAATTCATCCTGAATTCCATGAAATCTCGATTGCCATTCATTCTGTTTTTTCTGATTGCCGCTACGCAATTGGCGGCGGACTGGCCCCAGTTTCGGGGGCCGGACGGCCAGGGGCACTCGGACGAAAAGGGTGTGCCGCTCCAATGGGCGGAAGACCGTAACATTACCTGGAAATCGGCTGTGCCCGGTCAAGGTTGGTCGTCACCGGTGATTGCCGGCAACCAGGTCTGGATGACCAGCGCCGAGGCCGATGGCAAATCGCTTCACGCAATCTGCATCGAAAAAACCAGCGGCAAATTGCTGCATGATGTAGAGGTGTTGACAACGAGGGAAGCTGGCCCGCGCCATCGCTTGAACGGCTATGCCTCGCCGACACCGGTGCTGGATGGCGAACGGGTTTATGTTCACTTTGGTCCGCGTGGCACTGTGTGTCTTGATACGGCAGGCGGCATTCTCTGGAAGAACACCGGATTTGATTACAACGTGATCCAGGGGGCGGCCAGCTCGCCGATCCTTCACCGAGACCTGTTGATCCTCACGTGCGACGGCATCGACCACCAGTTTATTGTGGCACTCGATAAGCGGACGGGAAAGGTTAGATGGAAGCAGCCAAGGGCGCACCTCGAGGCTGCTGCCAAGAAACAAGCAATTGCAAAGATGGCCTATTCCACCCCGCTTGTTCAGCCGGTCGATGGCGTCCCGCAACTGGTTTGCTCCGGGGCTGACCATGTTGCAGCTTACGACCTCAAAACTGGTGCGGAACTGTGGTGGATGCCGTACGACGGCTTCTCCATTGTGGGTCGCCCCTCCTACGGGAACGACCTGTTTTATGTGGTCGGCTCGATCCGACAGGATCACTTCTGTGTTTACGCCGTCCGCCCCGGCAAGGGCCGGCTGCATGATGACCAGATTGTCTGGGAGAATTCAAAAGGCATTCCCCACGTCCCGTCGCCGTTGCTGGTCGGAAAACAGCTTTTTGTTGTGCACGATGGCGGCGTGGCGAGTTGCCTCGACGCCTTGACCGGCAGAGAGCATTGGCGCGAACGCCTCGGCGGCAACCACGACGCTTCGCCTGTTGAGATTAGAGGCCGAGTCTACTTCTTAAACCGCGAGGGAAAGACCACCGTTGTTGTTCCTTCCGACAAATTCAAGATACTGGCAGTCAACCAACTGGACGGCACGTTCAAGGCCTCCCCAGCTGTGACGGACGGCGCGCTCTTCCTGCGAAGCGACACTCACCTGTATCGCATCGAGAAGTCGAGGCGTTAAACGTTGCATGTTGTGAAACGCAAATTGGGTTGAAATGCATGCTGGTGTGAAACATGCCGCTGATCTCATCAACGGAGCGGAGGCGATTCTTATTGGGGCAGGGGCGGGGATGGGGGTTGACTCCGGCTTGCCGGATTTCCGTGGGCCGGAGGGATTCTGGAAGGCGTATCCGATGTTCCGTCAGAGCGGGTTTCGATTCGAAGACATGGCCAACCCTCGTTGGTTTGCAAAGGATCCCAGACAGGCGTGGGGTTTTTACGGTCACCGCCTCAATCTCTATCGAAAGACAATTCCACACGCTGGCTTTGAAATACTACTCAAATGGGCAAACTGTGCTTTCCACGGAGCATTTGTGTTCACGAGTAATGTGGACGGCCATTTCCAGAAAGCCGGATTTTCTGCTGACCAAATAATGGAATGCCACGGTTCCATTCATCATTTGCAATGCAGCGAGGGATGCTCCGGGATTTGGGAAGCCAGCGATATTCAAGTTGATATCGATCCTTTGACAATACGTGCCTTGGATCAAATGCCTCTTTGTCCGAGTTGCGGGGCCGTGGCGCGCCCGAACATTTTGATGTTTGGAGACGTTGATTGGCAACCAGGCCGGACCTGCAACCAAGAATCAAATTTCAACAAGTGGTTGGCTGAACACGACGGATTGCAATCGGTGGTCATCGAGTGCGGTGCGGGAAAGGCGATCCCGACAGTACGATGGAAATGTGAACAGTACGATGGGGCCATGATCCGCATCAATCCGAGGGATTACGAAGTATCGGAAGGTCAAATAGGGTTGTCGATGTCAGCCGAAGATGCGTTGTGGCAGATTGATGCTGCGATGAATTAAATTGTTCCAACCATTTCCGCTGGCCAAATTCACCGCTCTTTTGATTACCTGGTCGGCATTATCTTGCTTTAGGCCGACAGATTGCTATTTGCCCCGCATTTGGGCCTTCCAGCTGTCCGGTTTCTCGGAAATATCGCTGTCATCCTCGTAATGTTGTTGAAGCTTGGCCAATCGCTTCTTCATGCGGTTCTGTATTTGTGCATGTTCCGACTTGTCGTAGAGGTTGGTCAACTCGTCCGGGTCGTTTTTGAGATCGTACAGTTCCCATTCTTCACCGAACTGGTAAAAGTGCATCAACTTGTAGCGCTGGGTGCGGATACCGTAGTGGCGGGGTACCATGTGAACGCTTGGGTACTCGTAGTAGTGGTAGTAGATGCTCTTGCGCCAGTCGTCCGGAGTTTGTCCCTTGAGGAGGGGCACGAGGGACTGGCCCTGCATGTCGCTTGGTATCGTCGCCTCGGCCATCTCAAGAAACGTCTCGGCGTAGTCGAGATTCTGAATGAGTTTTTTGTTGCGGCTACCTGGCTTGGTCACGCCCGGCCACTTGACGATGAACGGCATCATCAGTGACTCATCGTACATCCAGCGCTTGTCATACCAACCGTGGTCGCCAATGTAGAAGCCCTGGTCGGAGGAGTAGATCACCACCGTGTTTTCAGTGAGACCGAGTTCCTTTAGGGTGTCCTGCAGGCGGCCAATGCTCTCGTCCACGCCTCTGACGCAGCGGAGATAGTTCTTGGCGTACCGCTGGAATTTCCAGCGAACCAGATCCTTGCCCTTCAGCTTGGCCTTGTGGAACGCCTCATCCTTCGGTCCGTAGGCGGCGCGCCACTTGGTTAACTGCTCCTCGCTCATACGCTTCATGTTGTACCAGGCGGAGCGATCCTGTCTTTTTTGGGAGGGTGGTTGGTTGAATTCTGGGGTGAGATCGACGAACAGGTCGTAGTTCAGGTCCATGTGCCGGTCTATCTCCAGTTCTTGATGCCGGGCCGGCGGGGCGTTGTCCTCCCACCTATCAAACAGCGTCGGCGGCTCGGGGATGTCGATATCGTCGTACAGGCTGAGGTGCCGCAAGGCCGGCATCCAGTTACGGTGCGGCGCCTTGTGCTGCACCATCATCATGAATGGCTTGTTCTTGTCGCGCTTCTCCTTGAGCCAGTTCACCGCGAGGTCGGTGACCACGTCGGTGCAGTAGCCATCGACGCGGCGGCGGCCGTCGGGAAAGATCAGGTCCGGGTTGTAGTATAGGCCCTGGCCCGGTAGGACGGCCCAGTCGTCGAACCCCTGTGGCTTTCCCTTCAGATGGCTCTTGCCGTAGATCGCTGTTTGATATCCGTTCTTCCGCAGGATTTTTGGGAAGATTTGCTGGTTCCAGTCAAACGAGTTGCCGTTGTTCATGAACCCGTTCTTGTGGCTGTGCTTGCCACTGAGGATTACCGCACGGCTTGGCCCGCAGATGGAGTTGGAGCAGAAACTTCTCTCAAACAGCATGCCCTCCCTGGCTAATTTGTCGATGACAGGGGTGGGGTTGACCGATTTAAGCCAGCCGTTGTAGGCGCCAATGGCGTGTGGCGCGTGGTCGTCCGTGAAGACAAAAAGGATGTTGGGACGATCCGACTTGGCTTGAGCCGTTGTGACCAACCCGGCGAGCAGGGCGAGCAAGGGGATGAAACGTTTCATGATTCCTAAAACTGGCCGGAAAACCTACCAGTTCACGCCCGCTTGGCCAAGCGGTCAGTGGAAGACCACCATCTTGGTCTCGGTCATTTCCTCGATCGCGTACTGGGGACCTTCCTTGCCCATGCCGCTGTCCTTGAGGCCGCCGTACGGCATGGTTTCGGCGCGCCAGGCGGTGCCAAAGTTGATGTGCAGGTTGCCGCTGTCGACCTCGCGTGCAAATCGGATCGCCTTGTCGATATCCTGCGTAAAGACGGCGGCGCTGAGGCCGAACCGGGTGGCGTTCGCCAAGCGGATCGCATCGTCGATGACTTTCGCACGGGTTACGCCGACAGCCGGCCCAAACAGTTCCTCGCAGCTCATCCGCATATCACTACGGACGTTGGACAACACGGCCGGTTGAATCACTCCGCCGTTGCGTTCGCCGCCGCAACGGAGTTCGGCCCCGTCACGTTGCGCTTGGCCAAGCCACTCCTCGACGCGTTGCGCGTCCTGTTCACGTACGAGCGGGCCGATGTGGGTTTGCTCCTCGAGTTGGTTGCCGGCAGTGAGCTGACTGACCTTGGCAGTGAGGGCGTCGAGAAGGTCGTCGTGGATTAGGGGCGTGGCGAGGATGCGCTGCGATGAGATGCAGACCTGACCGGCGTTGGCAAAGCCGGTGACGGCTATGGCCTCGGCCACCTTTTGCGGGTCGGCATCGTCGAGCACGATGACCGGGCTGTTCGAGCCAAGCTCCATCGTGACACGCTTCAACCCGGCGAGGTGGCAGATCTGTTCGCCCACTTCAGCGCTGCCGGTGAAGCTGATTTTGCGAACACGCGAGTCGCCGCAGATCGCTTGGCCAAGCGAGGCCCCGGAACCGGTCACACACGCAATGGCTTCTTCCGGCAGGCCGGCTTCGAGCAACAGTTTCACCAGCTCCAAGGAAGAGAGGGGGGTGTCGGAGGCCGGCTTGAGCAACACGGCGTTGCCACCGGCAATTGCCGGGCCGACTTTATGCGCAACGAGGTTGAGCGGAAAATTGAACGGGGTGATCGCCGCGACGATGCCACACGGCACGCGCAGGGTGAATCCTAGTTTGCCGACGCCGCCTGGGGTGGAGTCAAGCGGCACGGTTTCGCCGTGCAGTCGACGGGCTTCGTCCGCGGAAAGATCGATCGTCTCGGATGCGCGTCCGGCCTCGATGCGACCCTCGGCCAGCACCTTTCCCTCCTCGGTGCTGATGAGTCGGCCTAATTCCTCCTGCCGTTCCCGCATGAGGACGGCGGTTCTACGGAGAATCTCGACGCGCTGGTGGGATGGCATGTTGCGCATAGTTTCTGCACCCTTGGTCAAGCCGCCAATGGCAGCCGTGATTTCGGCGGGAGATGCGCTTGGCACCGTGTCGATAACCGAGCCGTCGAATGGGTTCAGTACTTCGGTTTTCTCGCTGAGATCACGCCACTCACCTTTGAGGAAAAGCTGCATAGCCGGAGTGTCATATCCGCGCTTGGCCAAGCGCAATAAAAAAGCCCCCGCTTGGGCTGGGGCTTTGGGTAAATGAATTGAGGCGCTAGTTAAGCCGTGACGGTTTCGAGTTCCTCGTTGAGCAACTCCCAGCCGCGGTTCAGTAGGCTGTCGCGGGTGAGTTCGCCTTTCTCGACTTTTTCGAGTAGAGCTTTCTGCGCGGGGTAATCCTTGTTTTCCACGCCGGCCTTGCTCTGGAGCATACGCCACGCCTTGCGTCGCTCGATGGCAAACAGAACCATCTGCCGACTGACGGTGAAGTATTTGAACCTGCCGTTCACCTCGGCCTTGAAGTAGACGCCAAAATCCGGGACATAGGCGACGTGATCCTCCTTGAACACGTTGCGGTAGGTGACATCCTGCTGTGTAATGCAGGTGAGCATGTTATCGATGTGGATGAACTCGCTCGCGCTGCTCTCGGGGATGGCCTTGAGGTGTTTGCGGAATCGCGCCTCGGTAATTGCCCAGTGGGCAACGGTGTAGTTGTATTTCTCGCCGGTGGACTTGTACTTGTGCTCCCACCAGTCGCGCTTGACGGAGGGATTGCCCTTGAGGTCGAGGCACTCCTGCTGCGTCTCGCCGGCGCGCGGGTTGTACACGAACTCCGGCATGCCGCGGCTGTCGCGGATGAGTCGCGCCTGATCGGCGGACATATGGTCCCCCACGCCGTGCTCCGGTTGGCAGGTGGTGTAGCACTGGTAAAACGCGGTGCCGCGATACTCGAGGCCGTCGAGCATGGCGCGGTAGGTCTTGGCGCTATTGGCCATGGAGACCTGCGCCACGTACGGCGAGCCGTGGCCGCTGATAAACGCCTCGGAGACACTTTTCTTCTCGACGAGCTTGCCCTGCGAGGCGACACCGAACTGGTTCATGTCGTAGCCGCCAAGCATGTTCGAGCTGTCGGAATTTTGCCCCCCGGTGTTGGAGTAAACCTGCGTGTCGAGCATCAGCATCAGCACGTTCGGCTTGTTCTGCAAAACCACCTTGGAGACGTTTTGGAAACCGATGTCGCCCATTGCGCCGTCGCCGCCGATGGCCCAGACCTTGGGCAGTTCGCGGATCTCGTCATCGGTCATCAGCGTGTCGTCCAGGTGGGTGAGGTTGAAGTACTCCGCATGTGAGCTGACGTCGTTCTCTCGGGTGATCAGCGCGTTGGCCAGGCGCTCGGGGACGACCGAGCGGCGTGCGTGGTTGACAATGGCCGCCTCGCCAATGAGCCAGCTGATTGTGACGCCATCCTGAAAGAGGGAGTTCATCCATGGGTAAGGATGAGGATTGGAGGGCGGGGTGGAGCCGTACACGGTGTTGCAGCCGGTGTGCGCCCCCATGTACATGACGCTCATGCCGTTAGGGTGGCGTCCGTCGATCGCCTGCAGGTCGCGGTGGTTGAAGGCGTCCTGCCGCAGCACGGCGCAAAGGGCGTCGATGATTTCTTGGTCGGTGATCTCACCGCGCTTGGCCAATCGCTTGGCCGTGTCCTCGTCGTTCTCGCCGCCCAATCCCATGATCGAGTGGGCGACGGACCAGGTGAACCACTTGTGCTCCTCCTCGCTGCGGGCCTTGAGGGCCTCGAGCTTGGCCACGCCGTTATTCTCCAGTTCGGTAGCCGCCTCCCGCAAGCGGGCCGCTTTCTTATGGAAGATCGGGCGCATGTAGGCCTCAGTGACCGAGGCTGCGGCACGCAGCACGCTCTTTTCGCCGCAACCGGCGCAGGCGCCATCACCACTTACGAGTGCCTCGTAATTGCGCCGCACCATGAGGTGGTTGCGTAGGGCGGCCTCGCGGGAGTTCTCCGGCGTGTCGTCGTTGTACAGGCCGAGGAATTTCTGGCTCGTGTCCGGCAGCAACCGACTGAAGATCTGCGCAGTGGCCAACTCGGCATTGAGTTCCGGCGTCTCGCGGGTCATGCGCAACGCGTCGTGGTCGCCGCATACCTGTACGCATTCGCCGCAGCCCTTGCAGAGGTCACTGACAAAAATGGAGAACACCCCCCCGTTTCCGGGGTTCTTCTTCTCGACGCTGCGGAAGATCGCCGTGACATCGTTGTAGGCCAGCGGCAACTGGTCGATTATGTTGGTGAATTCACCGCGCGCCTTCTCGGAAATGGAAGTCAGTTGCTCGACCTCGGAGCGGAGGATGTCCTTGAATGGTTCCTTGCTCTTGTTGGCGACGTTGTCGACCATACGTGCACGGCAGCGTTCCTCGAGCCCGTGCACATCGTTGAGAAGAGCTTTTTGATCATCGGCGTTGGTGACATAGTTGCGGATGGCTGTCACGAGGACGGTGCTGACATCCTGCGCGGTGTTGGGTAGGGCGGTATCTGGGCAGGCGGTGATGCACTCCATGCATTGGGTGCAGTTTTCCGCGATGTAAACCGGCGTCTCTCGTCGGGCAACATATTTGCTCTGTGTTGCGCCAATGGCGGATCCCATCATGCCAAGGCTGGATAGGGCACTGGCCGGTTGGTGATAGCCAAGGTCGTTGCGGAACTCGGAGTCAAACTTGGCCAGGGTCTGGAATGGCGAGCGTGTTTGCCCCTCCGGCATGGCGCAGCTTGGGCAACCGCTGCCTTCGCAGCCGGAGATGGGTACCATCTCGATGCTGGAGGCGTTCACCGGGGCCAGCAGCGGATTGCGCATGCTGGAGGTGTCCTCGTCCCCAAGTTCGCCGATGTTAATCTGTTGCACGCGTTCAAAGCCGCCAATCATGACCTTCATGTTCGACTCAACAACGGCTTCGCCAAACCGGCCGAATTTCTTCTCGTATTGCTTGTGGACCACGTCGTGGTACTGCTCCTCGCTGATGTTGTGATCCTTGAGGAAACTGGAGACCTTGAAAAACGCGCCGAGGAACGAGTTGCCCTGCATGCGCAACTGGAGATCTTCACGGCTGGTCGCCTCGCGAGCGACGTCGAAGCCAGGCAGGATGAAAATGCGAATGTTGTTGTCCTTGACGAACTGCCGGTGCTTGGCCGGGATGCGCTTCCACGCCTCCTCGGGGGTGTCGCTCGATTCCCAGACGAGACAGCCGCCCTTGTTGATGCCCTGCAGGGGATTGGTGTGGGTGAAGGCCTTGGGGTCGCAGCACAGAACCACGTCCACGTGGTTCAACTCGCAGTTCACCTGGATACGCTCCGGTGCCACGGTCAGGTAGTAATTTGTCGGCGCGCCCTTTTTCTCCGAGCCGTACTTGGGGTTGGCCATGATGAACAGCTTGTCTTCAAGCTGGCCAATATCGTCATAGCTGGGATCGCGTTCGGATATGATCCGTCCAAATTTGCCGACGATTTCGCCGAGGTTTTTGCCGGTCGTGATCATGCCCCAGCCGCCGATCGAGTGGAACCGCACCGCGATTGCGCCGTCCGGCAGCAGGGAAGGGGTGTCTTTCGAGATGACGGCATACGGGTGATCGATTCCGAGGGTAAAATAAGTTTCGCCGTCGTCGGCGCCCCGGCCATCGGTTCGCTTGGTTTGGCCGATGGCAAACTCATAGGCGCCCAGTGTGTGCTCGGGTCGGAAATCCCGCGAGCCGATCCCGTAGCTGCCGCGGAAGATACGCGGGGTCTCTTCCGGCGTGATCGCCGGCAGGTTGCCGCCGAACTGGGCTGCTTCCTGTCCCTTGCCCAGTGCGGTGCGGATGTCGCGTGCCATGGGGTTGTCGCCGGCCATGCCCTCGTCTGTTCGTTCTAGGATGATGACGTTTTTCTTGCCTCGCAGCGCGTTGATGATCACTGCTTCCGGGAAGGGGCGGATGACGTTGATGTGGATGGAGCCGACCTTCGCGTTGCGTTGGTCGCGGAGATAGTTACAGGCGGCCTCGATATTTTCAGCTCCGCAACCGAGCGAGACGAAGATCGTGTCTGCATCGTCGGTCTTGTATTCCTGAATCAGGCCATAGTGGCGGCCGGTGAGTTGGGCGAATTCCTCGCTGCACTGCTCGATGAAGCCAAGGATTGGTTCGTTGAAATTATTCCGCCGGGCGACCACGCCGTTCATGTGGTGCTCCTGGTTTTGCACCGGCCCAAGCAGGACCGGGTTCTTCAGGTCCATCATCTCAGGCACGCGCCTGCGTGTGGGGCCGAATAACTCACGCTGTGCTTCTGTCGGGCAATCGATCTCGTCGTCCGGTGCGCCGAGATACTCCCGCAACAGCTCTGCCTCGGGGGCCCGGTAGGTGCGTTCCGAGTGTGTGGTCAACATCCCGTCCTGGATGTTCATCCCGGGGTTGAGCGTCAGCTCGTTGACCTTGCGAAGGATGATCGCCGCGTCTGCTGCGTGCTGCGCGTCCCGGGCCATCATCATCGTCCAGCCGGTATCGAGCGCGCCGTAAAAATCATCGTGTCCGCAGTGCACGTTGAGCGCTTGCTTGGTCAGAGCCCGCGCGCCGATCTCCAGCACCATCGTCGAGAGCTTGCCCGGCGCGTGGTAGTACTGTTCCATCGCGTAGGCGAGGCCCTGGCCGGAGGTGAAATTGACCGTGCGTTTGCCGGTGATGGCAAAGGCGGTGGCTCCGCCCTGGGCGGCATGTTCGCCCTCGCACTCGATCGCGATTTTCGAGTTTCCCCAGACGTCCAGTTCTCCCATCGCGAAGGCTTCTTGGTACAGTTCGCCCCCCTCGGTGGATGGGGTGATGGGGTAAAAAACGCCTCCCTCAGTAATCCGGGACTCCACGGAACGCGCAACCAGTTGGTTGCCGTTTACAGTGACCGGAATACCGGAGTATTTGGGTTTTGAATCTGACTGGTTCGACATGATTGCTGTTAAACGAGTTCCTCCAATTTGAGGCGTGTCTGAAGGGGCACCGAATGCCAGGGCAAAACCGCCGAGCTATGGCCTGGCCGGCTCAAGAGCCGTATTTGGCGACAACGCACCCAAACGGGCAACCTAGCGTCAAACCAACCGCCAAGCAACCTATTTTGGGGAGGTGAAGATTAGGGAATATGTTACCTGATATTAGAAAAACTTATGAATTGGCTGTGTTGCGGTTGTTTTTCAGGTCAAGTTGGCGGCGCTTCGGATAACCTTATCCAGCGTCGTCGCCGGCCGGAATCCGGTGTACTGCTCGAGTTTGTCGATGACCGGTTTGCGTCGCTGCATGTCCTCGAAGCCGGCTTCGTACGCCTCTTTGTAAGGAACCAACTCGATCTCGGAAGTTGATCCGGTCAGTTCAATCACCCGCTTGGCCAAGCCAAGGATGGTCACTTCCTCAGTCGAGCCGATGTTGAACACTCCGCCCGGCGCGCGGTCGCAATTGGCCAAGCGCAGCAGCGCCTCGACTGTGTCGTTGACGTGGCAGAAGCAACGCGACTGTTGCCCATCGCCGAACACGCGCAGTGGCTCGCCGGCCTTGGCTGCCTCGACAAAGCGCGGCAGCACCATGCCGTATCGCCCGGTTTGCCGCGGGCCGACAGTGTTGAAAATACGCGCCACGGTGACCGGCAATTGGCGTTCGGCGTGGAAGGCGAGCGCGAGAAATTCATCCATCAATTTCGAACAGGCGTAGCTCCATCGGCCCAGTGTCGGCGGGCCGATGAGCAGGTCATCCGTTTCGGTAAACCCCTCGCGCAAGCTTTTGCCGTACACCTCAGAGCTGGACGGCAGGATCATTGGCGTGCGGTTGGGCGCGGCCGCCTCAAGGATGGCCTCGGTCGACTTCAGGTTGGTCTCGATGGTGCGGATCGGCGACTGCACGACGAGGTCCACACCAACCGCGGCGGCGAGGTGAAACACTCGGCCCGACTCGGCGACGAGTTGGCCAAGCGCCCCGCAGCCGGTGACGGTGCCTTCGATCACCGTGAGGTTGGGCTCGTTGGCGACGGAGGCCAAGTTGGCCTTTGAGCCGGTGGAGAAATCGTCGATCACGACGACGCGTTCGTCCTGGCCAATCAGCCGCTCGGCGAGGTGCGATCCGATGAAGCCGGCACCGCCGGTGATGAGGGTGTGTCGTGCGTCGGGCACGCCGCTTGGTGTCATCCGGCGGCGCGGCTGTCAAGCAGTGCGCGCTGCGTTGGCTCGACAAGGCGGCTTGGCCTGTCGCATTGTTGACGCGCCTTGAGGGGAGGCGTTTTCATCCAGTTGAGAATACTCGTCGCCATAACCGGAGCCAGCGGGATGATCTATGCCCAGCGCCTGCTTGACCGCCTGGCGGCGTCCGGGCACGGGACGGACGTGGTGCTTAGCGCTTACGCGAAAACCGTTATCCAGCAGGAACTGCCGGACGGCCTCCGTTTGGCAAAGGGCGTCGAGTCGCACGGGCTTAAGAGCATGAACGCGCCATTCGCTAGCGGCTCGAACGCCGCAGACGCGATGGTTGTCATCCCGTGCACGATGGGCACGATGGGCCGGATCGCCCACGGCCATGCCGACAATGTGCTGCTGCGCGCCGCCGACGTCGCGCTGAAGGAAAACCGGAAGCTGATTCTCGTGCCGCGCGAGACGCCGCTGAACCTGGTGCACCTCAGGAACATGGAGCTGTTGCTGCAGGCCGGCGCAACGATCCTGCCGGGGAACCCCCATTTTTATTTCAACCCACAGACGGTCGAAGAGGTCGCGGACACGGTGGTGGCGCGGGTGCTCGACCACTTGGGCGTGGAGAACGAGGCGTCGCCGCGCTGGCGGGAGGAGGCATGAGCGAGACGGAACTGCTAAACGCCCCGAGGCCGAGGCGTCGCGGCCCGATTGGCCTGCTGATTCGGTGGGGCGGGTTCGTGAAGTTTTCCCACACGCTGTTTGCGATGCCGTTTGCGCTGGCTTCGATGATGGTCGCCTCGCGGGAACATTATTTCTACATGGAGAAGGCCAAGGCCGCGCTGCCGGCTGATGCAGTAAAGTACGGCTTTCCCGGCGTGGGGCTGTTCGTGCTGATTGTTGTCTGCCTGGTCTGCGCCCGGACGTGCGCTATGGCGTTCAACCGGATCGTCGACCGCCAGTTCGACGCGAAAAACCCGCGTACCGCTGACCGTCATCTGCCGACTGGCGAGATCAGTTTGTTCAGCGCCTGGTCGTTGTGCGTGCTGAGCGGCGCTGGCTTTCTCGTGGCAGCCGGGTTCATTAATAAAGCCTGTCTCATGCTGGGGCCGGTGGCATTGTTTTTCATCTGCTTTTACTCGCTGACCAAGAGGTTCACCGACTACACGCACGTCTGGCTCGGCGTCGCGCTGGCGCTGGCGCCGGTCGGCGCGTGGATCGCGGTGAAGGGCGACACAATGCCGGAGTTGTTTCAACTGTGGCCGCTTGGCCAAAGCCTCCTGCCGCCGCTGGTGCTCGGCGCGGCCGTTGTGTTTTGGTTGATCGGGTTCGACATTATTTACGCGACACAGGATTTTGAGTTTGATCGGCAGTACGGCCTGCACTCGCTCGTGACGGCTTGGGGGCCTCGCAACTCCCTCACGGCGGCGTTCCTCTCGCACGTGGTCATGATCGGGTTGTTGTTGATTTACGGACTGCTGCTCCAGTTCCGGGTCGCCTTTATCATCGGCTGGCTGATCATCCTGTTTTGCCTCGCGTTCGAGCATTGGATCGCCCGCAAGCGCAGCTTGAAATGGATCAACACGGCCTTCTTCAAGCTCAACGCCGTTATCAGCTCGGTCTTTTTCGCGGTTGTGGCCGCCGAGGTTTTGTTCCCGTTCTTCCGCCGCATCTAGTGACTGTTTTGATTCCAGATGAACTGCGGAAAATCCGTGAAAAAACCGAGCTTGGCCAACGGCTTAACGAGGCTGAGGCGCTGCAGCTCCTTGAGTGCGGCGACCTTAACGGGCTTGGCCAACTGGCTGACGAGGCCAACCGCCGCAAGAACGGTGACCGCGCCAGCTACATCCTTAACCGCTATTTCAATTACTCCAACTACTGCATCCTGAGCTGCCAGTTCTGCGCCTTCTCGCGCAAGAGACGCGACGCGGACGGCTTCGAACTGGCGGTTGCCGACATGGTACAAAAGGCGCGTGAGGCTCTCTCGATCGGCATTACCGAGTTGCACATCGTCGGCGGTCTGCATCCGTCGCTGCCTTTCAGCTACTACACCGACATGATCCGTGAGTTAAAGGCCGTCGACAAGCGCCTCCAGCTCAAGTGTTTCACTGCGATTGAGATTTTGCACCTGGCCTGGCTTGCCAAAAAACCGGTGCCTGAGGTGCTTGGTGAGTTCCGCTCGCTTGGCCTCGACTCGCTGACCGGCGGCGGAGCGGAGATTTTTCGTCAGGAGGTTCGTGACCGCATTGCCCGAGGCAAGGAGACGGCCGAGGAATACCTCGACGTCCATCGCACCTGGCACAAGCTAGGCGGCCGGAGCACATGCACGATGCTGTTCGGCCACCTAGAGACACTTGAGGATCGCGTCGATCACATGCGGCAGTTGCGCGAGTTGCAGGACGAGACCGGCGGCTTCACCGGCTTCATCCCGCTGCCGTACCAGCCGGACAACAACGGGATTCCGGTCGAGCATTCGCCGGACGGATTCGACATGCTGCGCACGATCGCCGTCGCGCGGCTCTACTTCGACAACGTCGACCACATCACCGCTTACTGGGTGGGCATGGGGCTGAAGTTGGCGCAGGTCGCGCTCAGCCACGGCGCGGATGATTTGCACGGCACGATTCTTGAGGAGAAAATTTTCCACATGGCCGGCGCGGACACGCCGCAGCGGCAGACGGAAAACGATATGATCCACGCCATCCGCGAGGCTGGCCGCGTGCCGGTTCAGCGCGACACGCTTTACGAGCCGATCCGCGAATGGGCCGGTGAGGAGGCGTTGGCCAAGGGCTGAGTGATGGGGAAACCGGCTGCCAAGCGCATAGGCTCCGTGCCATATCTCAACGCCGTGCCGCTTACCTGCGGCATCGAGACTGAGACCGAGTTTCTGCCGCCGAGCCGCGTGGCCAAGCGGCTGCGTTCCGGCGATCTCGCCGCCGGGCTGGTCAGTCTCACCGAGGTGCTGTTCCACGATCTGTACGACATTCTCGATGGCGTCGCCGTGGCATCCGACGGGCCAGTCAAAAGCGTCTTCGTCGCGCACAAAAAACCACTCGAGGAGCTTGAAGTTATCCAGTGCGACACCGCGTCGCTGTCGAGCCTCAACCTACTCAAGGTGACATTGGCCAAGCGCGGGCTCTCGCCAAGGTTTGAGCCGCTCGATGACTACGCCCATGCTGCCGAGCGGGAGGCCGTGCTGCTCATCGGCAACCCGGGCCTTGAGTTTCTGCGGTTGCCGCACGGGCACCAAATCCTCGACCTTGGCCAAGCGTGGAGGGAGGACACAGGCCTGCCGTTTGTTTACGCCGTATGGGCGATTCGCCGCGACCAACGCCCCCCCGGCCTTGGCCAAGCGCTGCTGCATGCCAAGCGGGATGGCTTGGCCAGACTCGACGAACTTATCGCGAATCACCCCGAATTCGACGCTGATCTGAGGGCCGCTTATTTGCACAAACACATCTGCTTCGACCTGGGCAAGCGGGAGAAACAGGGCATCGCCCGATTCGTCGACGACCTGCGAGCCATCACCGGTTGCACTGTTTACGACCCGAAATACATCGCCGGGTTTTAGTTGGCTCGCCGCCGGTGGGCTTTGCTACTGTCGCGGCCGCGATGGGAGCACCCCGCCAAGGCAACGCAGCGAACGACCTGTTCCGGGCCAAGCTGTTCCGCGACTTCTCCGGCACGATGCTGTGGCAGGTGCTGGGCAAACTGTTCCAGGTCGTCGGCTTGGTGTATGCCACGCGCTGTCTTGGCCCGGACAACATCGGTGTGTCGCGCACGATCATCACGCTGGCGCTGACGCTGCAACTGTGCCTCGCGTTCGGGCTGGACGCCGTTGCGGTGCGGCACGTGGCCAAGGGCTTGGCCAAGGCCGACGAGATTGCCCCGGCGATTTTTACGTTTCGATTTGTGTTTGGCCTCGTCGCCGCCGTGCTTTGGGCGGCCGGCGTGTGGCTGAGCCCTCTCGAGGGGTTGGAGCGGTGGACGTGGCTGGCCGGGGCGCTGTTTTTGCTCGTGCTCAGCCTCGACTACTCGTGGCTCTTCCAGGCGACGGAACAGATGCCGCGCGCCTCCCGGTTTCAGACGCTTTCGGCGTTCCTCGCGAGCCTCTGGTTCCTGCTGTTTTTTGAAAAAGGCCAGGCGCTTGGCAGCGACCTGTTTGTGCTACTCGGTGCCAACGCACTGGTGGTCGGCTTGGTGTGGAGGCACATGGCGTGCGAGATGGGCTTCCGCTGCCTGAGCCCCGCGCGCCTGGCCGGGGCTGGGGCATTGTTCCACGAGGCGTGGCTGATCTGGACGTTCAATTTAGGCTACTTCCTGCTGGCTAACATGGCGTTGCCGATGACCTATTTTCTCCTCGGCAAAACCAGCAGTGGCCTGTTCGGCTCGGCGCAGCAACTGGTGGTCGCGCTCCAAATGTTTCTGCACTACTTCGGCATTCTCATGGCACCGCGGCTCGTGGTGTGGCGGCAGGCCGACGTCGGCATGTTCCGGCGGCGCGTGCTGCTTCTGGCCGGTGGCGCGGCGGCGGTGGGCTTGCTGTTTTCCGGTGGGCTGTGGCTGATTGTCGGGTGGCTTTACCCGCTGCTGTTCGGCGAGGCTTTCGTGAGTGCCTCGGGTTTGCTGCCGGTGCTGGTACTGGGAAAGTTTTTTGCGGTCGGCACGGCGATGTTCACCTGGGCGTTGTGGGCGGAGCACCGCGATTGGCTGCCGGTGCTCTGCTGCCTGCCATGCTGCGTGATCTCCGCCGTGCTCTATTTCGTGTTGTTGCCGAAGCATGGCAACACCGCCGCCGCCTGGCTCACCCTCGGCGCGGAGACCGCGTTGATGCTATTCTCTGCCGCGGCATTCGCCTGGGCGGCGGCTCGTTCACGGTTGGAGCCGGCCTGAAACTATTCCACCACCTTGGCTCGGTAGAAGCAGATGGGGAGCTGGATGCGGCGGATATCGCGGAAATGGGCGCGGCCGTTCTCGAGGGTCACTTGGCCAATGCGATTCCACTGTTTCAAGTCCTGTGACGCCTCGATGTCGCACTGCGTGCCGGTGATGCCGAGCACCTGGAAGGTCATCTGACCGTCGTGTTTTACCCGCACGATGCCGGGGAGCGACTCCCACGACTTCAATATGTTGGCTGCCGCGACGTGGCGCTTGGCCAAGGCGGCGACCATCGGCGTCCAGCCGGAGTAGTCGATCGCGCGCGGGTCGGCCCCGGCGCGGATGAGAGTGTCGACCACGGCCACGTCGCCGCCCGCGGCGGCGTAATGGAGCGGCGTCCAGTTGCGCGGCGGCAGGTGCCAGCCGTCGCGCTTGGCCAAGTCGGCCCCGGCGGCTACCAATCGTCGCACCTTGGCCAAGTCGCCAGAGAGGGCTGCATGATGCAGTGTCGGCTTCGGCCCCGGCTTGGCTCCGTTGGACAAGAGCAGGTCGGCAGTTTCGGACCATAGATTTTCGCGGGCATGGTCGAGCGGACTCCGGCCTCCGCCGTCCTGCGCGTTGACGTCGAGTCCGGCGTCGAGCAGGGCAACGATCCATTCGTCCATCCCGCTCGAGGCGGCGGCATGCATCAGCGTACTGTGGGCCTTGGTGAGAATGTTTAGGTCTGCGCCACTGTTGCGGAGAAACAAGGCCGGGCCATCGTACTTTCCGACAATAGCTGAAAATAACGGTGTCCATCCTGCGTCGGTTTTGGCATTAACCTCTGCCTTTCGTATGAGCAGCGCGGCGACGGTTGATGTACGACCACGAGCAGCCGCAGCACTAAGTGGAGTGGCTCCCCATGCCGTTTTAGCCTCAATATCGCCCCCTTGATGAAGCACATCTATCATTATAGTCGTGTAGCCTTCAAGTGCGGCCAAGTGCACCGGTGTCTGGCCGTGGGTGTCTTTTGCGTTGGGATCCGCCCCGGCTTCGAGAAGTCGTTTAAGCGTGACCCTGTAATTGTGTTTGGCTGCGAGGTGCAGGGCGGTCTGGTCGAGATGCGCGGGTATGTCCACTTTAGCTCCATGATTGAGCAGCCACTGAACGGACTGCTCCTGGCCGTTGCGCGCAGCCCAGTGCAGTGGTGTCCAGAGTTGGTCGCTTTGGCTATTGATGTCGGCCCCGTGGTCGAGCAGCAGCTGCATTGCCTTGAACTGGCTGTTCCATGCGGCGTGGTGCAGGGGAGAGTTGCCGTCTACATCGCGGGCGTTTACCGACTCGTTCGCGGTCAGGAGTGCGGCCAACCGGTCTATGTCGCCCCGGGCTGCCGCCATCCAGATGTCAGCCGGCTTGGTTTCCTGGGCGGCCGTTTGGATGGTGCAAAGCACAAGCAAAACGCAGAGTGCGGTAAAGCCATGACGCAAAGGCCTCATCATCGCAGGAGGATGCCTGAGGCGGTTGCCTAAGGCGAGCATCGAAAAAAAACAAAAAACGGATTGACTCGGCCGGGAGCCGGGATGGAAGCTTCCGGAAGCCCCTTCGAGTGAGGGGGTGACAGGGTGGGACTAACTTCGTATGCAGTCTCGCCCTGTTTTTTTCGCCCGATGAACGTGTTGAACAGTTGAGCCGCCACGGCCGCCTTTTCCACCGTTCCTTTCACCGCTGCCGCCGGAATAGCCCACCCGCGTTTTGCCAAGCACGGGCCAATACCCATCATTTTTTGGGCTGTCCGGCGTTTGGGGCGTTGGTCTTGGGGAGCCACTTGGCCAGGCGTTTTTTGGTTCCGGCCAGTTTTGGGTCGTCGGCGAGGTTGCGCCACTCATGGGGATCGGCCCGGTGGTCGTATAGTTCCTCGCTGCCGTCGGCGTAGCGGATATACCGCCAGCGCGAGGTGCGCAGGCCGTGGTTATTGCGGCCGTGCGTTGTGAGGGCCGGGCGCAGCCACTTAGTCTTTTCGTCTGCGAGCAATGGCACGAGACTGCGCCCTTCGTTTGCCGGGTTTGCCGGGAGTCCGCACAGCTCAAGCAGCGTCGGGTAGAGGTCGATCAGCCCCACCGGCTGTTCCACCCGCGCACCGGGGCGGGTGCCGCCCAGGAGTGCTTTAGCCAAGCCCTTGGGCACGACGAACATCAACGGCGTGCGACTGGCCTCCTCCCACAGGGCGAACTTGCGCCAATGTTTCTTCTCGCCAAGATGCCACCCGTGGTCGGTCCACAGCACGATGATCGTGTTGTCGGCTTGGCCGCTTTGGTCGAGCGCGTCGAGCACGCGTCCCACCTGCGTGTCGGCAAACGCAGAGGAGGCAAGATACCCGTGTACCGCCTTGCGCCATTGCTTGTGCTTAAGCACGCGAGCGTGGTCGCCCACCGGCTTGGCCATCTTCACGCCGGCGGCCGGGATGTCATCAAGGTCGTGCTCCGGCACGGTCGGCAGGGTCAGCTTTTCGGGGTCGAACAGGTCAAAATATTTCCGTGGCACGTACCACGGCAGATGCGGCCTGTAGATGCCGCACGCCAGGAAGAACGGTTTGTCGTGTTGGCGGCCAAGTTGGCCGATCACCCAGTTGGCCACCTGGTGATCGCCCATTTTTTCGTCCGGCACATCGAGCGGTCCCCAGTCGAAGTGGGCCGCCTTGGGGATGCCGTTGACCGGGCGCTCCGTCGGAACCGGGTCAAACGGCCTGTTCCGGGTTGGGTCGGGCCAGCTGAGGTTCCAGGACGGCGGGTCGGGGAAGCGCCCGTGATAAATCTTGCCGGCTCTGCCTGCCCAGTAGCCGTGTTTTACAAAATGCTGCGGCAGCGTCACTGCATCCGGCAGGGCGGCGCGCCATGGCTGACTGTTCAGGTAGACGCCGGAGGTCGACGGCAGGAGGCCGGTCATCAGCGACGCGCGCGATGGGTTGCACGCCGGGGCCTGGCAGTAAGCCCGGGTGAACAGCGTTGCCCGCTTGGCCAAGCGGTCGAGATTCGGTGTCCGAGCCTGCGGGTGGCCTCCAAGCGCGCCGATCCAGTCGTTGAGATCGTCAATGGCAATGAATAAGACGTTCGGCTTGGCCCCGGCTTGGACCATGCCAAGCAGGACAACAGCGAGAAGGGTGAAGACACGTTTCATGCTTGTAAAGTGACGAGGCCCGGAGCGTAAAGGCGCAACTCGCCCAGTGCAAGGTGCTCTCTTAATGCAACACTTTTCCGGCTGGAGAGTTGCGTATGGCTTTCCAGTTTCCCCAATGCCAGATCATGCCGTTGCCGGCCAGGCTCAGCCATTGCCAGTTTGAGATCCAATGTGAAAAGGTGGCGGATGAGTAAAATCAACGTCGAAATACTGCGTATCTTGCTCATTTTGCAGTCGGTGTTGTGGTAGTGCAAATTTGTTTCGACTTTAATACCCTTATCTACAATTAATGCACACGTTCCGAGTCACGCTTGTCAATGAATTGGATCAAGAGAGAACAAAAAACAAATAATGAAAAGTCTTATTAAAATCGGATTGGTGTGTGCGATTTCGATCGTAAACCAAGCAGTGCAGGCTGCTGACAAGAACAAAGCCGTTGAGCAGGCTAGGGAAACCGTTCGTATGCTGGACGACATCTACAAGACGGCT
>JASMKO010000036.1 GCA_030749225.1 Verrucomicrobiota bacterium
CGCAGAATGGTATCCCTGACAAGTACCTCGCGATGAGCGTCGACTGCAACGGCGCACACGTCTATCTCGATCCGTATGAGGGCAGCAAAGCCACGGTCGCGGAGGCGGCCCGAAATCTGGTTTGCTCCGGGGCAAGGCCGCTGGGGGCGACCGACAATTTGAACTTTGGCAATCCGCACAACCCCGAGCTGTTTTGGCAGCTCAAGGAGAGCGTGCGCGGCTTGGCTGAGGCGTGCGAGGCGTTCGGCACGCCGGTCACCGGTGGCAATGTCAGCCTGTACAATCAAAACCCGGCCGGGGCCATCGACCCGACCCCGACGGTCGGCATGGTGGGCCTGGTTGAATCACCGGAACACATTACAAGCCAATGGTTTAAGCATGAAGGAGACGCCGTCGTTCTATTTGGCCAAGCGGTGAATGTTGATGATCCGTTGCTGGGCCTGGGCGGCTCGGCGCTGCTGCAAACCGCGCACGGCCGCAAGGAGGGCACCCCGCCGCCGTGCGACTTGCCCAAGGAAAGCGCGTTACACGATGCGTTGCTCGGCCTGATCGCGCTCGGTTCTGTAAAGAGCGCGCACGACTGTGCCGAGGGCGGCCTGGCCGTGGCGTTGGCCGAGTGCTGTATCTCCCAACTCACCGCCCGCAACACGCCGCGGCTCACCGGGGCGACGATCGATCTCGAGGGGATCGACTGCGCGAGGCTCGACGCGCTGCTGTTTGGCGAGTCGCACGGACGCGTGATCATCACCACGAGCGAGGCCGAGGCTGGGGCGGCGGTCGAGCGGGCCAAGCTGCTCGGCGTGCCGGCGGTGCGGATCGGCACCGTCACCGGCGGCGACACGCTTGACATCGCGTCTGGCGACACCCATTTGTCGTGGCAGTTGAGCGAACTCCACGACGTGTGGTGGAACACCATCGCACGAGCCATGGAACAATGAGCGACACACAACCCCGGCACTACTGCGGCGTCTTTGGTGTTTACGGTCACGCGAATGCGGCGGAGCTGACCTACTACGGCCTTTATGCGCTGCAGCATCGTGGACAGGAGAGCGCCGGCATCGTGACCTGCGAGGAGGGCCAGTTTCGCGTGCACAAGGGAATGGGGCTGGTGCCGCAGGTATTCCGGGGCAAGGCCCTTGAGAGCCTCAAGGGCAGCATGGCGGTTGGGCACACGCGGTACTCAACAACCGGTTCGTCGCACCACCGTAACTCCCAGCCGCTGACGGTCGACTGCAGCAAGGGGCAGATTGCCATCGCGCACAACGGCAACCTCACCAACGCGGCGCAACTCCGGGAGGAACTGGAGTTGAGTGGCTCCATTTTTCAGACCACGGTCGACAGCGAGATCATTCTGCACCTGATGGCTCGGCCGACCAACGGCAGCGACAACAATCTCGTGCAGAGTTTGCAACGGATCCAGGGCGCCTACTCGCTGGTGATCATGACCGAGAATGAGCTGATCGGCGTGCGTGACCCGCATGGCTTCCGGCCACTTTCCATCGGCAGACTGGATGGCGCGTATGTGCTTTCGAGCGAGACATGCGCGTTCGACCTCATCCAGGCGGAGTTTGTGCGCGATGTCGAGCCGGGCGAAATCGTCATCATTAACGACGACGGCATCCAGTCGATCAATGCCTTCCCGATGCAGGAACGCCGGGCATTTTGTATTTTTGAGTACGTATACTTTTGTCGTCCTGACTCGATCCTCTCCGACCGGAGCGTGTACGGTGTGCGTGTCAAAATGGGCCGGGAGATGGCCAAGGAAACCGCCGTCGAGGCCGACCTCGTTGTGCCGGTACCAGACAGCGGCAACTGCGCTGCATTGGGCTATGCCCTCGAGTCTGGTCTGCCGTACGAGATGGCGTTTGTGCGCAACCACTATGTCGGCCGAAGCTTCCTGCAGCCATCGCAGCTCATCCGCGACTTCAACGTGCGTGTGAAGCTAAACCTCATCAACGAGCTGGTGGAGGGCAAGCGGGTGATTATCGTGGACGACTCAATTGTCCGCGGCACCACGAGCAAGGCGCGGGTGAACAACCTAAAGGAAGCCGGTGCGAAAGAGGTACACGTGCGCGTAAGCTGCCCTCCGCACATGAATCCCTGTTTTTATGGGATCGACTTTCCGGATCGCAAAAAGCTGATGGCAGCCAACCATTCAATCGAGGAAATCTGTGACTACCTCAACGCCGACTCGGTGGCGTACCTGTCGCAGGAAGGCATGGTGAAAGCGACCGGCCTACCGCCGGAAAATTTCTGCATGGCTTGCTACGACGGCGACTACCCGGTGGCGTTCGACCCGGCACTCGACAAGCACATCATGGAGCAGCGCCGCGCCCGAGTGGAAAGCATCGGTGAAGCCTTGGCCAAGGAGGAACTGCAGCCTCGCTTGCTCTGATCTGGCTTGGCCTACGGGCCAGGTGGGAGCCAGGCGGCCAAGATCGGCTCGCGGAAGAAAATCCAGATCACTGCGGCCAGCGAGATGTAAGGTCCGTACGGCAGCCGCGCTGACCAGTCGCGCCGACCAATCGCGATCAGCACGACGCCGACCAATGCACCAATCACCGCGCTGGCCATTAGCGAAAACAACGCCCCTTGCCAGCCGACGAACGCCCCGATGGCTGCCATGAATTTTACATCACCGAATCCCATCGCTTCGCGTGGGATCACCAGCTCATCCGTCTCCGCCTTGAGAAACGGCACCGTCTCAGGGTCGAATGACTCATCACCGATCGTCAACTGCTTGGGCGAGAGCGCGATATCGAGATCGGTGTAACAGCGGTCGATTAGCTCCACCCGCTTGGCGTGCAGGCGAATCGTGTCCGACTTGCGAAAAAAGATTTCCTCGTACGGCACGACCTCGCCCGGTAGGTGCAGCGCCGATTCGGTGAACGTCGCTGGCTCACCTTTCCCAAGCGGCATCCGCACCTTGCCAAATAACAGCTTGCCAAGTTGCAGCACGGCGAACACCGACCCCGCTCCGACCAGAATCCCCAGCCCGCTCGCCATCAGCGAGTCGGTTGGCTTGGCGACGCCATGCAGCGCCGGCAAGGCCGCCGAGACGAGAAATCCCGCCGCCACGCCGCCGAGCGTGATTTGATCCGGGATGATGAAATGCTCGAAGTCGATGAATGTCGCTGCGATCAACCCCGCGAGCACGAAGCCCCACGTTGTCGCCAGCAGCAGTCCCGTTGTGGTCTGATCGCCGAACGCCAGCCAACTCGCGAGAAATGCCAACCCGGTGAGCAACTCGACGCCGAGGTAACGAGGAGAGATGGCCACGGCACATTTCCGGCATTTCCCGCGCAACCAAAGCCAGCTTACGATCGGAATGTTCAACCGCCACGGGATTGCGAAGTTGCAGTTGGGGCATTGCGATCCCGGCTTGGCCAAGCTCAAGTCGCGAGGCATCCGATAAATGCAGACGTTGAGAAAACTGCCGACCACGGCGCCAAACACAAAAAACACGAAGCTCCAAAACACGAACGGAGCGTTCGTCCAGAAAGTCAGATCGCCGTCACTCATCACAGTAAATGTGCGACTCGAGCGCGGTACGCATCAGATCGATGGGGGCCGGTTGGCCGGTCCAGATTTCCAGCGCCTTGGCCCCTTGCCAAAGCAACATGCCCAGTCCATTGGCAGTTCGGCAGTCGGCGTTGTTCGCTCTGGCCAGTAGAGGCGTGACCGCCGGTTGGTAAACCATATCGAACACCGCCGGCGCGTTAGACAGGCTGAACTTCGACTCATCGAGCGGTAGCGCGTCTTCAGGTTTGAGGCCAAGCGATGTGGCGTTGAGCAGGAGATCGATTTTGTCGTCGGTGTTTTCGGGGTACCCGACGAAGGCCTTGGTTTGTGGGAAGCGCTCGGCGATCTCACCGGCCAATTGCTCGGCTTTGGCAACAGTGCGGTTGACTAGATGCAACTCGGCGACACCCTCGGCGGCCAGCTTGAGCGCAGCCACCCGGCCCGCGCCGCCTGCGCCGAGCAGCAACACCCGCTGCCCACCCAGCCTCAGGCCTAGGTCCTCCCGCAACGCCAGAGCGATGGCGTCGGCATCGGTGTTGTGCCCCTTGGCGCGAATCTTGCCGGTGGCCGGATTAGGCAGTTGGCCAAGCGAAGTCCAGTCGCCTGAGTCGTTTTTTGCCTCGAAACAAATTGTGTTCACCGCTCCCCAGGTTGTTGCCGATTCGTCGAGCACATCGACCAACTCGATAGCGAGCAACTTGTGTGGGACGGTGAGGTTGATACCGACGAAGTGCATTGCGCGTGCGCCCTCGATCGCTTGGCCAAGCGCGTCCGGGCTGACCTCAAACGCGAGGTAGCGCCAGTCCAGCCCCAGCTTGGCCAAGGCGGGATTGTGCATCGCCGGCGAGCCGGAATGACGGATTGGCTGGCCGTACACCGCACAAAAACAGGTGGCGGCGCCGATCGGGTTTTGGAACAGGTCGTCCACGCCCGCAGAGTAGGAATGTGCTGACTTGGCGGAAAGGAGAAAAACAGCCAAACCACTGACCGTTATTGCTTTGCATTCTTCGGGTAAAAAGCGTACCCAAGGCGGCCCCACACGGGGAGGAACCGCCGGGATTCAGGCCCGGCAGAACACGTTGCAAGGCTTAAAACAGAGAGGAATTATCGTCTTGGCTGCTGTTGTGCTGGCGCTTGGCCAAGCGGAGTTAGTGCAGGGCATTGAGCCGGAGGATATCCTGGCACCCATCGTTGGCCCGGTCGTGGTTCTGCCCCACGTGTCGCTTTCGGAGGGTTATGACGACAACGTTTTTTTGCGGAGCGATGAGCAGGGAAAGATCGATGATTTGGTGACGACCCTCTCGCCGGGCATCGGCCTGCAGTTTGGCGAAAACATCCTCGACAGCAACTACATCGGACTCGACTACACCATGAGTCAGCAGTGGTATGCAGAGCACGACGAACTCGGCAGCGACAATCATGCCCTAACCTTCGGCATCAACTACCAAAAAGAGGGGAAGTTCACATTCACTGGGGGTGACATGATTCGTTTAGACAATACCTCGTTGAAAGGCCGTGAGAGATCTTATTTTACTGATTTGGACGAAGGCACGCCGGAAACCAGGAGCATTCTGATCGAGCGCAAGTCGTTCAATGATCAATACCGTTTTGAATACACCCTCAGCCCGAAAACCAGCGTTTATGCAGCTACCTCTTACAATGCAATCGATTACAGTGACGAACCTCACTATTACTATCAGGATGTTTTTGGCACCCGCATACCGTACTCTTTGTTTGATGTTGCCAACTGGAATAACACAATCGGTTTCGGTTGGCAGGCTTTTGCAAAGATCAAGCTCTACGGCAGTTTCTTTTATGGTATTTCAATGGTCGAAACCAACCTGGAAAGAATGGGGGAGCGGCCAGACTCCGATTTTTTTGGTGGCCACATTTCTGCGGTTGGCGATTTTTCTGAGAAATTGAAAGGCAGAGTGCAGGTGGGTTATCAGACCCGCCAGTTTGATCTACTTTCGAATGGATTCGGAGGGGACTCGCACAGCCTGCCTATTTTCGAAGCAGAGGTGGATTACGATTTTACCGAGAAAAGAACGGCCTCATTGACTTACAGGCGAGGGGGCAATGTCTCGATTGAGAGCCCGGAATACGCAATGACCTCGGATTTTGTTATTTTAGAGGTTACTCAACAAATTGGTACGACAGGCAAACTCAGCGCCAACTTCGGCACTACTTATGAATTGGATATCTACGAAACTGGCGATGGAAGGGAATACCAATATCTCAGAATGAACACTGGGCTCTCCTACAGCTTTAATCAGTGGCTCAAATCGAGTTTGAGATACGATTTTGAGATATTCGACAGCAACAAGGGGAATATTGACTATAACGTCAATCGCGTTATGTTGGGCCTTTCGGTGGGCTATTAGGATGAAAACTTTTACAAAATGCGTTCAGCAAGTGGGTTGCATGATTGCCA
>JASMKO010000037.1 GCA_030749225.1 Verrucomicrobiota bacterium
AGTTGTAGTTTTCCCGCTTGACGAACTCCACGTGGGCGTCGGCGAATAGCACGTTCTCGCCGTCGGCGCCATGGTTGTCCCCCTCGTCCGGGTAATTATTCATTGCGCCGGGATAGGAATAATCAGCCTCCTTGATCAACCAAATCTCGGACGGGCCGGTCACGTGCCCCTTCAGTCCGAACTCGGTGTTGGCGTGAACGTAGCGGCTGACCACGGACTCGGTTTTCAGGATGCCCTGGCAGCCGGATGGCCCGACGTACGGGAACCCACTCGTGTAGCGCTTGTTGGGAATCCCGTTCCAGTTCATGCAGCCAAAAATCTCGTAGCTAATGCCCGGTTTCTCTCCTCGGTCTGCGGCGAACCGTTGCAGGTCGGTGTAGATTTCCGCCCGGCCGTGGAGTCGCTCGATGTAGCGCCGGTCGTTGATCGGCACGGCAAGGTCGCGTCCCCGCCGGTCGCGGGTGCGCACGAAGTTCTGCGTGTCGGGACAGGTCACCGACTTGAGGTTGGGCAGGAAGGCTGGAAACAGCCAGTTCATGTCATCGTCACAGGCGGCGTTGAAGTTGGGGCCGTTCCAGTCGACGCCCGAGAGCGCGCCCCGCTGGTCTTCATTCGCGTACAGTTGGCTGCCGATCCCCATCTGTTTTTGGTTGTTCATGCAGGAGACCTGCTTCGCCTTCCATTTGGCCCGCGACAACGCTGGCAGCAGCAGCGACGCCAGGATGGCGATGATCGCAATGACCACCAGCAGCTCGATCAGCGTGAATGCCCTTGACCCTTTCATCAGCTGTTTCGGCAAAAGAGTATCTCTTGCGGAATGGAAAAACAGACAAAAACGCCCGTCCCATCGGTCGCCACCTTGGCCCGCCCTGCGCCTGACCTTGTTACGGCCGCTGGGGTTTTGGCGGTTGATTGCCGTTGGGAACGCCGAAGGGGTTGCCCCCCGGCGGCATAAACGGATCCGGAAATCCCGGCATCCCACCCGGAAATCCCGGCATCATGCCCGGCATCATGCCGCCTCCCATGCCGGGATCGGCCTTCGCCCGTTCCTCCGGTGTCATGCTTGTGCCGCCCTTGCTCTTGAGGAGGGCGACGGTGGCCTGCCCGGCTGCCGACGGTTCCGGCGGCGCCCCGCCGAAGCCCGGCATCTCGTTGGCATACAGCGCGGCGTCCAGCGGGGTAAAGCCGATTTTGTTTTTCTTGTTTACCCGCGCCCCTTTGTCGAGGAGCAACTCGCACATCGCCTTGTTCTCCTGCATGGCCGCGAGGTGCAGGGCGGTGTCCAATTGGCCGTCCTTCGAGGTGGCGTTGGGGTGGGCCTTGTTTTCCAGCAACCGCCTGGCTAGGTCGATGTCGTCCGCCTCCACGGCGATCATCAACTCGGTCTGACCCCACTCGTTGTATCGGTTGAGCGACAGGCCCTTGGCCAAGCGCTCGTTGATGGCCTTGATCTCCTCCTCCGGATCCATCATCCCCATCCCAAATGGATCCATCCCCATGCCAAACGGATTCATCATCCCCGGCATCATGCCCATGCCGAACGGGTCGTTTGGATTCATGCCCATGCCTGGTGGCCACATCCCCGGCATCATCCCTGGCATCGTCATTTCGAAGGCTTTTTGTATTTCTTTTGAAAATCCTTCAATATCGTCATTAGGTCCAAGTCCATACTGCTCAATCTTTTGGAGTTGTTTTACCATTTTTTCATAATCAATTCCCATCATGGAATAGATTTGCTCAGTCCGTTGCTCGGGGGTCATGCTTTTGCCCCCTTTGCTCTTAAGGTAGGCGACAGTTGCTTTCTGGGCTTCCGTTAGTTCGGGCAATTCTCCTTCAGATTCCGGCATGGGCTCGCCGAATGGCAATATTGAATCCAACGCGGTGAATCCGACTTTGTTCGTCTGGTTGACCTGTGCCCCATTGTCGATGAGCAGTTCTAAAAGCTCCTTGTTTTCATTCATAGCAGCAAGATGCAACGCGGTGTGCCCAAAATTATCTTTGGTAGTGGCATTGGGGTTGGCTTTCTTTTCTAACAACCGCTTCGCCAAGCCGTCGTCGTTCGCCTCGACCGCGATCATCAGTTCGGTTAGCCCTTCTTCGTTGTATTGATCAAGCGGTTCGCCCTTGGCCAAGCGTTGCTTGATCACTTTGATTTGCTCTTCAAGTCGCTCCCTCGCTTCTTCCTCCGACTCAAGAGTCTCAATGAGCACTGTCTGACCAGACGGATCGTTCGGATCTAATTTCATCCCAAACGTCTCCAGAATGTTTTTCCGGTGCTCGGCCATTATGCCAAACGGATCGTTCGGATCCGATTCCATCTCGGGTATCGTCCCCGGTTGTTGTCCAGTTGATCCGGCCCTTTCGTCCCCGGGGTTGGGCAGGGTTGTTTGGGTTGCGGGCCGTGTTGCGACTTCCGGTTCGTCCGCGGAATCGCCCGGCCCCATCAGCAGGTACACGCCCAAGCCGCCGAAGAGCAGCACGCCGGCGACGATGCCCGCGATCAGTGCCGGTGATTGCCGGGACTCCCCGGTCGGCTCCTCCTCCGGCTCGTCGAAGGTGTGTGCGAAGTCGGGGATGGTCAGCGGATGGTTGCAGGCCGGGCAGTCGATCTTTTGGCCGGCCAATTCCTCCGGCACGGCGAGGTGCTGGTCGCAACTCGGGCAGTGGATTTTGTGTTCAGGCATAAGCCATGCTCCGGTTGAGAGAGTAAGTTCGCCCCGGTTTTATAAAACATCAAGTTCTTTAAACGCCCCGGTGCGGCCCGGGAGGGCGGGCAATTCCGCATTGCGTCGGGGCGGGGGGCGGCTACACTTCGCGGCCGTCAATCGGCCGGCATGAGCCACAAGGAAACACATTCCCGCGAAGCCATTCCCGACGCGTTGCAGCAGCAATTCGCCGTGGTGCGGCGACGGCTTTTGCGCGTGGAGACCACGATGGCGCTCTGCCTCGCCGCCGCCGGGTTGTTCGGCTCGTATCTCGTCCTGTTTTTCTCCGACCGCCTGTGGGACAGCCCGGGCTGGCTGCGACTGGGCCTGCTCGCCGCCGGCATCGCCATTACGCTTGGCTCGGTGGTGTGGTGGCTTGTCCGCTGGGTGTTTCGCCGGCGCGACACGCGCGCCTTGGCCAAGCTGGTGCAGCGGCGGTACCGGCGGCTAGGCGACCGGCTGCTCGGCATCGTGGAACTGGCCGACGAGGCCAAGCGCCCGGCCATCTTCTCCCCGTCCCTCTACCGGGCGGCGATCGGGCAGGTCGCTGGAGAGGCGCTGAAACTGGATTTCAAGCAAACGGTCAACCCGCGCCCGGCCCGGCGGCGGGCGATCGTTGCCGCCGCGTTGATCGGGGTGGCGGCGGTCGCCTGGGCGCTCATCCCGGAGGCCGGCTGGAACGCGCTCCAGCGGTGGGGCCTGCCGTTGGCGGACAAGCCGCGGCGCACGCTTGTGCAGCTCGCCGGTTTCCCCGGTGAAAAGGTGGTGGCGCGGGGCGAGCCGTTCGACGTGGGGGGTGCGGTCGAATACCGCTCGTTTTGGCGGCCCGGCACCGGCTCGGCCCGGTTCAACGACAACAAGCCGATCCGCGCCGACATCACCGGCACGAATATCAGCTTCGCCATCCCCGGGCAGGTCGAGGAGGGCGACTTGACGGTGAAGGTCGGCGACGCGCGGCATCCGGTCGCGATCCGCCCGGTGCAGCGCCCGGCGATGCGTGAGTTGCACGCCCGCATCGAGCTGCCGGATTACCTGCAATACCCGGTGCAGACCGAGACGGTGCAGGCGGCCTACCTGCCGGTGTTGCGCGGCAGCACGGTGTCGTTCCGGGGCCGCGTCTCTCGCGATCTCAACGAGGCGCAGGTGGCGATCGACGAGGTGCCCCAGCCGATGAGCATCCGCAATGAGCATTTTTCCAGCCCGACGCACGAGGTGGGTGGCGCGGTGCATTTTGCCTTCACGTGGCGGGACGAGCACGATCTCGCCGGTGCGGCGGCGTGGCAGTTGAACGTCGAGGCGACCGACGACGGCGCACCCCGGCCCGACCTCGGCACGCTGGGCCGCGACCTGGCCATTCTTGAGACCGAGGTACTCGAGCTGAACGCCACCGTTCGCGACGACTTCGGTGTGAAGGAAGCCGGCGTCGAGTGGCGTGCGCTTGGCCAAGCGGAGGAGTCGCCGCCGCAAACCGCAGGCACGCTGACCGCCTTGGCCAACGGCACTCAGGAAACCGAGTTCGAGACCGGCTTCCACTTCAGCCCGGCTGTGCTTGGGATCGGAAAGGACACCACTGTTGAGCTGGCCGTCTGGGCGACGGACCACCTGCCAGGGCGCGAACCAAGCCGCACGATGCCGTACCGGCTGCACATCCTCGGCACCGAGGACCACGCCGAGATGGTGCGCCAAAAACTGGAGGACATCCTTGAGAACCTAGAGGAGGTGTCGCGCACTGAGGAGGACATCGCCGAGGAGACCCGCGAACTGGCCAAGGCCGACGACGACACCCTGGCCAAGCGCAAGACGAACGAGAAGATTGAAAAGACCGCCGACGAGCAGCGCGACAACGCCGAGGCGCTTAAGGAACTGGCCGAGGAGGGGGCAAAGGCGTTGATGGAGGCGATGCGCAACCCGGCCTTCGACGAGCAGACGCTGCGCGACTGGGCGCAGAATTTGCAGCAGATGAACGAACTGGCCGACCAACAGATGAAGCAGGCCGAGTCCAAGCTTGGCCAAGCGCAGCAGAGCACCGACCCGCAGGAGAAAAAGGAGAACCTCGCCGAGGCCCTCGAGAACGAGGAGGAGGCACTCGACGAGCTGGCCGACCTGCAGGACAAGGTCAACAATGACCTCGACAACCTGCAGGCACTGACCTTGGCCCAGCGGCTGCGCAAAATCAGCAAGGAGGAATTGGCGTTGCGCAAAAAAATCAGGGACAACATCCAGGAAACCATCGGCCTGACGCCGGACGATCTGCCGGAGCGCCACACCCGCGCCAACACCCGGCTTACCAAGTCGCAGGGACGTACGCATGAGAGGGCGGTCGAATTGCAGGGGGAGATCAGCCGCTTTTACGAGCGCACCGGCAAGGGCCAGTACGGCGAGGTCAGCCGCGAGATGGAGACGGAGAAAACCGGCGAGGCGCTGGAGGAGATCGAGCAGCAGATCGCGGCCAACATCTCGATGCTGGCCATCCGCAACCTCGGAAACTGGTCCGGCCGGTTCGAGGAGTGGGCCAAGAAACTCGAGCCACCCAAGGAGGATTCCGAGGGCGGCGGCCAGGGCAGTGGCCAGGGTGGTGAACAAAAAATGAACGACCTGATGAAGCTGCTCTTCTCCATGCTGCGCCTGCGGGAGAGCGAGTTGCAGCACCGGCAACAGACCGTCCTGCTCGAGCAGCAAAAGGGCGAGGCGGATCTTTACACGAAGGGGATCGAGCGGGTGATGGAGATGCACGCCGACTCGATGCTCGAGCTGAATCGCATGCAGTTCGAGACCACCGAGCCGGCCATGCTCGACCCGCTGCAGGAGACCTTCGACTCGATGGAGATCACCGACAACCTGCTCGACAAGCCGCAGACTGACGAGGTGACCTTCGAGGCGCAGACCGGCACCATCCGGGCCATGTCGGACGTCATCAACCTCATCAACGAGGAGGTCAAGCGCGATAGCGGCCAGCAGGGCCAGTCGCAGGCCCAGCAGGAGATGGCGTTCATGATGGCGATGATGGCAATGAAGGAGCAGATGGGCCAGGGCATGCAGCAAAGCCAGAATGCCGGCGGCAGCCAGGCCGGCGGGACGACCCAGCAGGCGGCCTCGTCGCTGGTCGGCGACGCCGTGGGGCGCGAGGCGGGCGGGCGCACCGTCAGCCGCGGCAGCGGCGCGGCGACGCGGTTGCCGGAGGAATTCCGCGAGGCGTTGCAGGATTATTTCAAGGCGGTGGAGACGTTGGAGGGGGGACGCAAGTGAGGCGGCGAACGCAGCTGGGGCTGCTCATCGTAATGTGCCTTGCGGCGGTCATGCCCGCCCGGGCACAAAAGCTGTTCGAGGAGTCGAGCGACCTGTTGCCGCGGGAGATCGAGCGCATGTACTCTAGAGGGCTGCAGTACCTCATGCAGTCCCAGCTCACGGCCGGCAACTTCAAGGACAAGCCGTACGGCACCTCGCCCGCGGTGGTCGGGCTGGCGATGGTGGCGATGCTCGCACACGGCGACGACCCGGTCCACGGCCCGTACAGCCAGCCGATCAAGCGCGGCATCAACTTCATTCTCAGCCGGCAAAACAAGACCACCGGGTATATTGGCACGACGATGTACAACCACGGATTCGCCGCGCTGGCACTGGCCGAGGCGTACGGTGCGGTGGAGGACGACCGGCTTGGCCCGGCGCTCGAGAAGGCAGTCGGCCTGATCATCAACTCGCAGAAAAAAAACCCGCGTGGCGGCTGGCGCTACTCGCCCGATAGCACCGACGCCGACACCACCGTCAGCGGCGCGCAGATGGTCGCCCTGTTCGCCGCACGCAATGCCGGCTTGGCTGTGCCGGAGTCGGCCATCCAGACCGGGCTGAAATATTTCAAGTCGTGCCAGACACCGGAGGGCGGATTCGGCTACACATCCAACCGCGGTCCCAACGCAGCCCGTTCTGCCATCGGCACGCTGGTGTTTGCACTGGCTAAGGAGAAGGACAGTGCGACCTTCCGCAAGGCGTTCGGCTACCTTCGCAAGGCCCCCGAGACGTCGAGCTACCGGAACTACTATTTGTACTATGGCGCGCAGGCTTTCTTCCACGCTTCGCCGGCGGAGTGGGCCAAGTGGAACCGCAAGAACATAGCCAAGCTCAAGCAGAACCAGAACGAGGACGGAAGCTGGAGCGGCCAGTTCGGCACCACGTTCGCCACCTCCGCGTCGCTGCTGTCGCTCGCATTGAACTACCGTTTCCTCCCGATCTATGAGCGATAACCCTGCCGAGCCAATGCGATGCTTCCGCTGGGCGCTTGGCCTAGCTGTGGTTGTGTTTGGCTTGGGTCAGGTGCTTGGCCAAGCGGCTGATCGGGATGACCTCGTGCGCTTCCTAGACGGCTCGATGCTCCACGGAAAACTGCAGCAGGTTCGGCTCGACACCGGAGTGCGCTGGGCGCGCGGTGATCTCGCCCAGCCGGTCGATTTCCGGCCGGACAACATGGCGTGGATTCGGTTCGAGGGGGCACGCCCGGTCGAGCGCCAGCGCGAGCCGTCGGTTCACATCCGCTTTCACAACGGCGACGAAGTGCTCGGCAATCTCATCTCGCTCGACGAACAGCGCGTCCAGTTCTCCACTTGGTTCAACGGGCAATTGTCCGCTCCGCGAGACGTGCTGCAGTCGCTGGCGTTCCTCTCGCCCGGTTTCCGCATCCTGTACGAGGGGCCGACCACCATCGAAGGCTGGAAACTGGGTCGGGATCCCAAGGCGTGGAAGTACCGTGACGGCGTGTTCATCTCCGAGGGCGTCGGCGTCCTTGGACGCGACTTCGGGTTGAAGGGGTCGTCCCGCATCGAGTTCGACCTGCAATGGAATGGCACTTTCAGCCTGATCGTGCCGGTGTACACCAAGGCGCTTGACCGGTTCGATTACCGCAGTAACTCGTACATGTTTTACATCAGCCGCGGCTACGTGAGCCTGCAGCGCGTCCAGAGCGGCGCTGGCGTTCGCAACCTCGGCCAAGGCCAGATCCCTGAGATGCAGACGAAGAATCGCGTGTCTGTTGAGATTCGCATCAACAAGGAGAAGGCCGAGATGGAGCTGTACATCGATCGCAAGCTCGTCCGTAAATGGCGCGACACAAACGGCTTCGCGGCCACCGGCTCGGGCATGGCCTTTTTCTCCCAGTTGAACGGCCCGATTGTGCGCGTGAGCCACCTGCGTGTGTCGGCGTGGGACGGCCACTCTGACCCGGTCCAGTTCGACGCCAGCGACCACGCCGAGGATATGGTCTTCCTCAAGAATCGCGACGAGGTGCCAGGCAAACTCAAGTCGATGGATGGCCGCACGATCGTGATCAACTCGCTTGGCACGGACCTTGCCATCCCGCTCGAGCGCATCACGCGCGTGGCTCTCACCAGGCCGGAAGCCAAGCCAGGGGTCAAGCGGCCGTGGGAGGTCCGCGCCCACTTCGCCGGAGGCGCGGCGGTATCATTCGACCTCAAGCAATGGGAAGGCGGCACCCTCACCGGCGGCAGCCGCAACTTCGGCCCCGTGGCGTTCGACGCACGGCACATCCGCCGGGTGCAGTTCAACCTTGGCGCCTCACAAAAAACCAGCGCGACCAACACCGGCGGTGCCGACGCACTCTGGCCCTGGGATGATTGACGCGCCGAAACAACTTCCGCTTGGCCAAGCGCGATCCCGCTTGGCCATGCGCTCTCCCTCTCCCCAACCCTCTCCCGCTGGGATAGGAAGCCTCTCCATTCGTGTCCCTTCGCGTTCGTTCGCGGTTTTTGTTTTGGCCGCAACTGCCGCGCTTTGCCAGGCGGACGAAAACAAATCCACCCTCCACTTTCGAAATGGCGACTGGCTCCGGGGCACAATGGCTGCGTACGACCAGGCGGGCGGTGTGACGTGGCATCATGCCGACGCATCGGCCCCGCTGCGATTCAACACTTCACAACTCACCGGGATCACGCTGGACGGCGCGGCCGTTGGCCAACTCGGCGCTGGGAACCTTTGTGAGGTGCTGCTTGTCAACGGCGACTATTTCCGCGGTAACCTCGCTGGGGCCACGGACGGGCATTTCCTGTTAGACACCTGGCACGCCGGGCGGTTGCAGCTGCGGCGCAACGCTGTGCGCAAGATCGCTCCGCTGCCCAAGGGGCTGAAGACGCTCTTCCAAGGGCCGGAAAATGACGACGGCTGGACGCACGGCAAGATCAATAACGAGACCATCGGCGAGTCCGGCACATGGCGATACCACAACGGCGGCTTCCACGCCAAGGCGGCTGCCTCGATCGCCCGCGACCTGGGCCTTCCGGACAGTTCGCATCTCTCGTTCAACCTCGAGTGGAGCGGCTCGATGCACTTGGCCTTCGCGCTGTACACCGACTCGCTCCAGCCGATCAGCCTCTCCACGAAGGAGAACGAGCCGGACTTCGGCGGCTTCTACAGCGTGCAGATTAACAGCTACTCCGTGAACCTGTTGCCGGTCAAGAAACACGAGCCGCTGACCTACCTCGGCCAGGCGACTGTGCCCGATTTTCGGAAGAAGCCGAAGGCGCGCATCGAGTTTTTTGCCAGCAAGCGGCAGCGCATGGTCGCGGTGGCGATCGACGGCAAAGTGATTCGCAAATGGACCGACTCCCGTGGCTTCGCCGGCCAGGGCACCGGCGTGCGCATCGTGCACCAGGGCCGGGGTGCCGTGCGCATCAGCAACCTGCGGGTCGAGGAATGGGACGGCCGGTTCAAGGGGCCGCCAACCCATCCCCTCGGCGCGAAGGATGACCTCGTCAAGCTCATCAACAACGACCGCATGCAAGGCCGCGTCGACGGCGTCGATGGCGACAAGCTCAACGTCACCACTGCCGAGGGCGGCTTCCCCGTGCCGCTCGACCGCGTCAAGCAGATCGAGCCGGCGACGAGCGGGGCACCCGCCGACATAGGGATCGAGCACCGCGTGCGCGCCCACTTCAGCGATGGTAGTCGGCTTACCTTTATGCTGAACCGCTGGTCTGCCGCAGGTGTTGAGGCGCATAACCCTGGCTTCGGCAGCGCCACCTTCAAGCCTGGCTCCATCACCCGCCTGGAGTTCCAGCCAACGCAAAAATGAGCAGTGAGCGGTGAGCCGTTGGGCTTGTTCGCTACTGTGCCGATCTGTGTTTAATTCACCCGCCGATTTTCCGGTGGGCGGCGTATTGGGTTGCGATACCCTGCGCGTTGAATTCCTGTTCGAAGTCAGTGACGAGTTGCTTCATCGGTTCCGGTGTCTCAACCGGCTCAAACCCCTCGGCGCCGCCAAACACCTCGATCATCTGTTCAAAATATTCGACGTTGTCCGTGCGCAGGTAGACGATACCACCCTCCCGAAGCAGTCGTTTGACCAAGGGCGGGAACGGCTTGCTGATGAGCCGGTTTTTGTGGTGCCGCTTTTTCGGCCACGGGTCGGGAAAGTATACGTGAATCACGTCCAGCAACTCCGGCGGCAGCAGATACTCCAGCACATACGCCGCCTCGGCCCGCAGCAATCGCAAATTCTTGAGCCCGGCCCGATGCCCCTTGCGATCCAGCTTGGTGATGCGGCCAAGCAGTCGCTCCAGCGCGACAATGTTCCGGTCCGGATTGGCCAGGGCATACTGCAGTGTGAACGATCCGTCGCCGCAACCCAGCTCCAGTTCCAGCGGTTGCTCCAACGGAAACAGTTCGGCCAGGTCGATCGGCTCGACTGCGGAGGTGATCGGGTGTAGCAACGACTCGCCCGGTGGCAATAGCTTCTTACGACTCACGGTTTGGCCAAGAGCTTTGTTTGAGCTCAGCGGTAGTCTTCCCCATTTAGACTTTTGATGACCGACTGCTGCCAAGTGGCGAGATCGGCCTTCATCCGGCCGAACTGATTGGCGAAGTGCGTCTCGTCCTTGAGCAGGTTGTTCACCTCGCTGGGATCCTTGTCCAGATGATACAACTCGTAATTGAATTCGCCGGCGTTTTTCTTCACCGGCACACGGTGCAGCTTGTAGTCACCTTCAATCCAGGCGGCGTGGCCGGGTACGGTGTCATGCGGGTGATGTTTTCCTATTTCTCCCTCGGGTGCGGCTGGTTGTTGTTTGCCGGTGACTTGTTCCTGTCGCAGCGCCTCAAGCATGGCGCGGCTTCTCCGGCCGTGACCGCGGCTATGGTATGTCCAGAATCCCATAGACTGTTTGCGAATTTGTTTTTCACCGCGAAACAGTGGGGCCAGGCTGATGCCATCAAGCCGCGGTTGATTTTTCGGCAACGCCACTCCGGCCAGCTCGAGGAGCGTCGGATAGATGTCGGATGTGTTGGCGTTGATGTTCGTGATACGATTGGCCTTGATCTGCATTGGCCACTCGATGATCGCCGGCACCCGGATGCCGCCCTCGTACAAACTGCCCTTCCGGGCACGGAGACCGCCGCTTGAACCCTTGGGCAACGAGCCGTTGTCGCTGCAGTACCACAGCACCGTGTTGTCGGCGATGCCCAGCTTGCGGATGCCGCTGCGCAGCCGGCCAAGCGCGGCGTCCATCGCGGTGATCTCCCCGTAAAAATGCGCCACGCCGTCCGGCTGGTCACCGTACATTTTTTTGAATTTATCGACCGACACATGCGGACTGTGCGGGTTGCCGAACCAAACTACCGCAAGGAACGGCTGGTCGCTCCTGGCAACTTTGCCGATCCAGTCCAGTGCTAGCCCTGCGGTGACATCGGAGCTTTCGCCCTTTGTCTCGATCACCCTGCCATTGTGGCTGAGGAGCGGATTGTTCTCGTAAAAATTCGGGCTCGAAAACCATTCGTCGAAACCGCTGTTGCCCGGGCTGGCCGCGCCGTCCGATCGAACGGAGCCGATATGCCACTTTCCGAAATGGCCGGTTGTATAACCGGCCATTTTCAGCGCCTCAGCGATGGTGATCTCCTGCGGCCGTAGCGTGTGCCCCCATGAAAAACAGCCGAACCGATTGGGATGCCGACCGGTCATCACGCTGCCGCGGGTGGGCGAACAGACGGCCGCCGCCGCATAAAACCGGTTGAACCGCAGCCCGGTTCGCGCCATCTCATCCATTATCGGCGTCTTGAGTACAGGGTGACCGTTGTAACCGGTGTCACCCCAACCCTGGTCGTCGGCCATGCAGAGGATGAAGTTCGGGCGTTCATCGGCCAGCGGCTTGGCCCAGGCGGCTGACGAGATCAAAATTAAGATAAACAGTCGTTTCATGATTTGTGCGAACAACCGAGACCGAGCCTCGCTGTGAAAAACCAAATAGTCGAGCGCTGCTTTGGCCTTGCCTGGCCCGGCGCTTGGCCGGATGCTCCCGGCCGTTCATTCCAACGATGAAAGCCAATACATTCGCCTGCATTATTGCGCTTGGCCTTGGCCACGCGCTTGGCCAGGCGGCCGACCCGGTTCAGGATCGCGTGGCCAAGCGCGTCGCCACCGAGCTGCCGTCACTTGTTTCCCTCTACAAACATTTTCATGCCAACCCGGAATTGTCCTTCATGGAGGCCGAGACGGCCAGGCGCATGGCCGCCGAGCTGCGTGACGCCGGGTTGATTGTCACCACTGGCGTCGGTGGGCACGGCCTCGTCGGCGTGCTCAGGAACGGTGATGGTCCAACACTGCTCATCCGCGCCGACATGGATGGTCTGCCGGTGCGAGAGGAAACCGGCCTGCCGCACGCCAGCAAGAAACAGATGACCGACGACCAGGGCAACACCGTTTACACCATGCACGCCTGCGGACACGACGTGCACATGACGAGCTTCGTCGGCACGGCGCGGTTGCTGGGCCAACTGCGGGACGCATGGAGCGGCACACTGGTGATGATCGGCCAGCCGGCGGAGGAACGGGGCGCTGGGGCGCGCGCGATGCTGGCCGACGGCCTCTACGAGCGGTTCCCGGTGCCGGACTACTGCATCGGTCTGCACGTGGCGTCCGACCAGCCGGCCGGGACGATCGGCCACAACTCCGGCTATGTGTACGCCAACGTCGACTCGGTCGACATCACCGTGCGCGGCCAGGGCGGTCACGGCTCGCAGCCGCAGGCGGCGAAAGACCCCGTTGTGCTCGCGTCGCAGATCGTCATCGCATTGCAGACGATTGTCAGCCGCGAGGTGCATCCGCGCGAACCGGCCGTCGTTACTGTCGGCTCCATCCACGGCGGCACCAAGCACAACATCATCCCCAACGAGGTGAAGCTGCAACTCACCATCCGCTCGTACACGGATGCCGTTCGCAACCAGATCATCGCCTCGATCAAGCGCATCTGCCTTGGCACCGCACAGGCCGCCGGCTTGGCCAAGGAACAAATGCCGATCGTGACCGTGAAGGACGAGTTCACCCCGTCAGCCTATAACGACCCGGCCTTGGCCAAGCGCGTGACTGACACGTTCGCCGTTTGGCTAGGCAAGGGAGCCTTGATCAAGAGGCAACCCACCATGGGTGGCGAGGACTTCGGGATGTACGGGCGCACGAAGCACAAGGTGCCGATCTTCATGTTCGCGCTGGGCACGGTATCGAGCGACCTGATCAAGCGCTTCCGCGCCGTCGGCAAGCCGCTGCCGATGGTTCACTCCAGCACCTACGCACCGGACATTGAGCCAAGCCTGCGCACCGGTGTCACCGCGACCACCGCCGCCGCGCTGGATTTGCTCGGCGGGCCGTAACCGAAAAGCCCCGTTTTTATCATTTTGCGGCTTGAAATGATCGCCGATCTTTTCGAGGATACCGCAACAAACTTTTGTCAGCACTATAATTTAGGCCATGAACGACATTTTCATCAGTTACGCGCATCTGGACGACGAGTCCCTCGATGAGGATCAAAAGGGCTGGATTACCAAGTTTCACCGTGTGCTTCAGGTCAAGCTGAGCCAGTTGCTCGGCGAATCTCCCACGATATGGCGCGACCAAAAGCTCTCCGGCAGCGACATTTACGACGACAAGATCGTCAACGAGTTCAAGAGCGCTCAGGTCATGATCTCGATCCTCTCCCCGAGGTACGTCAAGTCGGAATGGTGCAACCGGGAGCTTAATGAGTTTTACAAAGCTGCTGAGGACGGGACCGGTGTGCGTGTCGGTGACAAGTCGCGGATCATCAAGGTGGTCAAAACGCCGTTCGATGCGGAGGACGCGGCCGAGCATCTGCCGGCGATTTTTGATGCAATCCTCGGCTTCGATTTTTTTGAGCAGGATCAGGAAACCGGTCGGATTGTAGAGTTCGACGAGGCATTTGGGCCACGTGCGAAGCAGAATTATTTTTCCCGCATTTATGACCTCGCCTCGGAGATCGCTAAAATCCTCAAAAACATGCGTAGCGGTGCCGCGCCGGAACAGACCGAGCCGCTCACCAAGACCGGCCGCACGATCTTCCTCGCGGCGGTTACCTCCGACATCCAGTCCGGTCGTGAGAAACTTTACCGCGAATTGATCGATCGAGGTCACCACGTTCTGCCCGATCGCCCGCTCCCGACTTCCGGCGCGGAACTGGAGGAGTCCATTCGCGAGATGCTTGGCCAAGCGGACTGCTCGGTGCATCTCGTTGGCCAAAAGTACGGTATCATACCGGAGGACGCTGCCCACTCGATGGCCAAGATTCAAAATGACATGGCCTCCGAACAGGTGCAGTCCAAGCAGGACTTTCAGCGTTTCATCTGGATGCCAAGGCCACTGATCACTGACGACGAACGGCAGCAACAATTCATCACTGAGCTACAGGAAAACCCAGCTGCCCATGCGGGCGCGGAGCTGATGGAGGACAGCCTCGACAACTTCCGCGACTACGTCGTCGAGAAACTCAAACACAAGGCCAAGCCGGCAGAGACTCCGGCCGACACGGGGCCAAGCGCCGACGGACCTTCCAGCGTGTATCTCATTTTCGACCAGAAAGACGATGAAACCGTTGCGCCGCTAGAGGATTATCTCTTCGATCAGGGGCTGGAAGTGTTGGTGCCGTCGTTCGACGGAGACGAGGCCGACATCAAGCAGGCTCACAACGAAAAAATGATCCACTGCGACGCCGTGCTGATCTACTACGGCAATTGCGACCGCGCCTGGGTGGACATGAAACTCATGAACCTGATGAAGGCTCCCGGCTATGGCCGAACCAAGCCGTTTGTTGCCAAGACTGTTTACCTCGCTCCGCCGATGGATAGGCGGAAACAACGCTACCGCACCCACTCCGCCGAGGTTTTAGTGCAGGATGGCGATGCTTTCAACCCGGCCATGCTCGGGGCATTCACCGCAACCATCAAAAAATAATTTATAGTCATCCATGATAAACGACGAAGTTAGAAACCCGTTCCCTGGTCTGCGACCTTTTGAATTTGGCGATAACCACCTCTTTTTTGGTCGAGATCAACAGACCACTGAGCTGACCACGCGCCTGCGCAAAAACCGGTTCGTCGCCGTCGTCGGCACTTCCGGCAGCGGCAAATCCTCCCTCGTCCGCGCCGGCCTCATGCCGGAGTTACTCAGTGGCACTATGGCTGGCGCCGGCTCCAGTTGGGAAACCACTGTCATGCGGCCGGGAGGCGATCCACTTACCAATCTGGCCAACGCCATCGTCGAGGCCGACTTGTACGATCCGGACGTGGAGGACATCTCCTCCCAGGTACGGGCGACTCTCACTCGCAGCGGGCTGGGCCTCGTCGAGGCCATGCGCCAGAGCGAACTGCCCGAGGGCACAAACTTTCTGCTCGTGGTCGACCAGTTTGAGGAGATCTTCCGCTTTCGCCGCAGCGACGACGCCACCGACGAGCAGGCCGCCTTCTTTGTCAATCTACTGCTCGAAGCCAGTGCGCAGGCCGATCTGCCGCTGTACGTCATCATCACCATGCGCTCCGACTTCCTCGGCGAGTGCAGTCAGTTCCCTCGTCTTGCAGACACCGTCAATGAAGGCGAATTCCTCATCCCACGTCTGAACCGCGATCAACGAAAGGAGGCCATCGTTGGCCCAGTCAAGGTGGCTGGCGGCGAAATCACCGATCGTCTTTTGTTACGTCTTCTCAACGACATAGGCGACGACCCTGACCAATTACCCATCCTCCAGCATGCCCTCATGCGCACATGGGATCTGTTTGAGGAACGCGGTGGCGACGGTGCACTTGACCTCGAGCATTACCAGGCCACTGGCGGCATGGGCGAGGCCCTCAGCCGCCACGCCGACGAGGTGTATAGCGCCCTGCCGGATGACGAACACAAACGTATCGCCGAGAAACTGTTCAAGGCCCTTACTGAGAAGGTCGATGCCAACCGGGGAATCCGCCGCCCGATGCAGTTGGCGGAACTGCACGAAATCTGCGGCGGCGAAGAATCGCACCTGCGCGAGGTGCTCGACGCCTTCCGCAAGACCGGCTGCACCTTTCTCATGCCGGCCGGCGAGGTGAAGATTAAAATAAAAACCGTCATCGACATCTCCCACGAAAGCCTGATGCGCGCTTGGCGTAGCCTGCGCAACTGGGTCGATGAAGAGGCACAATCCGCCAAGATTTACCGGCGCTTGGCTGACACCGCCACGCTGTATCACGAGGATAAAGCCGGTTTGTACCGTGAGCCTGATTTGCAGATCTCCCTATCGTGGCGCGAGGAAAACCGTCCGAACAAAACCTGGGCCGACCGCTACTACCCCGGCTTCGACAGTGCCATGGCTTTCCTCGACCAGTCCCAAGAGGAAGCCAACCGAGAGGAACGCGAACGAGAGGAAGCTCGCCAACGCGAAGTCGCCCAAGCCAAGGCCTTGGCCAAGGCCCGCGCCCGGAGTGCCACCATCTTCAAGTTCGCCTGCGTAGGCGTGACGATACTCGCCATCACCGCCGTTTTTGCCATGATCGAAGCGCAAAAAAGCCGAGACGAGGCTGACCGCCAGATCATCAACCTGGCCAAGCGCAGTATTGCCACTGGAGAGGCCATGGACGCAGAGGACGACCACTTGGGTGCGCTGGTCTGGTATGCCGACGCTATACGTTTGGCCGAAAAAGACCCAGAAATTCAGTCCGGCTACCAGTCTCTCTTCAAAGGCAAGCTAGATAATGTCGTTAAACTTCGCTATTTGTTAAACATAGAGGAGCCGATCGGTTTTGTCCGCCTCATGCCGGGGGGCACCAAGGCCGTCGTTGTTACTAACAAAGGCAACGACAGGGCGCGTCAGGACAACCATGTTTACATAGTTGATTTGCCCACTGGTGACAAGCAGACCGTTTACTCCGTCGATGGACCAATTTTCCGCCAAACCTGGACACCACCCATGAACGAGCAGGGAACCGTCTTTGCGTTTCTGGAACAAAAGACAAGAACCTACCACGCCGCCGAATTGGCGACTGGGAAGGTGCTCCTTAAGCGTCAGTCGGCATTTCCTTCCCCTCTTTGGCCGATGTTTACGGGTGATGGCAAAAATCTGATTGTCGGCGGCAGCATGGAAAACCGATTTTTTGGTGACAGCAGAACAGGTCGCCAAGGTTCGGGTGCCAAGATTACAGTGTTTGACTTGAGCGACGGCAAGGAAGTCGCATCAAGAGAGTTCACCGGTTTATTGGCCAATTACCATCATCTAGGTGGAACTGACATTGGTATGATGGTTTTTCAGGGCAGACCAAGACCACTCTATATAATCTGGGACTGGAAAACGAAGAGTGAAAACGTGGTGGTCGATGGCAGGGGGAAGGAGGAGGGCGGCATCATCTGGAGCTATCGGGATGAGCGTAGAGGAAATATCATCGTTAACTCGCTTGACTATTTTGGGAGCCAAAAGGAGGTGAGTTATATGCAAGTGCTGGATGAAAAAAGCAAGACACTGATTTATGCCACCCCAAAAAAGCGCGGCAAGATCAATCGATTTGCTCTTTCCTCCAATGCCAAATACTTCGCCTTGGCCAACGGCGGTGGGGTCGAGGTGCATGACATGGATCGCTTGGCCAAGGTCTGGGAGTCGAAACCGAGTCAATTTGCTGGTGGCATCGAATCTCTGGAATTCAGCCAGGATGGGACGCTGTTGTTGGTAGCCGACAAGGGCCTTGGTTCTTGGAAAGAGATTCGGCAGCGGCATAGCAACCTTGGGCTTTGGGAAGTGGCAAGCGGTCAATTGATCACCTCTGATCTGAACCTTCAAGGTCGCTTGGCCATGGCTGGGTGGAATCAGCGGGGTAATGCCTTCGTGACCGCATCCCGCCAAGGGGAAATTCGCCTCTACGAAATCCCCAATCCTATGGGTTCCGATTACCTGCCGGGGGTGGCGATGACACCGGAGACCACCGAAGCCATCGCTGAGGCCCTCTCCAACCGGGCTATCGAGGATGGTAGGATCGTTCCGTTCACAGACAGTTCAACCAATGCCCCGCCCGAACTTGCCTCCCTTCCTGCGATCTATCAATACAACGGGAAAACCTTGGATCGGGATTGGCATCTGGCGGAGGCCAGAAACGCTTCAGGTGGCAACCGATGGTCCGCCGTGAAGTTTCATCTGGATCAGGCAGCTGCCATCGCCCCGCTGGGCTCGTTGGAAGTTCAGATCCTGTTCAGGGCGAATCTTAACTTGGGGCATTACGCCTTGGCGGAGGCGGATCTGGATCGCTTGGAACAAAAAACGGAATCGACGGAGGATGACTCCTCCTACAGCCCCGACGTGGCCATGGGATGGAAGGAAGATGTTTGGCAATACTCCGGCCATTATTCTATTGCAGATCTTGAAGCAGGCTTGGATTCCGAACACATGAATCAGGAAACCTTGGAACTGGAGGAGGGAAAAACGTGGGAGGCACTTCAGGAATTTCAACCATCCGGAGTGAATATCAATCCAGGAGACAGGTATGTTGATGCCCCGGAAAATTGTTTGTTTTATGTTGCCAAAACATTTTTCGTTGAGGAGGCCGGCGGTTATGAGATTGTCTTTGATTCTGATGATGGCATGAAGGCTTGGGTGAATGGACAACTGGTGCATGTTTTCTCTGGACTGAGGGGATTGTCTTGGACAGGAGAGGATGTGGTTCTCGTGCGGTTGCGGGAGGGATTGAACATCGTGGTAATCAAGGTGGTGAATGGGCTTAAGACGACCGGTTTTTCATTTGAAATCCGAGCGAGCATGGACCAACTCACCGTACGGCAGAGATACCACACCCGTTTGGCGACAGGCAAAAAAACCGATTTTGCCCTTCCCGATATGGACAATGAGGCCAATCCCGATGAAATGCTCGAGTTGACCCGCCAAGCGGTGTTGTTCAAATCGGAGAAGCCGATTCTGGACAAGTTGGATCAACGCCTCAGGGCGAACCCGAAGTTCGAGGCCATTCTGGACGGCTCTTTTCTTCAACCGGCTTCCTACGTAAAACCGAAAGTACAGCCCACACCGGATCAGTTAAGAAATGGCTTCACTTTGGAATGTTTTATCAACACACAGCAAAAATTTGGGATGAACCATATTATATCGAACGGTGGTTCATTTGCGGAATCTGGGTTTTCTTTGGCGACTCTCGGAGGGTCCGGAGGCCTCCTGCACAAAGGTGGTGTTGGGATTGTTCGAGGTGAGTTTCAGAACACGGCAACCAATGAAAAAATCCTGATGGACATTTCATACCCGTTCGACCGTCAATGGCATCATGTGGCCATGACTTATGACGCCAAAAAGAAGGAAGCTATGCTTTACCTTGATGGCAAACCGAGTACTGCGCCAACTCAATACAAAAGCCCATTGATATTCGATCCAAAACGTCTGCGCATCGGAGACAATGAATTCCACGGCAAGGGCATCACTGCCGGCATCACTGACGTTACGATTTGGTCTGAGATTCTAAGTGCTGAAGCCATTTCAAAACACGCTCGTGGCGAAACGAATGTTGGCAAGCCGTTGTTAAGTCTGCCGTTACGTTTTGCCAATGCCACGGAGGCCCAGCAAGCAAACGGTTCGGCGGAGTTTGATGCACAGAACGTGACTTGGAGACGAGCTAATATGGACCATCCGATGGCTAAGGGTGAAAACTGGGTTTTCGCCGAGTTTAAGAGTCAGGATTTTCAGCATCAGCAGGCCTTTCTCACGCTTGGAACCTTTGAATATCGGAGGGGAAACTATCAACGTGCCCTGGAGTTATTGGTGCAGGCCGTCAACAATGGGCGTTATTTGCCGGAATTGAAACTAAGGACCGGCTTTGGAGGCAATTTAGCAGCTCTTTCGATTGCCATGGCAATGAAGAAAACTGGTCGTCATGGTGAATACGAAAGATATCGAAATTCTGTCAACGAACAGTTGAACAAATTTGAGATGCGAACTTGGGAGAATCCAGAAGAAATTGATGTCATGGAGCGTATCATGCTTAAAACGTTCCAGCGCGAGATGAACGCTTTGGCCGAGGAATAGTTTTCGGATTGGCCATCGTTGGAGGCTGTAAACAAAAGGGTTGGCGCAGCACCTGGCCACACCAACCCCTGAACTCTTCGAGCGGGTGAGTGGTTATGGATTGGCAGACGTGCCGTCTCCGGCGCTTTCGCGTTTCAGCCCACTGCTGCGTTCGATGTCGGTCACATAACCGAGCCGCCGATACAGATCGCTGTCCGGACCGAACCGGGGAGACGCCTTGATGCCGTTGATCACGCGGTTGGTGAGTTTTCTCACCTTTTGATCTTCGACTTTGCGGCGGACAATTGCGCCGCTCACTGCACCCCGGAGTTGATCCAGTTCTTCGCGTTCTGTGATCGCGCCCTGGGTCGCCGCCTTGAACTGCTCGAGCGTCATACCGGCCAGCGATTCATCTGCAGCAACTGCGGCCCATTCTTTCGCCACGAGATCCCGCCATTGGCCGGTATCTCGATATTGTATCGCATCCCGTTTCCTCTTTGGCACAGGAGGCCGTGGAGGTTCACCTGGAGGTGACTCAGCATTCGAGGCTTCCGACTCGGGTGGTGCCGTTGTTGGCACAGTTGCGTTGCAACCATCCTTATCCGGATTATTCCTGACATTGATGGTTATACCTTTAGGGTCGTCTTCTACAACCCTAACCTGAAGAGAACTTATTTTCTCGTTCATGCTTACTATTACAGAGGGAATTGTTGAATGTGAAAAATTATTTCAGTTTTTTTAACTGAACAGCATCTAGTTATCGTAAAACGTATTTTTATTAATATTTTGATGTTTTCAGCATCAAAAAAAACAAAAACACCTCCCGTTGCACATCACTCCAGCCGTTTTGCGTGATGTGAGAAGTCGATTACGCTGTGTATAGGGCCGACTGCGTTGTCTGCAAGGCTGTGTGCGTCGCCCACAAAGCAGCGTGCTTAACGTGCATAGCGGCTTGCATAATGCGCGAATTAGTGCGCGTAACGCACGAAATCGTCTGCGTATGCGATCCGTGATGAGTTGGAAGGCTCAACACTTAGTGACCTTAACAAAACACCGTCCATCAAAGACCGAATTGCCTGTTTTTTGGGTTGAACGCTTTGGCCAAGCTTGGCAGGTTGCCGGGGTTTTCACGGTCTGGTCAAGTTCATGGATATGCCGATCACATTTGACTCAGCATTAACACAGCACACCGCAGCGACACGGC
>JASMKO010000038.1 GCA_030749225.1 Verrucomicrobiota bacterium
GTGGTTATTCTGGACAGTGAAATGTCGGAAGAGGACAGCCTCGGCCTGGCCCGGGCGATCAAGGATGACCTGCTTTTCGCCGAATTGAAGTTGATCCTGATGACCCCGATGGGGGACGTTCCACCGCCTGCCGCCCTGCGATCCGCTGGCATCGATGACTGCCTCACCAAGCCTGTCAAGCAGTCCCGGTTGCTCGACGGCATCACCCGCCTGCTCAACGGTAAAGCCGATTCCGCAGCCCGTTCTTCCGCTGATCAACATACTGTGGTCGAGGCCAAGCCGCTCAAGATATTGGTGGCGGAAGACAACCAAGTGAACTGCAAGGTTTTGCTGCTGCAGCTGGGGCACCTCGGCTACACGGCGGACGCGGTGGCGAACGGGCGTGAGGCACTCGAGTCGATCCGCAAAACGCCCTACGATGTGGTGCTGATGGATTGCCACATGCCGGAGATGAACGGCTGCGAGGCCACCCGCGCCATCCGCAAACTCCCGGGCCGCACCCGGCAGACCCGCATCCTTGCGGTCACGGCGAACGCCGATCCGGACGAAAAGCGCAAATGCCTCGATGCCGGCATGGACGCCTACCTCATCAAGCCAATCAATCTTGAGCAGCTTGACCAGGCGCTTGGAGGGATCGCCGGCGAAGTGGGTGCGGTGCGTGGGGAGGCCGACTCAGGCGATGCCGAATCCATTGCTGAGGGGCTGCGTTCTTTTGGCGATGCCGCCGTAGTGTCCGAACTGATCGATCTTTTTTTAAAGGACGCCCCGGCGCGTCTGGCCCAGGCCCGGGCCGCGCTGGGCGCCGGCGATGCCGCCGAATTTCTCGAAGCGGCCCACTCGCTCAAGGGCAGCGCCCGCAACCTTCGCGCAGAAAAGTTGGCAAAGGTGTGTGAGGCCATTGAAAAAATGGGGAAAAGCGGGTCGTTGGATGGTGCCGACACCCTGCTTGGCCAAGCGGATGCGGAGCTTCAAAAAGTCACCACCCTGCTTGAGCAGCAACAAAAGGCGCTTGGGCAAGCTGGCTAAAGCGTCCGCCTGCGCTGGAGCGCGAACCAGCCGCCCAGTCCGACGACGGCCGCCCATCCCGCGGCCCGTCCCCACGGTGAGCCAAACACCACCGTTGCGTTGAACCACATGAACGCGATGAAGCCGTGCAATACCGCTCCCATCCAGGCTGGCCTTTTTTCGTGACTGCGCTTGGCCAGGCGCAGCCAAGTGGCATCCGCCAGCCAGACCACGGCAAAGGCGTAATTCAGGTAAAGTCCGACGCCGGTGTCGATGCCGGTGAGTTCCGCAGTCTGCGAAGCCGTGGCCGCCAACGCCCTGGCATGGCTCCAGCCGTGCGAGAAATGAAACGCGCAGGCCATGTGCACCAACAAGGCCGCCAAGCCAAGCGCCCACCAAGCGGTGCCACTTGGCGTGTCGCGGCGCTCCCGGCCACGGCAACTAGCCAGCGCGAGCACGTACCCCGCGAAGGCGAGGAACGCCGTCAGCCGAATCGCCCAGTCGCCGCCGTCCACGTCCTGGGCATAAATGAGCGGCCGACCGCTGGCGAGATTTTTTTGCGGCCGTCCGATTAACCCCTTGACGGGCGAAAAAAATCGTTTAACTAACGGGCGTGCGCGAGGAGGATTCGCCCCTTTCAACTCGATAAAACATGATGTACGGCCCCGATTCCGGGTCAACCATTTGCTTGTTCTGCCGCCCTGCGGCTTCGCGATTATTGCGCGTGGAACGGCGGGCGCTTTCCCCACGATTTCGATCCTGAAAAATAGAAATGAATAACCTTCTCATAATTCCTGTTATTGGCGCCATCGCGCTGCTGTACACCTTTTGGTTTTCCAAATGGGTGGCCAACCGGGACACCGGCACCGACCGCATGAAGCGCATTGCCGGTTACATCACCGAGGGCGCCATGGCGTTTCTCAAGGCCGAATACACGCGCCTGGCTTGGTTTGTCGTTATCGTGGCGGTGTTGCTGGGCGTGACCAGCACCTCCGACAACACAAGCCCGCTGATCGCGCTGTCGTTCGCCATGGGCGCGTTTTGCTCCGGATTGGCCGGATACATTGGCATGCGCGTCGCCACCAATGCCAACGTCCGTACCGCCAACGCCGCTCGCGGTGGGTTGAACCAGGCGCTGAATGTCGCCTTCCGAGGCGGCTCCGTGATGGGCATGGGCGTGGTCGGTCTCGGGGTAGTGGGGCTCAGCCTGCTGTTCCTGTTTTACAAGGGCCCGTTGGGCTGGGACACCACCAAGGTGATCACTGTGCTGACCGGTTTTTCCTTCGGCGCGTCGTCGATCGCGCTGTTCGCCCGCGTGGGCGGCGGCATTTACACGAAGGCGGCCGACGTTGGAGCGGACTTGGTTGGCAAGGTTGAGGCCGGCATTCCGGAGGATCATCCACTGAACCCCGCCACCATCGCCGACAACGTCGGCGACAACGTAGGAGATGTCGCCGGCATGGGTGCGGATTTATTTGAGAGCTACGTCGGCTCGATGATTGGCGCGATGGTGCTTGGCGCCACATTTGTTGCCGGGTTTCAGGCGATCGAGGGGTATTCGGTGTTGGATGGTTTGGGGGCCGTAGTGCTTCCTCTGATCCTCGCGGCCATCGGCATTGTGGCTTCGGTGTTGGGTACACTGTTTGTTTCGGTGAAGGAGGGTGGCGACCCCAAGAGTGGCCTGACACGGGGCGAATTGATCGCGGCCGTGCTGATGCTTCTCGGGGGGTACTTCGCCATCACAGGCATTCTCCCCAAGGAATGGATAGCGAGTGAAAAAACCTACACAGCGACAGGCGTGTTTTTTGCCAGTTTTCTAGGGCTGGTCTGTGGCTTGGCGATTGGTTTCGTCACAGAATACTATACTGGAATACACAAAAAACCGGTGGTGGCAATCAGCGAACAATCGGTCACCGGCACTGCCACAAACATCATCTCCGGCTTGGGCACTGGCATGTCCTCGACGCTCTGGCCGATCCTGTTCATCGCTGCCACCATACTCGGCGCCTTTTACTTCGCGGGTCTGTATGGCATTGCGATCGCAGCCGTCGGCATGCTTGCGAACACCGGCATCCAGTTGGCGATCGACGCCTACGGCCCCATCGCCGACAACGCTGGCGGCGTCGCGGAGATGAGCGAACTGCCGCCGGAGGTCCGCGCCCGCACCGACCAACTGGATGCAGTCGGCAACACCACAGCCGCCATTGGGAAAGGCTTTGCGATCGGCTCGGCCGCGTTAACCGCGCTGGCGTTGTTCGCCGCCTACATGGCCTCGGCCGGCATCAGCTCGATCAATATCTCCGATCCCAACGTGATGGCGTGCCTGTTCGTTGGCGCCATGTTGCCGTTTGTCTTCAGCGCCATGGCGATCGATGCCGTCGGCCGTGCGGCGATGGCGATGATCCAGGAGGTGCGCCGACAGTTCCGCTCCATCCCGGAACTCAGCAGCGCTCTCGAGGCGATGCGTCGCAATGACGGCAAGCCGGTCGATCAATGGTCCACCGAGGATCAGGAAATCTACCGGGCTGCGGATGGCAAGCCTGAGTATGGGAGTTGCGTGAAAATCTCCACCGAGGCCGCCATCATCAGCATGATCAAACCTGGATTGGTTGCCGTGCTCACGCCGATCGTGATCGGTTTTGGCTTCAAGATTTTCCTGGGCGATGGAAAGGCGGCCGCCGAGGCGCTGGGCGGGTTGCTTGCCGGCGTCACCGTGAGCGGCGTGCTGCTGGCGCTGTTCCAGGCCAACGCCGGCGGCGCTTGGGACAATGCCAAGAAAATGTTCGAGGAGGGAGACGGCCTGACGATCGACGGCCAGAGCTACGGAAAAGGATCCGAGCCGCACAAGGCCGCCGTGGTCGGTGACACCGTGGGCGATCCGCTCAAGGACACCTCCGGCCCGTCACTCAACATTTTGCTCAAGCTGATGAGCGTCATCGCGCTCGTTATCGCACCACTGCTCGTCGGGTAAAGGAAGCGGTCGGGCCGATCGACCGCGCCGCAGCCGTGACTGAACTGAGCAAACCATCCTTCAGCACGGAGATTCAACCGGCGGACACGCCCGGCGCGCTTGGCCAAGCGGCGGAGTTGCTGAGCCAAGGTCAGCTCGTCGCGTTGCCGACCGAGACCGTGTACGGCCTGGCTGCCGATGCCCGCTCGCACGAGGCCGTCAGCCGCATCTTCGAGGCCAAGGGCCGACCCGCGGGCAACCCGCTCATCATCCATGTAGATTCCGTGGGGATGGCCCGGGACTGCGTCGTCACCTGGCCGAGCGCTGCAGCTCAACTAGCCAAGGCATTCTGGCCCGGCCCGCTGTCGCTCGTGTTGCCCAAGGCAGACTTGATCCCAGACATCGTCACCGCCGGGGGCGTCACCGTGGCCGTTCGCTGTCCAGTTCATCCGGTGATGCGCGGTGTGTTGGCCAAGTGCAGCTTCCCGCTTGCGGCCCCCAGCGCGAACCGCTCGACCTGTCTGTCGCCGACACGTGCTGAGCACGTCGTCGATCAACTCGGCGGCCGCATTCCGCTCGTGCTCGACGGCGGTGCGTGCGCCGTCGGTATCGAGTCAACCGTGCTCGACCTCACCGGCGTAACGCCAACCCTTCTGCGTCCAGGCTCGATCTCGCTTGGCCAACTGCAAGCGATCCTTGGCGCGGTTGAATCAGCCAGACCCGTCACCGACGCCGGGCCGGTCAAAAGCCCCGGTCAGCTCGCGCGCCACTACTCGCCAAGAGCGAAATTGGAACTCGGCGATGTACCAGCAGCCGCGATTGGCGAAGCAAGTGAAGGCACCCATGTGATCGCCCGCGAGCCCGCCCCACCCGCTTGGCCAAGCGAGCGTTGGCACCAGTTGCCGGATAATCCAGAGGGCTTTGCGAGGGAACTGTACGACACAATGCACCGCTGCGACCAGCATGGCGCGGAAATCATCCGGGTGCAGCCACTTCCCGATACAGACGAATGGGCTGCTCTCAGGGATCGCCTGACCCGCGCCTCCACGGGGAAGTAACCCATTGCTGCGCAAAAAATGCGGGCGCCCCTTTCGGGACGCCCGTCAACCCAAACAACCAAACCAACCTCCTTTGACCGCAAAACGGCCATCTTAAGTCACAACGAACATTGACGTTGCGAACACCCACAATTGCGGGCATCAACAGCAGTGACGCACGATCAGGGTGAAATGTTCATTCTTTTTATGGCTGATGACAAGCTCAGCGGGAAGGTACAGGTTTGGCGAGATCCCGACAGGCGTAGCAGAAAGTGCCGAAAAGACCTGAGCGATATTCTGCGCTTCATCGAGGTTCACCCCAAACTCGAACCGACGCTCCCGCCCGACGTTTAGCAAAAAAATCAGTCAGGCTTGAACCGCAAGGACTAGCCGTTCTTGTTAAGTCGCCGCCAGATCAGTGTGAAGGCGGGGGCGAACTCGTGCGGGGATTGTGTCATCCAGTCGTTGATTTTTTCAGTTGAGAACCAGTCACCTTCTGAGATTTCCTCGGGGTCGAGGTTGAACGGGCCTTCGTGTTCGAGCCGGTACACCCAGCAGAATTCCTGTCCGGTTTCTTCACAGGCATCCACCTTGAACAACCGCTCCGGCACGGCGGCCAATGCGAGGCCGATTTCCTCTCGCGGCTCTCGCAGGGCGCATGCGTCGTACGTCTCGTCGGCGTCGACGTGGCCTGAGACGGACGAGTCCCATGTGCCGGGGAAGCAGTCTTTTTTCATCGAGCGCTTTTGCAAGAACAACTCGCCGGTGGTATTGAACACAAGCAGGTGAATTGCCCGGTGCATCAGGCCAAGCCGATGCACTTCGCCGCGTGGTTGTTGGCCGATAACCCGGTCTTTGGCATCGACAACGTCGAAAAGTTCTTCACTCATGAAATAATGTGTTTTTGGACACGGCAATCTCGATAAACCAAGCAACGGTTTCTCTCTCATCCGGCCTGCGGCAACTTTCTCCCTCAAGGGAGAAGGAATCAAGCGAGGCGCGCTTGGGCAAGGTGTTTTGTCAATTCGGCGAATTGTTCGAGGGTGATGCGTTCGGCGCGGATTGATTCGTCGAGACCCAGCGCCCCGAATGCCGCGGTCACGTCGGCTTCATGCCAGTCCCGCTTGAGAAGTTTCATCATTTTTTTGCGGCGCTCAGCGAAGACGCGCTTGACGATTTTTTTGAAAACCGGGCACAGCTCTTGCGGCAGCAGCGGGGTTTCGCGGCGTAGCAACTCGATGCAGCCGGAGTCGACGTTTGGCTCGGGGTAGAATGAGCCGCGCGGGATCACGAACGATTCGCTGAGCACGTAATGCAGGCCAATCAACAGTGTGAGCACTCCGTACTCTTTCGTGGCTGGCTGGGCGAGGAGGCGCTGCACGACCTCGAGTTGCAGCGTCACGATCATGGTGCTTGGCCGGCCCGGCGAGGCGGCAAGATCGATAAGCAGCGGGGAGGCGATCGAGTACGGTAGGTTGGCGACGAGCTTGTGGCTCGACCAGTCGAACTCCGCTTTGCGGACGAGCTTCATCGCATCGGCGTGTTGAAGGGTGAAGTTGTCGCGTTCGCCGATCCGATCGCTGAGCTGTTTGACGAGCCGGAGATCGGCCTCGATGGCGGTGACGTGATCGGCGGTGTCGAGCAGCAGTTCGGTCAGCGGACCAAGTCCGGGGCCGACCTCGATCACTTGATCGGCACCGTTGAGCTTGGCCAAGCCGACGATTTTGCGAAGCTGATTCTGATCGTGCATGAAGGTTTGGCCAAGCGATCGGGTTAGGAGGATGTCCTTGTCGTTGAGGAGGTTGCGAATCTCGGTGAGGTTCATGCAAAGGCTTCCTCCAGCGCCTGGCCAAGCGCGCGGATTAGTTTTTGAATGTGTGACTTCCCGACCGTGAGCGGCGGCGTGAATGCCACGATGTTCGGCGGATCGCCTTCCGGCAGCAGGATGAATCCGTCGTGCAACAGTCGCTTGATCACGCCGCTAGCTATGTCGGTGGCGGGCGAGCCGTCGTTGTGGAACAACTCGAGCGCGAGCATCAAGCCAAGACCGCGCGGTTGGCAGCGCGCTTCGCCAATCCGATTGGCCAAGCGCTGGAGTTCGTCGAGAAACAGTTCGCCCATCTCAGCGCTGCGCCTGGGCAGGTCGCGTGATGCCAGTTCGCGCAGCGACGCCAGCGCCATGGCGCAGCCGACCGGGTGGCCGAGGAACGTGCTGGTGTGGATCGCCTCACCGGTGGACTGCGGCCAGGCGCGATCCATCACGTCGGCGCGCCCCACGCAGGCCGAGAGTGGGAAGCCGCCGGTGAGTGCCTTCCCGAGGCAGAGGATATCTGGCGTCACGCCGAAGTGCTCGCTGGCAAACCAGTGCCCGGTACGGCCGAGGCCGGTGTAGACCTCGTCACAGATCAGCAGCGCGCCGTTTTGCTGGCACACTTTGCGGAGAAGCTTCAGGAACCCGGCGGGCGGGATGTTCGTGCCGCCGCGGCCTTGGATCGGCTCGGCCAAAATCGCGCCGACCTTCTGTTTGCGAAACTCGGCAGCCAAGCGCGTCTCGAGCCTCGCCAAGTCGGCAGGTGCACGGGGAAACGGTACAAAGCTGGCGAACGCGCCGATTTGGCGGCGGAATGGCGATCGGAAATCACCGCGCCAAGTAGCGTTGAGTGCGCCATAGCCTAGGCCGTGGTAGGCGTCCTCGAACGCGATGATGCGCGAGCGGCCGGTGGCGAGATGGGCGGTCTTGAGTGCGGCCTCGACCGCCTCGAAGCCTGAGCTGCAAAAGATCGTTTTGCCGGTGCGCTTGGCCAAGCGCTCGAAGGTAATCCGGCTGAGTTCGCGGGCCAGCTCGGCCTTAAGCGTGGGGGGGTGAATATCGCCCATCGCGTGCAGCAGCTTGGCCATTTGGCGCTGGCCCGCGGCGACGATCCGGGGATTGGCGTGGCCGGCGGCCGCGACGGCGAAGGCTCCAGTGAAGTCGAGATAGTCGCGGCCGTCAGCGTCCCAGACGCGCATGCCCCTAGCCCGCTCCCAGACGATCGGCCAACTGCCGTCCGGCTCGATGAACGTGATGTTGCGTGACTCGTATCGGCCCAATAGCGCGATGGTTTTGTCGGCCTTTTTTTTCACGGCTCAAACACCTTGTTCATCGGGCGGCCAGATGAACTTGTGCATCTGCAATTGGTAACGCACGCGCAGCTTGTCGCGGATGATGCACTCGACGAGTTCGCGGCGCGTGATTGGCGTGTGATCGGCCGGTGCAGGCTTCAGCGACTCGTCCTGTTGTTGCGACTGAAGCGGTGCCACCCACGAGAACAGCACGGGGCAGCGTTCGCTGAGACGGTACTCGGTAAGTTGCGCCTTGGCCCAATCATAATCCTCCGCCGTGCCAAGGACGAACTTGACCTCGTCGCTTGGCTTGAGGAGGGTGATGTTGTTGGCGAACATTTTTTCTGCTTCGCCGCTGCTGGGGCATTTCCAGTCCATGATGTGCCGCACACGCGGGTCGCTCGCGCCGATGTCGTGCGCGCCGCTGGTCTCGACCAGCACGGTCACGTCCATGTCGCAGAGGCGACGCATCAGCGTGTGCACGTTTTTTTGCAGCAACGGCTCGCCGCCGGTGATCTCGACGAGCGGCAGCGTGTCGCCTGTCTCGCCGGCGAAGTCGCATTGTTTTTGGAGTTCGGCGATAATCTCATCGATGGTCATCGATTGGCCGCCGGTGAAGGCGTACGCGGTGTCGCAGTAGGAGCAGCGGAGGTCGCAGCCGGTGAGCCGGACGAAGGCACACGGCAACCCGGCAAAGGTGCTCTCGCCCTGGAGGCTCAGGTAGATTTCGTGAACCAGCAGCGAGTCGGCCATGGTTATGCCTTGGCGAGGTTTGTCCAGAGGTTCGCGCTCATCCAGATGCCGCGCGTGAACGCCTCAAGATCTATTTTTTCGTTGGGAGAATGGAGGTTGTCGTCCGGCAGCGCGAGGCCAAGCAGGTAGGTGTCGACTTTTAAAATCCGGGCAAAATGCTCGACAATCGGGATCGATCCGCCTTCGCGTAGCAGCACCGGGTTGTGACCGAACGCGGCCTTGAGGGAATCGAGTGCGGCCTTGGCCAATGGGCCGGTTGGCGAGACAACGTACGGGTCGGCGACGTGCCCCAGATCGACCGTCATCCGCATCGTCGGTGGGCAAAGTGCTTTGAGATGACACGCCACGAGTCGAAGAATTTTCGCGGCGTCCTGGTTGGGCACAAGGCGCATGGTAATCTTGGCGCTGGCTGAGCATGGCACGATGGTTTTGCTGCCCTCGCCCTGGTAGCCGCTGGTGAGGCCGTTGATCTCGAAAGTCGGCCGCGCACCGCGCTGCTCATTGGCCGTGAAGCCTTTTTCGCCAAAGAGCGACTTCACGCCGAGCAGCTTTTTGTACTTGGCCTCGCTGTACGGGACACGGGCGAGTTGCCGCCGCTCGTAGGCGGTGAGCTTGGCGACATCGTCGTAAAAACCGGGCACGGTGATGCGGCCGTTATTATCGATCATCCCGCCGAGCAGTTGGCTCAGCGCCATGCCGGGATTCTTGACTGAGCCGCCGTAGATGCCGGAATGCAGGTCGCGATCAGGGCCGTCGAGCCGAACCTCGAGCGCCGCGACGCCGCGCAGTGCGTACGTGAGTGCTGGGTGCTTAAGGTCCGGCATGCCGGTGTCGGACACCACGACGCCGTCGCACTTGAGGTCGCACTTGTTCTGCTTGAGAAACTTGACCAGTGCCTCGCCGCCGACTTCTTCCTCGCCCTCGACCACGAACGTCAAGTCACACGGCAGCTCGGTGCCGGTTTTGAGATAAGCCTCGACCGCCTTGAGGTGGGCAAAGTGCTGGCCCTTGTTGTCGCTGGCGCCGCGCGCGTAAAGGTTGCCTCCGCGAAGGGTCGGCTCGAACGGCGGACTGTCCCACAGTTCGAGCGGCTCGGGTGGCTGCACATCGTAGTGGCCGTATACGAGAAAGTGCGGCTTGGTGCTGTTGCGCGTTCGCGGCGTGGCGGCGGTGACAATCGGGTGGCCGGCGGTCCGGTATACGCGCGACTTGAGGCCAAGCGACTTAGTATGGTCGGCCAACCAACGGGCGCAGTCGGTCATGTCTTTTTTGTGCGCGCTCTGTGCCGAGACGCTCGGGAAGCGCAGATAGTCGACCAGTTCGTCGATGAACCGCTGCCGGCTGGTGTCAATGTATTGCTTTAGTTGTTTCACGGATGGGAGTCGGCGCTTGGCCAAGCGGCTCCGGCAGGTTGATCCAGCCGGCAGCCAGATTATGCCGCTCCGCCGGGCATCGCAACTCCGTCCCAAGGGCCGGGGAGTAGACTTTTTGGCTGACACCGGGCGTAACCTTCGGCAGATTTGGCGTGTAACACCATTTTCGGGGTACACTCCCCTCAGTTGCCATTCCTGTCGTCATGAAGAAGATCATTGTTTCTGTCCTTGCCGGTTTCGCACTCGTTTCAACCGCAAAAGCCGCCAAGGCCCCGCCGGCGCTGGAGGCGCTGCTGCCTATGGAGACGGTGCTGTTGATGGCTGCGCCGGACTACGCCAGCGCGAAAAAGCATTTCAAGGCGAGCGCCGTGGGGCGGTTTTGGGACAGCGCCGAGTTCAAGCCATTCCGCAAAAAACTGGCCGACGGCTTCGAGGCAAACGTGCTGGCCAAGATCGAGGAGGCGTTGGCGATTGATCTCGAGGCGTTCGAGGAAATGGCCAGCGGCCCGGTTGCCCTGGCCGTGGTGGCCGGGCAGGATGGCGTCACGAACCCGTCGATTCTTCTTCTGCTCGATGCTGGACGGAAAAGTTTCACCCTCCGCAGGACGCTTTCGCAGATGGAGCGTGGCTGGAAAAAGGAGGGCCACGACGTCAGCGACTCGGAGATCAGCGGGATTGATTTTGTCACGGTGAGTGATCCCGAGAGTGACGAGAAGGTGTATGTCGGGCGAGTGGGGGCGCAGTTGATCATCGGCTCTGAGGCAGGGCAAATCGAGGGTGTCCTGGCGCGGTTGGACGGCGAGGGCGGCGGCGCCCTAGCAGGCACCCCGGCGTTCGCAGCGGATCACGGCGCGCTGCTTAAAGGAGCCGATTTTTACCTGTGGGCCAACTTGGGTCAGGTAATCCCGCAATTGCTCGACAATGCGCCGGACGGCGCGGAACTGGGCATTGACTTTGGCGAGGTGTTCGGCTCGCTGGGCCTTAACGGGCTAGGCACGTTTGCCATCACCTACAGCGAACGGCCCGATGGGGCGCACTCGGATGTCTTTGTCGGGCTGCCCGAAGCCAAGCGCACGGGGCTATTTGGCCTGCTGGAAACCCGGCTTGCGGACGCTTCGCCGCCGGCGTTCGTCCCGGCCGGTGTCGGCGCGTTCACTCGGTGGCGCGTTGACATGGGTGCCGCATGGAACAACCTCGAGAAGCTGCTGATGGAGTTGTCGCCCGACGTGGCCAATATGGTTGAGTTCACCGTCGGCCTGCTTGGCAAGGACAGGGATTCAAACTTCGATTTCAAGAAAAGTTTCCTCAAGAATTTTGGCGATGACATAATGATGTTTCAAATGCCGGCAAAGGGTCTCTCGCTCAACGACCTTGGCTCCGGCCCGATGGTGGCGCTCGTCAAGTCGCCCGATCCGGCGGGGCTGATCCAAGGCATAGGTGCCGTGCCTGGCATCCTGCCGCCGCCGCTCAACGAGGCCGTGCTCGAGCCGCGCAAACTGGGCGAGCACACCGCCCACAGCTTTGGGGTGATGGAACTGCCCGACCCGAGCACCGGCGAATTGGTGGTGAGCGAGGTGTTGTTTGCCGTCAAGGATGGCTACTTGGTGATTTCAACGGACGCCGACCTGTTGCGGGGCCTGCTGGACGGCAAGGCGCAGGCGCCCTTGGCCAAGCGCGAACGGTTGGCCTCGGCGGCGGCCGTCGTGGGCGGCACCGACTCAGGGTTCTTTGGCTACCAGAATGACCGCGCCATGATTGGTAGCATGATGGAAACTCTCCGTGCCAACGCCGACCAGTTCCAGATGATCTTCAGCATGATCCCGATGGAGGGTCTCGACGAGGTCAGCCTGGATGCCTGGCTTGATTTCTCGCTGCTGCCCGAGGGCGACGCCGTCGCGAAGTATTTTGACATCACTGTTTACGGCGCGGCAACCGACGCGCGCGGCTTCACTCTGAAGATGTTTTCGCCCCGTCCACCCGGCTTGAAGCGCTGACCTCGGCTGCTTCCAGTTTTTTCATTGCGGCCTCGAGCGCCGCTTGGCCGGGGCCAAGTTCCCGCTCGAGCAGCATTCGTAATTTGCGGTCGTAGGCGTTTCCCGGCCGGGCCGCCTCACTCATCAGGAAGATTCCAGCCGCTTGGGCTTTCGGCGTGCCGCGAAGCACCGCCGCCGAGAGCGTCGGGTGTTCTGTGCCCGGTTCGCCCCAGACATCCCACAACGCGGCAAGGATCTGTGTCTCGCGTTTGCCTCCTAGTTGGAACGTGCCACGCAGCGCCTCCCACAAGCCGCGTTCGGTCGGTATGAGCCGCTGCAACACGTCGAAGCCGGCTACGCGCAACTCGTACCGCTCGCTGGCGACGAGCCGCATCACCGCCGTGGCGGCCCGATGGCCCATCGCCGCCAGGGCGGCGGCGGCGGCGTTGGCCTCGGCGCTGCCTGGCTTGGCTTCGATGATGCCGGCCAACGCCGGCGCGGCCCCGGCGGCATCTGACTGCATATTGCGCAGGACATGAATCATTCGTGTGCGGTGGTTGCCTTCCGCTTGGCCAAGCCTGTTGGTGATCGCATGCAGCGACAGCGTGCCCAACCCGCGCAGCGCGGCGAGGGCGTTGTTGTAAACCAGGTGCTCGGGATCGCCGAGCGATTCAACGAGGTCCGGGATGGCCGGCGCCGCCGCTTGGCCAAGCGCGGCCAGGCCGGCCGCTCCACCGGCGCGGATTTCCGACGGCCCGTACGGGTTCACCCAACGCAGAAGGTGGTGTCGATCGAGGCCCGGCAGTGTGTCGGCGGTGTCAAGCAGTGGTTTTTTCCAGAACGAATCCGTGTGATTCAGGGCGAGTTGCAGCCAAGGGAGGGCGTTGGTGCCGAGCTGCACGACGGCGGCCTGCGCGGCGGCGCGGCGGCCGGGGTTGGCGGTGTTGAGCAGATCCCTCACCCATGACTCAAGCGGTCGGCCATCGACCTCCGGTCCACGATCGCGCCGGGTCACTATGAGGCACAGCAAAAGCACTGCCAGCGCTGTCAGGCTGATTTTGAGCCATCGCCGTTTCTTCATGGCCAAAGTCTGCGAGCGGTGGGAGTTGGCGGGAAGTAAAATCAGCCGTTTTGCGACTGGATTTGGCCGGTGATTTCGAGGGCCAGCTCGATGGCCTGTTGCGCCGACTCGCCGCTAACGAGCGGCTCCTGTTTTTCGGCAACGCACCGGACGAAGCTCTCCAGTTCCACCTTGAGCGGTTCCTCGCGCTGGATCGGCACCGGCTTGCGCACGACACGACGGCCGCCAAACTGGCTGACGATGGCGCTGTCCCGGCTGGCGACCAGCTTCCTGAGCAGCGACGATTCAGCCTCGTCATCGCGGGCAAGCCGGTAGTGGTACCCCTTTTGTTCGCGGTAATCGAGCGACACATAGTTGGGCGGGTTGCCGCCGCTGAAGACGCGAATCTTGCGGAGGCTCTCCGGGCTGACGCGGCTGACAGTGAGGTTGGCAACACAGCCGTTGGCGAAGCGTAGTCGCGCGTTGGCGATGTCCTCCGACGCGCTCAGCACCCGCACGCCGGCGGCATCGATCTGCTCGACGGGCGAGCGCACAAAGGCCAGCACGATGTCAAGGTCATGAATCATCAGGTCCAGCACCACGCCGATGTCCATGCTGCGGGCCGGGAATGGTGAGAGCCGGTGCGACTCGATGAAGCGCGGCTCGCGGGCGGCCTCACGCAGATAGTTGAAAACCGGGTTGAAGCGTTCGATGTGGCCCACCTGCAGTATGCAGTCATGTCGCTTCGCCAAACGCACCAGTTCGGCAGCTTGCTCGGCGTGGTCGGTCATCGGCTTCTCGACGAGCAGATGCTTACCCTGCTTGAGCAGTGGCTTGGCCAAGGCATGGTGCGTGACCGTTGGCGTGACGATGCTCAAGGCGTCGGCGGCCTCGGCGGCGGCCTCAACCGAGCCCAGTGTGACAGTACCGTGTTTCTCGGCGATGGACTTGGCCAACGCGGCGTCGGTGTCGTACACTCCGGCCAGTTCCGCGATCCCCTGCCGGTGCATTTCACCGTAAATGCGCGCATGCTGCCGGCCGAGCGAACCGACACCCAGCACGGCCACCTTGACCCGAGTTGCCATGCCGGGAGCCTAACGGCGACTTGGCCAAGCGGCGAGGAAATCAGCCCCGCGCTGCTCCCACGGCACAAACCGTGCTTTCATTGGCTTGATTTTATTGAACTTTGGTTCGAATCTCGCGTTGGTTTTACAGAATGGCAGTTAAGAAAAAAGAACTGGAGATACGTGCCCTCCTGATTGAGGAGAACGAGATCATCATTGAGTCTCTAAGCGAGATCATGCGATCCCGGTCAATGGGATTTAATGTCATCACGCATAAGGATCCCACCCAGGCAATTAACTTAATCCAGGGCGGCTCGTTAAGCATTGTCATTGCGGATGATAAATGCGGCAAGAAGGAAGGGTTGGAAATTCTCCAAATAGCCCAAAAGGAAGTGCCGACCGCAACGCGGCTGCTGCTGACAAGTCGCGTTAATGACGACGCTGTCCAGGCAGCGTTGAAGGATCGGCTTATTTATCGCTACATCACAAAGCCTTGGCTGACCGAGGACCTCATCATGACCCTCAATACAGCCGCCGATACCTATCGACTCTCGGAAAAAAATCGGTCTCTTACCCTTGAAAAAAATGATCTGGAGCGAACAGTTCGCGACCTTGAGAAAATGGCTGAGTCAGGAGGTGGCGCCGGCAATGCTGCCCCTGTAGCGGTTCAGGCTGCCCAAACTCAAGTGACAGCTGGAGATGGCGATGCGGGAACCATCATGCAAGCGATGATCGAGATGCTTTACATATACCATCCAAACCTGAAGAGCAACGCCATTCGAACCATGGCTCTGGTCAAGACCATAGCCGAAATTCAACAAATGGAAAAATTAGCTGCCGACTCGCTCTATCAGGCTGCTGCATTGCATGACATTGCAATCCCTGGCGTGGACCGCCCGATTATCCGGCGCTGGATTCGTGACCCGGAGAAGTGTAACCGGGACGAAATGAAAATTATTGAGCAGCACCCTCTCCATGCCATCGAGATGCTCAAGCCATATCCAATGTTCAAAGAGGCCGAGCCGATTATACGAGCCCACCATGAAGATTGGAGCGGCAAGGGATACCCAAACCGGCTTAAGGGAGAAACAATCCCGTTTGAGGCGAGGCTGCTGCGTGTGGCGCTGGACTTCTGCAGCAAGCACGCCGACCCCATCCAGGCGATGCTCGACATCGAGGAACTGTCCGGCGACCTGTACGATCCGGATGCCGTGCGCGCTGTCGCCAAGGCGGTGCCACTCACTGAGATGCCCACCGGCGAGCGCGAAATACTGCTCATCGAGCTGAAGGAAGGCATGACGCTGGGCCGCGACATCAACAACGCCAACGGGTTCCTGCTGTTTCCCAAGGGCAAGACACTCACCCAGGCGATGTGCGACAAACTGTTCAACATCGACCGCATCTCGCCCCTCGACCCGTACGTGCTCGTGTATTGCTGACCGATTATTCGCGCGATCATGCCCCTCTCCAAAGCCGACCAAGCGCGCGCCGACGAACTGGTCAAACGCGCTTTGGCGGCGTTTGCCGAGGCCGAACTTGACCAGGTGCGAAAGCTCTACGGTGAAGTGCTCTCGATCGACCCTGAACACCCCGTGGCGCACTATTGGCTTGGCTATCTCGAGTGCCGCGATGGCAATCACGAGGCCGGCGCCAGGCACCTGAAGAGCTCCAGCGCCTCCGCTCTCGAGACTGCGACCTGGCTCGCGCCGGACAGCCTCGTCGAATTGGGCATGGCGCTCAATGCACTCGGTCGTGTGGTTGAGGCCGCCGACAGTTTCACGACTGTCCACGAGCGTTTCCCCGTTTACTCGGAGGGCCAGTTGAAGCTGGCCGAGGAAATGGAGCAGGACGAACATCTGGTAGAGTCCGCCATCGATGCCTGCCACCGGGGGCTGCTGGTTAACGGCCGACACCCCGGCCTGCTCAAGAAAACCGCCGAGCTGCTTGAGCGCGAGGCGCGCTGGGGCGAGGCCGGCGATTTTTGGGCGCACCTTTGCGCCGTCAGCAAACCCAATCCGAACATCCACCTCCGCATCGGCCTTTGCCGGCTGCGCCACGGTGGCGACGGGCCGGCGGCCGCCCGGGCCGAGTTTGAAAAGGCACTGGAGATCGATCCCGACCACGAGGCTGCCACCTTCGCGCTGGCGGAGCGGCTCGATGCGGGGGGGGATTGCGACGAGGTCATCCGCCGGCTTGAGCGCTTGGCCAAGCCCAAGCCGGACTCGGCCCGAGTGCCGCTCACTCTGGCCAATTTTCTGCGCAAATACGATCGCCTTGAGGAGGCGATCCCCCAATGGCGCGCCGGCTTGGCCAAGGCGCCGAAGTGGGACGACTCCTGGCGCGACCTTGGTCTGGGCCTCGAGCATCTCGACCGCTCAGACGAGGCCGTCGACGCCTATCGCCAGGCGGTTGCTGCTGCCCCGGATAACGCCGAAAACCACCGCTACCTTGGCTCCGCGCTGCAGGACGCCGGCCAGCTCGACGACGCGCTTGCCGCCTACGGCCAGGCCATTGAAGCCGACCCCGAAAATGCCGAGGCGCACTGGGGCCGGTTCTGGGTGCGTGCCCTGCGGGGCGAGTTCCCGAAGGCGTGGGACGACTACGAGTGGCGCTGGAAACTGCACAGCCGCACCACGCCTGAGTTGGATGATGCCGCCCCGCTTTGGGAGGGAGGCGATCTCTCCGGGCAGACGTTTTTCCTACGGGCCGAACAGGGCTACGGCGACACGATTCAAACCATCCGCTACGCGTCAGTCCTTGCGGAGATGGGGGCGACCGTGCAGGTCGGCTGTCCACCGGCGCTCGCGCGACTGTTCACCGATGCACCGGGCGTCGACACGGTCATCACCGGCAACGCAGGGAAAGTTAACTTCCACAGCCACCAGGCGATGTTCAGTCTGCCGCGCATCCTCGGCACCACGCTGGAGACCATCCCCGGCATCGTGCCATACCTCACTGCACCAGGTTCAGCTGATATCGAGTTGCCTGCCACGAAGGAGCTGTTCCGCATCGGACTGACGTGGCACGGCTCCGGCAGCCAAAGCCCTGACCGCCGCAGCGTGCCATTTGAGCAACTGCTGGCTTTGGTCGAACAGGAACGGGCGATGTTTTTTTCCCTCCAGCTTGGTGATGCCGCCAACGACCCCGCCCGGGCCGGCGTCGAACACAAGCTCGCCGACCTGTCGCCGTTGATGGACGACTTCGCCTCCACCGCTGCGCTCATCGAGCAGCTTGACCTCGTCATCACCATCGACACCGCCGTGGCCCACTTGGCTGGGGCGCTTGGCAAGCCGACCTGGCTGCTGCTCTCCGCCGCCCCCGATTGGCGCTGGATGCTAGGCTGCGACAACAGCCCGTGGTACCCGTCGATGCGACTCTTTCGCCAAGCCAAACTCGGCGACTGGAGCATCCCCCTGGCCAAGCTGAGCAGCGAATTAGCCCGCACGGTTTGACGCGCTTGGCCAAGCGTACGCTCGACAGCCAAGCGCTTGGCCTGCATCCTTCCCCGCCTTTTTACCGTCATAACGATGGCCAATCCGGAAATCCGAACCAAGGTCGTGGGCAGCTATCCGGTCCCCGCGTGGCTCGCCGCCAACCCCTCTGAGCCCGCGCTGCGTGACGCCATCCTCGTCGTGCTCAAGACGCAGGAACTGGCCGGGATCGACCTTGTTTCCGACGGGGAACTTTCCCGCTTCAACGTCAGTCATCCTGAAACAAACGGCATGATCGACTACTTCATCCAGCCGATGGGCGGCATTTCTAAGGCCCTTACGAGAGAGGATTTGGCCCGGTTTGCCGCCGAGCAGCGGATGAACTTCCGCGCCCAGCCGGCCGGTGTCGTGGAGGGGCCATTGACCGACGGCACACTTAACCTGCCGTGCGACTGGCAACGCTTCCGGGGCCTTTCCAGCGCTGACACCATGTTCACCTTCACCGCACCGTACATGCTGGCTCGCACGCTGGTCGACCGGCATCACGACGACATCCGCGAATTGACCATGGCGCTTGCCGAGGTACTCCGCAAACAGGTCGAGTTCATCGACGCGCCGGTGATCCAGATGGACGAGGCCCACTTGACCGGCCACGCGGAGGACGCCGACTGGGCGCATGAGCCGTTCAACCACGCGTTGGGTGGCATCCGCAGCGAAAAAGCGTTACACCTCTGCTTTGGCAACTACGGCGGGCAGTCGATCCAAAAAGGCTACTGGCAAGATCTGATGCCGTTTCTGAACCGGCTGGACGTCGATCACCTCGTGCTCGAGTTCGCGCGGCGCGGCTACGACGAACTGGAGGCGTTCAACAAATTGAAGCCGGAAATCAAGCTCGGCATCGGCGTGGTGGACATCAAGGACAATGAGGTCGAGTCGACCGATGTGATTGCGAGCCGGATCGAAAATGCCGTCGCCACTCTGGGTCTCGAGCGGATTAAATGGGTGCACCCCGATTGTGGATTCTGGATGCTCCCACGCAGCGTGGCCGATCGAAAAATGGCGGCCCTAGTGGCCGCACGTGATCAGTTCCTCGGACGCTGATCGAACCAGGCTTAGCACAAAAACCGCGACGGGCTGCCGCACACGGCGGAGTATGTCGATGACATTGCCGTGATTTGTTCCTGCTGGATGAACGGGATTAATCATCCGGGTGGCGTTTGCCAGATGAATACCGGCGAACCGCTTGCGGGTCGACCGAGCTTCGGGTCATGGGTGAATTACAGGCTGGGTACTGAGAACGAAAATCTTCCGGTGTTTGTCGTGATGACCGACACGAAGGCGACTCCGATCAACGGGCCGCGCAACTGGAGTGCAGGGTTCATGTCGGCAGCGTATCAGGGTGTTCATATTCATCCCGGTGCGGAGCCGTTCCGTCATCTCAATTTACCGAAGGACCTAACGCATGAAATGCATATCCAAAAACTGGAGCTACTTCGGCGACTCAAGAAAAGACATCAGGCAACGCGCAGCCACCAGAGTGAGCTGGAAGCGCGCATCCGCAGCTACGAATTAGCGTATCGAATGCAGGCAGAAGCACACGAGGTTGTCGACTTAAGCTGCGAAACCGAGGCGACTAAGCGACTTTATGGGTTTGCCAACAAACACACCGAGCCGTTTGGCCGGTGCTGTCTTTTGGCCCGGAGGATGATCGAGCGCGGCGTGCGGTTCGTGCAGATTTATCACGGCGCCGGCAGTAAATGGGATTAGCACTTCAAGATGGAGGAGAACCACTCTCGGCAATGTCTGCAGAGCGATCAGCCAACGGCTGGGCTGTTGAAGGATTTGAAATCATGCGGTTTACCGGACGACACGCTGGTCATTTGGGGAGGAGAATTCGGCCGCACTCCGATGAGCGAGAAAGGGGACGGCCGGGACCACAACCCAACCGGCTTCACAATGTGGATGGCTGGTGGCGGGGTGCAGGGAGGGCAGGTCATCGGTGCCACGGATGAGCTGGGATTGTGGGCTACGGAAGGTCGTTTGCATGTTCACGACTTGCACGCCACTGTTCTTCATCTCCTTGGAATTCACAATCTTGACCTGATTTACCACTACAAGGGACGTCCCGAAAAACCGACAATCAACGAGGGAGAGGCCTACACGAAAATCACGTCGGCCTGATTTTTCCCGCTTGCCAAGTGTCGGTGGCTGCATCACCGTTTAGCCCCAGTGCGGTTGCCTACTTCGGGTGGTCGCCAGGGAAAAGGACCTATCATGGGAAACAAGATATTCGTGGGTGGCCTTAATTGGGACGCCACAGACGACGATTTGCGGGAGACCTTCGGAGCTTCCGGCACCATAACTGATGCAGTCGTCGTAAAGGATCGTGACACCGGAAGATCACGCGGCTTTGGCTTTGTGACCTATTCCAGCGACGAGGAGGCCAACACCGCCATTGAGAAATTCAACGGCGAGGAATTCATGGGCCGCAAGCTGACTGTTAACGAGGCCCGCCAGCGCGAGGACAGGGGCGGAGGCGGCTACCGCGGGGACCGTTAAGGCCACCGCCCGTTTTTCAACGATCACGGCTCCCGCGCCAAGCAACAGGGTCCTGTTTGTAATACGACCGGAGTTCTTCGTACAGCTCCGGCCGTCTCCTTTTAAGCTGCCGGGGCTTCTCAAAAAACGCCTCGGTGGCAGTGGCGAAAAACTCCGCCGGGTTGGTCGTGCCGTAATGGTCGATCACCGTCTTTTTGCCTTTGGCCGCCCGTTGCTGTAGTCGCTGGAACTCCCGGCTGAACACCAGCGCCCACGACCGGTACTTCGGCTTGCGCTCGGCCCATGTTTCCCCTTGCCCAAGCGGCGGCGCGCCGTCCGCCGCCCCGTCCATCTGGTCAAGCTGATGCGCGAACTCGTGCATCACGACATTGTGGCCGTCGAAGGCGTTTTTGGCGCCACGCCGGCTGGAGTCCCACGCTAGGACCACCGGGCCGTACTGCCACGATTCCCCGAGCCGATGCGACCGATCCTGTTTGTCGTACGGGTTCTTCGCCAGGTACGAGCTGGGATAGACGAGGATGGTACGCAGCGAGGGATAGTAGGCCGGCTCACGGTGCAGCATCAACAGGCAGGCCTGGGCGGCGATCGTCACGCGGATCTCGTCGTCCATCTCCAGCCCTCCGCACCCCTCGAATTGTTTCTCGGTGAGGAACACAAGGATATGTTCCTGCAACTCCCGCTGGTCGGCGTCGGGCAGTTGTCCATAGACTTCGAGATTTGACTCTAGGACGTTTATCCACTCCGGGAGGAATTTTCCCTGTCGAATTTTCCTGCGCCGCCGTTTTTTGAAAAAGCCGAACAACGGCGAGAAGCCTCCGCGTGCCCGGCGAAAAAGGCCAACATTAAAGTCGTGAGCGCAGTGGTGTGATGATAAATTTTCCGGCGCATGAAATCCATCAAACGCAGAATGTTCTTGAAAAGTGGCTTGGCCGCGTCAGCGCTGGGTTTCCCGGCGCTTGGCCAAGTACGAGGGGCCAACGACAGGGTACAGGTGGCACTGATTGGGTGCGGCGGCCGGGGCACACAGGTTACCGCGAGCCTGGCCCGGCGCAGCGATGTCGATTGCTCGCAGGTGTGTGACATCCACGAGGAGCGTCTCGTCCGGATCGCCGACCACATGGCGGAACAGCAGGGTGGTCGAAAACCGTTGCTGGCCCGGCGAATGGAGGAGGTTTTTGCCAATAAGGGCGTCGATGCCGTGGTGGTGGCCACGCCGGATCATTGGCATACGCCGGCTGCCATCCTCGCCTGTCAGGCGGGAAAGGATGTCTATGTCGAGAAACCGTTTAGTCACAATATCTGGGAAGGCCGGAAGCTGGTTGAGGCGGCGCGCAAATACAAGCGCATCGTGCAGGTCGGCACACAGAATCGCAGTGCCCCATACAACCATGCGGCACGGGAGTACATTCGATCCGGCAAGCTTGGTGACGTGCGGCTCGTGAAGGTGTTCAACCTGAAGGGCGGCGGGCCGTTCCGACTCGGGGCAAGTGGCGATGCGCCAAAGGGGTTCTCATGGAAAACATGGCTAGGCCCGGCCAAGGCCAGGCCGTATCACAGCCGTATCTTTCATGCCGGCTGGCATTATTTCTGGGACTACTCCGGTGGCGACCTTGCCGATTGCGGCATTCACCAGCTCGACCTCGCGCTGATGGTGATGGGCGATCCTGCTGCACCGGCTGCGGTGTCCGCCTCGGGCGGGCGTATCCAGCACCGGGGTGACGACGCCGAGGTGCCGGATGTGGAGATTTTGCAGTATGACTATCCCGGTTTTGTTATGACGTTCGAGCATTCGCATTTCGCTGGTGCAATGAGCAAGATCAACGGGAGCATCCGTTCGAGTGACAAGTTTCCGTACTGGCCACAGTGCGCGACTCGCATCGAGTTTTACGGCACGAGGGACATGATGATACTCGGGCGACACGGCGGCGGTTGGCAGGTGTTCGCCTCAAACGGCAGGGTGGTGGGACAGCAGTATGGCCGACATCCGGACCCGGATCATCAGCAGAATTTTGTCGACTGTATCCGCTCGCGCGAGTTGCCCAACGCGGACGTTGGGCTCGCGCAGGTGACAACGTCCGTGATGCATATGGGTAACATCGCGCACCGGATCGGCAACCAAAAGCTGCGCTACGACGCCATGTTGGAGCGGTTCATCGACAGCGAGCCGGCAAACCGATTGGCCAAGCGCCAGAACATTAACGAGTTTTCCGTCAAGGAGCCGGTTTGAGTCGGGGCATCCGACAACGCGCCTGGCTGGCCACTTGGCTGGCCACTGTGACGCTTGCCTTTGCTCAACCGGCGGACGACGTGCCTTGGGTGCGCATCACGTCGCCGACCGAGTCTCGCATCGAGGCGCCCGGTGTCACGCACGTCGAGGCCAAGGTCGATCTCGGTGGCCAAGCGGTTGAGCAGATTGAATTCACGATCGACGGCGAGACGGTGTTTGCAGACGACTCCGAGCCGTACGTATTCGAATGGCAAAACCGTCGAGTGGGTAAATTCACTCTGACTGCGATCGCGAAGGGAGTCAACGGAGAGGCGGTAGAGTCGCTTGGAGTCGAGTTTGATGTGGTGCCCAAGCGCAACGCGGACGAGGCGTTGCTGATCGCTGAAGGCAGCCGCTGGCGCTACCTCGACACCGGCGAGCAGCCGGATGAAAATTGGATCGGCGATAAGTTTGATGACACCGACTGGCTCGAAGGCCCTGCTCAATTTGGTTACGGCGAGGGCGATGAGGTGACACGAATTCGGTTTGGCGATGATCCACGAGAAAAACACGTGACCACTTGGTTCCGAAAAATGATTACGGTGGGGGATGTCGGTCGGTTCGACGGTCTGAAACTTCAACTGCTAAGCGACGACGGTGCGTTGGTGTTTCTCAACGGCCACGAGATCGTGCGTTTCAATCTGCCCGAGGGGGTGATCACTGCCGAAACGACAACGCTGCGATCGGGTGATCCCGGTTTTCTCCCGTACGACATTAGCCCCGACGAGCTTCGGAACGGGCTGAATGTCATTGCGGTGGAGGTTCATCAAAGCCGACCGAACAGCAGCGACGTCAGTTTTGATCTTGAATTAATCGGGATCGAGTCGAAGGAAACCAACTGCCGTCCGTTCGTGACACTGGCTCCGATGGCGGATGATCTGCTGATCGCGCGTGGCAAGCCGTGGCAGCTTGCGGCCGAGGCGTTCGATCTCGACGGGCTCATCGTGCGAGTCGAGTTTTTTGCAGATGAAAAACAAATCGGCGAGGTCGGAGAGGAACCGTTCGAGTTCGATTGGTCGCCGGAGGCGGACGGCCACGTTTCGCTGACGACGGTGGCTTGGGACGATGAAGATGCCTCTACTCGATCGCAGCCGAGAGTGTTGAACGTCAGCTCCGATACTGCGCCACCTTCAGTCGCCGCGGTTGATCCTGTGCCGGGTCGTGTCACGGCATTGACTGAATTGACAGTAACGTTTTCCAAGCCGATTCATGGTGCGGACGCCGCCGATTTGTTGATCAATGAACTGCCTTCATTGCAAATCACCGCGATGAATGAAAGCGGGACGAAGTGGCGATTTGAATTTGCCAAACCGGCTTACGGTCGTGTGAATATTTCGTGGGCCGACACGCACGGTATCACGGATCGGTTCACTCCACCGCATGCGTTCGGCATCACTCAAGAGACGGTCTATTGGGAATATGATTTTGTGGACATCACTCCGCCGTGGCTTGATAAAACTCTTCCTTACCCCGGCGACACCGTGTCCGTGTTGCAGGAAGTGGTGATCACTTTTTCTGAGCCGGTGACCGGTGTAGACGCCGCCGATCTACAGATTGGCCAGCAGCCCGCGCAGTCCGTAACCGGTGAAGGCAGTGGTCCGTATCGGTTTCGTTTTTTGCCGCAGGCGGAAGGTGCTGTTTCAGTGACGTGGGCGGAGGATCATGCGATGCGCGATCTTGCTGGCAACGCCTTTCAAGGCGGTACGTGGGAGGTGCAGGTGGATCCAGATTTTTCCGATATCGTCATCAATGAGATCATGTATCATCCGGCCTCCGAGGATGATCGCGAGGAATACATTGAGTTGCTCAATCGAGACACTCGGCCGGTGAACCTCAAGGGCTGGCGGTTCACGCGCGGGATTCGTTTTGATTTTCCGGACGTCGTGATTCCGGCCAGTGGCCTGCTTGTGGTCGCGGCCGATCCCGAGATTTTTTTGGCAAAATATCCCGAGTCCAATCCGGCTGTCGGCCATTGGGCGGGTCGTCTGGCCAACAGCGGAGAGGCGTTGGTGCTGGAGGATGCTGAAGGGCGTGTGGCTAGCCAAGTGGCTTACGCCGATGCTGGCGATTGGGCAACCCGCTTGCGTGGTCCTGAAGATCGCGGTTTCCACGGTTGGCAGTGGGAGGCCGCCCACGACGGGAGCGGCCAGTCGCTTGAGTTGATCAACCCGCGGTTGCCGAATGAGTTCGGGCAAAACTGGGCGGCGAGCGAAGTTGAGACTGGCACACCCGGCCAAGCGAACTCCGTTCGCCGGTCAAACATCGCGCCGCTGATCGTTGAGACCGCTCACTTTCCAATTGTGCCCAAGTCGACGGATTCGGTTCGGGTAAGCGCGCGCGTCGTGTCGTTGCCCTTGGCCAAGCCGGAGGTGGTGTTGCACTTTCGTGATGCCACCAGCGAGGAGCCGGATGCCTTTCAGCCTGTTCCGATGCGCGACGATGGCCAAGCGGGAGACGCCATTGCCGGGGACGGTTTTTTCACTGCCACGCTGCCGCCGCAGCCGCACGCGACCGTGGTGGAGTTTTACCTTCGCGCGACCGATGCGCTTGGCCAAGCGCGCACGTGGCCGGCTCCCACCCTCAAACTCGACGGCTCGCTTGGCCAAGCGGCCAACCCTGTTTATCTGGTGGACGATTCACCGATCGAGTCCGAGCCGCTTTACCGAGTGGTGATGACTGGGGCGGAGCTTCGCGATCGGGAACGGATCACCAGTGGCTCGCGTTCGGATGCCCGGATGAATGCCACTTTCATCAGCAGCGATGAAACCGGGACGGAGTGCCGTTATCTTGTCGGTGTGCGGAACCGCGGCAACGGTTCACGCGGCCGCAAACCGAGCAATTTTCGAATTCATTTTCGCAGCGATGAACCGTGGAAAGGGCAAACCGACCTGAACTTGAACGGGCAATTTTCGTGGGTGCAACATATTGGCAGCGTCCTTGCGCTCAAGTCCGGAGCGGCGGCACCGCGTGTCTGGCCGGTGCGTGTACGGTTGAACGATCAGGATCCGACTGAGGCTGGTTCAGTCGGTTGGTCATTCGGTTTTTATGCCGCGCATGAGGTGCTCGATAGCTGCTGGGCGGAGTACCATTTCCCCGATGACAGTGGCGGCAATCTGTATCGCGCGCGGCGCAACATCGCCCCGAGTAGTTTTGAATATCGCGGAGAGGAGGCGGACAGTTATCGTAACACCTGGTTCAAAGCGACCAACACTGCGGAGGACGACTGGTTGGATCTGATCGAGATGTTGAGCGTGGTTGATCCCGAAGACGAGTTATCAATGAAGCGCGTCCGGGAGGTTATAAACGTCGAGCAATGGCTCATGCACTTCGCGGTGATGGCCGTGTTCAACAACAGTGAGTCGAGCCTCAACACCGGCTTCAACGACGACTACTATTTTTATCGTGGCGTGGACGATCCGCGCTTCCTGCTTGTGGCCTATGACACCGACACCATCCTTGGGGAGGGTGATACAGGCTCGTTTCATGGAGCCACCTTTTTTGGTGCCATGAAAATACCTGTGCTTGGACGTTTGCTGCAGCATCGGGATATTGAGCCCGAGTATCGCCGCACGCTCGTAAAACTGTTCGACACGGTTTTTTCGGAGGATGAATTTAACGCGCAACTTGATCGATCGCTTGGGCACTATGTTCCGGAAGATGTTCGCGGTGATATAAAGTCGTGGATGGATCGCCGCAGGCTTGCTGCCGCTGAACAGTTTGGAGAACAACCGGAGTCAGAAGGCGAAACGCTTGTTGCGTTAGACCATGAATGGCGGTTTGAAGATTCCGGCGAAGCGGCGGCCGACGACTGGTTTGCCTCGGATTTCGACGACTCAGAATGGAACAGTGGCCCCGGTTTGCTTGGTCACGAGGACGATCAACTGGAGATTCCGCTCCTTACGCCGGTTGATTATCAGCAAGGCAAAGTCGCCTACTATTTCCGCACGACCTTTGAGTTTTCGGAGGACATGGAGGGTGCCACTGCTCGTGTCGCACATTACGTCGATGATGGGGCGGTTTTTTATCTGAACGGCGAGGAGTTTGGTGAGCGATTTAGAATGCCAATCGATGAAGTGATCGATTTTGAAACACTTGCAGCCAATGGCGGTGATGCGCGGCGCAACCTGTTCACATTTGATCCCGCTCTACTCAAAACCGGCGAGAATACGTTGGCAGTGGAGGTGCATCAGGCGAGCCTCCGAAGCAGTGATGTGGTTTTCGGGTTGCAACTCACGATTGAGTTGGAGTCCAACCAGCCCCGCCGAACGAAGCCCGGGGTTCGGTTGAACGAAGTCACCACACTCGCGGGCGGCACCGGTTGGGTGGAACTGTTCAATCCGACCGATGCAACGGCTGACATCGGGGGCTTGGCGTTCACGGATGACTTGGCTAAGCCAAGATGGTGGGCCATCCCGGAAGATACAGCTGTTGAGCCTGGCGGCTTTTTCCGATTCGCACTGCCGACGGCATTGCCGCTTGTGGAGGGACGATTTTTTCTGGTCGATCGCGCGAAGAATGACACCTATATTTTGGATTCACTCCGCTTCGGTCGATTGCCGGTTGGCTACGCGCTAGGCCGCGTGCCAGACGGGTCGTCTCGCTGGATGCTGACAACACCAACACCTGAAAAGCCGAACACGCCAGTGCCTCTGGCAAACCCGCTTGGGTTGCGGATCAACGAGTGGATGGCTTCTCGGAGTAACGGTTCGGATTGGCTCGAGTTGTTTAATCCCGCACCAAGACCGGTCGAGCTTTCCGGTTTGACGATGTCGGATCGCTTGGCTAAGCGCGATCTTGATCCGTTTCCGCCGCTAACGTTTCTCGAGGGTAACGGCTACTGGAAATTGATTGCGGATGCCGCCTTGGCCAATCGGGCGGATCGGCTTGGTTTCAAGCTGCGGCGGTCGGGCGAGACGATCGGTTTGGCGACGCCGAATGGTGTGTTGATTGATGCCGTCGCGTTTGGCCAACAGCAGCGGAATGTCTCTGAGGGGCGATATCCGGATGGGGAGGCGCAGGTTGTTTCCTTTGCCGGTACACCGACGCCGGGCCGGCCGAATCGCTTGGCTAAGCCAATCAATGAAGACCGGGAGTTGCGTCTGGAAATCACGCGGCTGGGAGGTGGGTTGCGCCTGCTGCTGCTGGGGCCGGATCGGCTGCGCGTAGAGCTGCAGTCCCGCGATACGCTTGGCCCAGCGGAGTGGAAACCGGTTCAAGTCATCATGATTCTGGATGGCCCAGCGGAGTGGTTGCTTCCGGTTGGTACGTCGGTTCATCAGTATTATCGCCTGCGTGCTTTGGCCGAGGGCGAATAGTGTCGACTTGCTGGCAGCGTTTTTTTTTGGTTCCGTTTCGCCAATGCCATTTTCTATACGATTTATTTCGTGTGCTGTTTTGCTTGCTGCCGCCTTTGGATTCGGCCAGGCGGCATCAGCCAAGTCGACGACCGTTGAGTCTCCGGGTGGCCAATTCACCATAGAGTTGGCTACCGGCGAAGGCGGACGCCCGTCCTACCGTGTCCTGTGGCGCGGAGGGGAGATTATCAAGCCAAGTGGCTTGGGATTTGTGCTGGATGGTGACAAGGATTGGATCCGCGGCTTTGGGTCGTTGATAGAGCTGAATCTCTCCGAGTCCAACCACTCATGGAAGCCGGTATGGGGCGAACGCTCGGTGATTCGCGACCGTTATCGGGGTGCCACCGTGAGTTACAGCCGAGAGGATGGTGCGGCGTTCCGGCTTGAGGTTCGTGCCTACGACGAGGGGGTGGCCTTCCGCTACATCATCGACAAGGGACCGGGCGGCGACACGCTACACATCGCCACAGAGCACACGGAGTTTCAGTTCACCGCAGATCACGATGTCTGGGCGGTCACCTCAGCGCAGGGTCTTTATTCTAAGATCAAGTTGAGTGAGTCGCGCCACGACCTCGAGCGGCCTTGCGTGCTCGAGACGGCAGAGGGCAAGGTGATCGCCTTGGCCGAGGCGGCGCTGGTAGATTATGCGCGGATGCGCGTTCGGCGGCCGGACGACTCAAACACCGCGTTGGTTTCGCGCCTGCACGGCCCAGTGGTGTCCAATCTACCGCTCACCACGCCATGGAGGGTGGTCATGGCCGGAGACACAGCTGGGGAGTTGCTTGAGAATAACCACCTCATCCTGAACCTTAACCAGCCGTCGAGGATCGGCGACACGAGCTGGATCAAGCCCGGTAAGGTGATCCGTGAGGTGTCGCTCTCCACCCAGGGTGGCATCGATTGTGTGGACTTCGCCGTCGAGTACGGACTGGAATATATCGAATACGATGCCGGTTGGTACGGCCCACAGGATCGGGAGGACTCTGATGCCCGGACAGTTTCCCGCCGGGGACTCGACCTGCAAAAGGTATTGAAGTATGCCAAGCAACACGGCATCGGCGTGATCCTTTACGTCAACCGCAGGCACCTTGAGAGTCAACTTGACGAGTTGTTGCCGGTTTACAAGGAGTGGGGCATTGCCGGGATCAAGTTTGGGTTTGTGCAGCACGGGTCAAAGAAGTGGACCGCTTGGCTGCACGATGCGATTCGCAAGTGCGCTGAGTATGGGATGATCGTCGATGTGCATGACGAATACCGCATGACCGGCGTAGAGCGGACCTATCCGAATTTTCTTACGTCGGAAGGCATTGGCGGCGACGAGACGCGTCCGCCACACGAGCAGGCGCTGGCCAATCTGTTTACACGCATGATTGCCGGGCCGGCCGACCACACTTTTTGCTACTACGCCGGTTACGTTCAGGACACCTCGTCGCACGCCAGTCAGTTGGCTAAGTCGGTTTGTTTTTTTAGTCCGCTTCAGTTTCTGTTCTGGTACGACCGTCCGTCGCAGATGAGCAAGGACCAGGAGTTCGAATTTTTCACCCACCTCCCCGTGACGTGGGACGAGTCGAGGGTGTTGGAATCCAAGATCGGCACCTACGCGACGATCGCTCGGCGCAGTGGGGAAAACTGGTTCTTGGGGAGCTTCAACGCCGTGCGATCACGAAATGTGAAGGTACCTTTCGATTTTTTGCCCAAGAGGAAAAAATACATTGCACACATTTATAGCGATGACGATTCCGCGAACACCCGCACCAATGTCGGCATTGAGCGACGTGAGGTGACCGATGATTCAGTGTACGAGACAGAGCTAAGCAAGCAGGGAGGCGTCGCCATCCGCCTTGTGCCCAAACTTATTGAATAAGGCATGTTTGAATTTACCTGAATTTCTTAACGACGCCGATTCCACGACGGTCCAGCTTTCTCGCGAAGAACCTGCATCCGCCGGCGCATTGCTTCAAGAGTCTCGTCATGTCGTGGATTGCCCGCCAAGTTATTGACCTCGTAGGGGTCCTTCGCGAGATCGAAGAGTTGCTCGTACGTCGGCCGCTCATCGAAGTAATGAACGTACTTCCAACGCTCAGACCTCAGACCTTCACTACGTGGAATGTTATTTTCGTTCGTCTTGAGCCCGGACGGGCGAAAGTAATGCTCGTAGAAAAAATCCCGCGGCCAGTCTTGCAGTTTATTTGCCAGTAGAGGGACGAGGCTCCTCCCTTGCATAGCGGCGGGTATCTCTACGCCAGCGAGATCAAGCAGTGTCGGCCCGTAGTCAACATTCAGAGCCAGCTCGGACAAGACTTTACCCCTGGTCGCCTCCGGTCGGCGAGGGTCATAGATAATGAGTGGAAGTCGAATCGATGGCTCGTACATGAGCCAAATTCCCGTGATACCGTGCTCTCCCGTGATAAGTCCATTGTCCGACGTGAAAATAATTATTGTGTTGTCCTCTACTCCTCTCTTTCGGAGTTCATCAAGAATTCTTCCGATCTGGATGTCGACGCCCGTGATGAGTCGATACATCGCCTTGATCATTTTCTGATACTTTTCGGGTGTGTCGAAACGACGAAACCAACGCTGACGATTCATCGAAACGCGCAGAAACTTAGGCAACTGTTCAAAGTGTCTAGGCCCGGAGACGGGCGGTGGCGGAATGGTCACGCCCTGATAAAGATGCTCGAGTTCTCGGTCGTAAATATACTGTCGAATGTTGTCATCTTCCGGGTGTGGCGCGCTGAAGCTCACGGATAGACAAAAAGGCTGTTTCGCGATCGAGTTCCGCAAGAAATCAACGGCTTGGTCGCCGTTGATTCGTGTGAGATGCTTAATTGTTCCGTCAGGTGATTTTCGGTAGTAGGGTTGACTCGTATCACTTGCCTGATTGAATCGGAAAAAATCGAACATTTCTTCGGCAGTGCCGCGATTTAAACGGACCCCGATCTTTCCCACGAAGCCGGTGCGGTAGCCGGCCTTCTTCAATACGGCCGGGTAGGTCTTCTGCAGTGCAGAGATCGTCATCGGCGGCTTTTGAAACGAGTAGCCATGTGTCCGGCGATACTGTCCCGTAAAGATACTGGCGCGGGTGGCAGCGCAGATCGATGTCGTGCAGAATGCGTTCGTGAACCGCAACCCTTGAGCCGCCAATCGATCGATGTTGGGTGTCTGGATGATTGAGTTTCCGTAGCAACCCAAAGCATCCCAGCGCTGATTATCGGTCATTAGAAAGATCAGATTAGGACGTTTGGGTTTGGCAGCTGGATCGTTAGCTCTTATCTCGTTTGAGAAGAACGTTGGCACAATGATCAGTAGAAAGCCCAATATCGCTCGCATTATATCTTAATAACTAAGTTGAACAGTAACTTGAGTGTTTATCATAAAAGACAAAGAGTAGCTTTGGTTTGAGCGGCGTTTATTTCCATTCAGTTTTCAATTCTTCTTCGCAATTTTACGGATGCGGACTTCGCGAAACTCGACCTTGCCGGTGAGGTGGTGCATCTGCAGCAGGATGCTGCCTTTTATATGGCGGTTCTCAGGATCATAGCAGTCGGCTGCGGGTTTGCCGTTGACCCAAGTTTGCAAATGGTTACCGATTGCACGGATACGCATCGTGACCCACTCACCATCTTTTGTTGCAGGTTTAGGTGCACGTGCGCCTTCTATATTCAAGCCGTAGATGCTGCCCGTCGGGTTGTTATTGTCACCATGGTCCAGCTGTGCCTCGTAGCCGGGTGGAAATTCCTGTTTCTTATCAGCGTGCGGTGCGCAGCGAAAATAGATTCCACTATTTCCACGATCACCAGCGGTGTCGCTGATCCGGGTTTCGGCATAGAGTTCGAAGTCGTCGAATTCCACGAGCGAAGAGAGGTACCCCTGTCCCCCGTGACCGGTGAGAACACCATTGACGACTTTCCATTTCGGCTTGTGCTTGAATTTGTTCTCTCGCCAGCCATCCAAGTTCCGACTGTTGAAAAGTTGAATCCAACCGTCGTCCTTCCGCGTCGTCGGTTTTGGCGACTGCGTCGTCGCACACCCCACCAAAACCACGGCTGCGACGGTTATGAGCAGGATGTGTTTCATTTGTTGCTTTAAAGTGGGTTAAAGCTCAGATAGGGAAATAGTGGCTTTCACTACAAATATCCAATCCAAAAATGTGGAATTGCAGAGGCATTGAGTTTGGCCGGGGTTAATCGAAAGGATTTTCGTGCTGAATCGCCGTGGTTAAGGTGGAAGTATTTAGGGTGTCCTTGTTGTTCACCAAATGCACCGGTTTCCAGATGCCCCCCATGCCGGCCCGGTTATAAACCCGGACGGTCAGGACATTATCCCCCGCGCGATCCAAGGCACCGCCCGCCTTGAAACTGAACGGCTTGGTCCAGAGTTCATCAGGGGAGAGTCCGGTGGCGGCACGGGTATGCTCGAATACCATGCGGCCGTTCAGCCATATTTCAGCCTCTTCGTCCACCGCCTGAAATAAAAAATGCAAGGCCTCGGCCTCGACCAGATTCTGAGGCACCCGGAATCTTTTTCGGTACCACCCATATCCCAGATAGTCAGGGTAACCGTCGTCGTTCCAGCCCCCTTCAAGGTCGGCCAGTTTCCAGGATGAATCGTCATGCTCAGGGCGGAACCATTTCTCTTTCAGCCCGAGGTTTTTCGGGTCGGAGGTAAATCTCCACTGGCTGCCCAATGATTGGGCTTCAATCTCGGGAATTTCGACCACTGCCAGCAATCGGGAAACCCAGAGCCGGTTGGTTCGTTTTTCATCCCGAATCATGGCCACCGCGGTTTCCTTGTCAACATATTCGACGTTGGTATAGGTTCCCTGATGGCTGTCAGCCCCAATGAACCACGGTTCAGGCTTGGTCCAGTTCCTGCCGGCGTCCGGACTGACAGCATACCTCACGGGACGATGCCAACCGCAGAGTAGTCTGCCGTCTCCCAGTTGCACGATGGAGCAGTGCGTCCCGGGCTGAACCCTGACGGGACGAGACCACGTTTTTCCACCATCATCGCTGATGGAGTGGTAAAGGCCGCGTTGTTCCTCATCGGGGACTCCCTGCGGTTCGCGAATCCTGTTCTGGGCCCGAATCATAAACACGAGGCGTCCATCCTCGAGTCGCGCCATCGCAGGTTCTGAGAAAACCAATCCCTTGTTTTTGTCGGACCTCGCCACCAGGGTAAAACTCCAGCCCCCTCCATCACCACTGTTCCTGAGCACGCCGCAAGATTGCCTGATGCCGTCCACGTCATCCGGCGACATGTAGCCGCTGATAGGGATCACCAATGTGCCGTCCGCCAACTGGGCGGGCCTGCCGCCTGTCCAGGTCCATGCACCCAGCAAGGGGGCATACTCCACTTCTGGCCCGATCGTCCAGGTTCTGCCGCGATCCATGCTGTAAGCCAGGTTGATCGCAGTGTGAATCCGGTAGTTCTCGTAAGTCTGATACTTTCTGCCATCCGGCAGCTTGCCGATAAAACGCCTGAGCTTCGGAAAAGGCTTACCGCTTCTGTTCTCGCCACCGCCCAGATTCTCGCCAAGGCTCTGGGTGCAGATCATCACGATCCGGCCATCGTTCATCAGCCCCATGGCGATGTCGGCCGCCACCAGGTAAGGCGCCGGAACCATGGCCGTGAATGTTCGATCCCAATTTCTCCCGCCGTCGATGGATTCGATGAAAACAACCTCGGTGGATTCGTTCCCCGGTACTGAACTCACGGAAGCCAGGATGGTTCCATCCTTCTGCCTGATCATACAGGCAGCCGCGCCTCCATTCCGGTTATCATAGACGAGCTTTGGGCGGGTCGGTCGCCAGGTTAACAGGGCGTTATCGAACTTACCTCCCTTTACTGCTGTTTCCCCGGACTTGGCATCTGACAATGCTGAAAACAAAAGCAGAGCAAGTGAGGCCCAAAACGTGGCTTTGCCTCTTCTACAATTAACCGCCAATTCAGACTCGGCGCTCATTGCTTGGATCGAAGTTGAGTTGGCTGCATACTCGACGGAAGTTTCCATTGCACGGTCTCGCAGGTAACGGTTGGTGGATCGTCGTAAGGGTAGGCGTTGTTTGCGAAGCAGGTCAGGAACCTGTCGTCGCCAAGCTCCAGGGACACCGGCCAGCCATTGTTCCCGGTGGCGGTCACGGCAGAAAAGGACAGTTGAACCCGGCGATCAATGTTCCAGGTTTTGCCCTCATCGTGACTGAGAACCACACAGACACCGAAGGGTTGGTGATAATTCACATAGCTGGCCATGATTCGGCCATCCTTCAGTTGAAGAAGATTACCGTGAACCTCGCCCGTGTTCGTCAACGGTCGGGGAGTGGACCATGTCTTCCCGTCGTCACCAGATACCGTGACCATGGTTCTTGCCAGGGCGTGACCCCGATGGCCCCGGGGCGCTGCCCCGCTCCTGGCAACCGGTCGTCTGTGGCGAAGCGCGGCCAGCAGGTTGCCGCTCTTCAACCGCAGGACGGACACCTCGCTGAAAGCCGAGATGTCCTCCGGACTCCAGTCGATAAGTCCCTCTGAAAAAGTCCAGGTTTTCCCGTGATCACCCGATCGGCACAACTCGAATGTTTCCGCTTCCTTGGAACGCAGAAAGAGCAGGGTCCCATCCTGTTCCACCAAAACATTCCTGGGATACGATCGACCGGGGATGAGGGCCTTGTCCCAGGTACGACCGCCATCGGTGGATCGGCAAACCCACATCTCATTGCGCTTGCCATTGAGCCGGAAATCCTGGGCCGTCAGCAGGAGCGCACCGTCCGCTGTAACCGTTAGGCTGGGTTCTTTTGCGTGGATCGATGGGCGCGCAATCTCGCGCCAGGTTTGTCCGCTGTCGGGAGATTCATAAACCACCATGGAGAAGGTCCGGTTCTTGGGGTTGGTATAGTAGTCCTTGTGCTGCTGGCACACTGCGAGGACAACACGGCCGTTCTCGAGCCTGGCCATGCCAGCCTTGTAGTTGCCGCGACCGCCCACCCGCGTTCGGATGGCTTGCCCGGCGTGGGCAATGGTATGGATGCGCTGCAGATTCTGTCCGGAATAACCGGCCATACCGGCTATCTTCCATTCATATTCATAATCAGAGAGGAGCAGTGCATTTCGATCCTGATCTACTCTGCTTTTTCCAACCGGGAAGCCATCGCGGCCGGCGGTTTGCTCCTTGGCATCGTCCATGACCAGCGCCAATCTGCAGGCCCAAATCCAGTTGGGATGGAGACCGTAGTCCTTGAGCATCGCCACGGCAGTTTCATCGTCGTAGAACTCGACATTGGTGTACCAGCCCTGATGGCTGTTCCTGCCAAGAAACCACGGCTCCGGCTTGGTCCAAGTTTTCCCGGCATCCGAACTGAGCGCATACTGGATCGGCCGATGCCAGCCACAAAGCAATTGGCCATCTCCTAGTTGGGTGATGGAGCAGTGCGTTCCCGTCAAGACCCGAACTGGCGCAGTCCACGTCCTGCCCCCATCACTGCTGACGGAACGATAAAGACCCGAGCGGAATTCGTCCGGAATCTGATCCTCCTCGATCACCCTGTTCTGTGTCCTCATCATGAACACCAGACGGCCGTCACGAAGTTCGGCCATGGCAGGTTCGGAGAACACCATGCCCTGCTTCCTGTCGGTTTGGCCCACCACGCTGAATTTCCAGGTGCCACCCTTGTCGCTGCTTCGGAGTACGCCGCTCGACAGCCATATGCCGTCCATGTCGTCCGATGACAAATAACCATCAATTGGAATGACCATTGTCCCATCAGCCAATTCGGCAGGTCTTGCGCCGGTCCACAGGGAACTTCCCATGAGGGATTCGTGCTCGACCTTACGTCCAGCCGACCAGGTTCTGCCCCGGTCCGAACTGAAGGTGATCCACGTGTCACTGTAGTAACGATAGTTTTCATAGGCCTCAGTCTCTTTTCCATCGGGCCGTCTTCCGGTCTTTTTGATTAGTTTGGGTAATGGTTTGCCGCTACGATTCTTTGCCGCCCCCAGGTTGGAGCCGTGCGCCTGGTCACAGGCCATGAGGATGCGACCGTCGTTCATCAACCCCATCACCCCGCCATCCACATGGTTTATCGGGACCTTCGCCTCGAAAGGTTTCGACCATGACTTGCCGCCATCCAGCGACTCTATAAAGAGCACAGTGGATGCCCCCTCGTCGGCGTTCCACTCCAGTGAGGCCAACAGCGTTCCATCCTTAAGACGGACCATGCAGGGCCTGGCGGCATATCGGTGGGCACTTTCACCGGCATGAACGAGTTGCGGCTTTGTGGCTCGCCAACGCAAATCTGCTGTTGAAGGAATTGACGCAGGCACTTGAACGGTTTTTGGTTCGCCGATGGGCAGAAGCTCAATGCCTTCCCCCTGCTCGGGAGACTTGATTCGAAACCGCATCGCAAGAGTCTCGGCCCCGAATGGACCGAACTTGTTCTCAATCCTCTGTCGAACCCCAACGGAGAAGATGGAGCCATCCTTGAGAAGACATGCGTTGGGGTAGTATTGCAGGGGGTCAAACCTGAAACCACGGCCCGGCGCCGGCTTGATCCATGTCTTGGCATCGTCCCGGCTGTAGATCACCTGTCCGTTGCCCCCTGATCCGCCGCAGAAAACCAGCACAGCCAGCTCATCCGGTCCATGGATGAGTTCCCCTCGCTTCATTGTTCTCCCCTTTGAATCACCACGACCCGCGAGGAGACGTTTGGGCTCAGACCAGGTCAGACCATGGTCGTAAGATTGAATCCACTCCGAAAACGGTCGTGAGGCCATGCCCAGGCTACCGTCCGGTAAATATCCAACATTCTTCTCATCCCCTGGACCTTTTTGTTCAAAAACGCTTGTAACCTTCCAGTTTTCCCCTTTGTCCAATGTCTTGATCAATGCCATGACATGGCCATCCCTCTCGGGCCAATCTTCACCGACCGGAAAGGGGGTGCCGGTGGCCAGCGCGACCAGCCCCCCATCCCTTGGATCCTCCATCAGGCCCTGAACAGCCACGGAGAGAATGAAGGGACCCGTTAGCCGTGCGATTTCCCGCCAGGTTTCACCGTTGTCATCACTGCGATGCACCACGAAAGGCTGCGGGAAACGATCGGCGGCGATCTTTGAGAATGAGAGAGGGTCCGTCGGCAATCCCTTGCTTAGGTCGGGGCGGACCCAACCCCGGTGTTCCTCGACATTGTGTGCCGCAAACAACGTTCCATCGCTCATCTGGATCAGACACTCGATGCCTTCCGCCCCACGTACGTGAGGAAATGGACGGGGACGCGACCAGGTTCTGCCGTTGTCCTTGCTCCGAATCCAGAAGTTGCGGCCCCCTTCCGGTGCCTTGTTCTGCTCGTGCCATTCCTTGAGGACGGGATTAACGGAAGTCATCTGCTCAAGATAATCGGGAGGGAAATCGAGCGGCGTCGGCCACGAGGCATGCCAATAGCCAGCCTGGAAACTCACGAGGAGATCACCATTCTGAAGGCAAACGACCTTCGGCCAGCCACAAAACCCTCCAAAGCCCTGGAAATAGTCCGGCGTATTCACCGTGGGAGACACAAGGACCTTGCGGAACTTGTCATAATCTTGGGCCATTTCCGCACCGGCCGGAGCCAAGCCTCCGGCCACCACCAAAAGCAGGCTGATGAAAGTTGATTGGACCTTGTTTTTTTTCATTGGCACTCCCGGGGATAAAACAACGACCAGCAGCAGGCATGCAAAGCACCGGCCAAACTTGGCCAAGCGGGATCCAGTAATTCAGAATCCTGTCCAAACGGATGACTCGTCGCTGGAGATTTTAAATGCAATGCAAACAAGATTTTTTCGGCATTAATTGCCTTTGGCCAAGCGGCGGTACTGCCCCAAAACAGCCCAGAGGTTGACGGGATTGAAGGTGCCACCGTAGCCAATGTACTCAGCGTGCCCGTCGGCGAATGAATAGTTCGATCCTCCGCTGTTGCCCTCTTCCCGGGCTTGGCTGTTACGGTTGTGCATGTTCCAGACCAGTTCCTGCCAGGCGTTGCCTTCCCCTTCCATGAAATCCATGAAGAAATGGGCACTCTCGGCATTTTTCTCTCCGTAAACAATGGTCCCGGCCGGTTCACCAAGATCCGTGTCGCGGATAGCCTTGTCGAACAGAATCTGGTCATTGAATGGCAGGCCTTTGGGGGCGAGGAAAAAATCATTCCATCCATTGATCATGTAGCTTCGGGGAGCCACATCCGCCGGGTGAACCTGACGGGTACCCGACGCCGGTGGCGGTATTTTGCGATCGCTTGGGCAAACCAAAAGTCCGCTGTTTGAATAGTATCGCAACAGGCGACCCGGCCAGCAGGGATGGCCATGATTCATTCCCCGGGTTCGGGGTGGGTAGGCACCATCTGTATCGTCGGCGTAAAGGATGGTTGCGGTGATAATCTGCCGGTTATTATTCAAGCAGGAAGCCTTCAGGCTCGATTCCCTGGCCCTGCCCAGCGCGGGCAGCAACAACGCCGCCAAAATGGCAATGATGGCAATCACCACCAGCAATTCCACCAGTGTGAATCCGCATCTCGTGGCGAAATTCTTCCCAATTGACTGCTCTTCTGATCGTCCTGATGGAAAAGTTGCCGGGTTCATTGGGTTAAGGATTGTCATCAGCACCGGGACCAATTCTAGGTTGGCGATGCAGAAGGCTGGCACGGATGGTGTTGTAGGGCTTCATGTCCTTGATAAGCGCAATGGCAGTCGTTTCATCCACCATTTCCACAATGGTGTACCATCCCCAGTTGGACTTCGGCTTTTCTGTCGGCCACAGCATGTTTGCATACCAACTCCTTCCCGCGTCACTGCTGAGTGCAAGCCTCGGGGGGCGATGATATCCGCAAAGCAGCACATCGTCGGGCAACTGCACCACTGAGCCGTGCGATCCGGGCAACGTCTCGACCGGGCTGGACCATGTCCTGCCACCATCCCAACTGTTCACCCGGCACAGCCCGGTCCTCTCGCCACGGGGTTCGCCGGGGATGATGTTTGAAACACGATCTTCGGTGCGCAGCAAACCCACCAGCCCCCCGTTGTCCAGCTTGGCCACCGCGGGTTCACTGAAAATCATCATGTTGCCGGGATTCCCATGGCCGATGATCGAGAAACTCCAGTTCTCCCCTTCATCGCCGCTGAGCAACACCGCCGAACTCAACCACTTGGGCTCGAGATAACCGGCTACCGGGACCACGAGTGTTCCATCATCAAGTTCCAGCAATCGACCACCGGTCCACACCCACGCGTTGGCCAAGCGCGAGGCGTCAATCGCGTTCCCCGCCGTCCAACTTCTGCCCCGGTCACGACTGTAGGCCAAGCGCAGGGGCTTTTCGGATACTGCCATCAGGCGGCCGTCACGGCGGACACCCAGGGTGCTGATTGTTCGAACCCCATCCTGCAAAATACCCACGTAAGGCTTGGACCAGGTTTTCCCACCATCAGTGGACTGGATGAAAACCGGCCTGTGTCCGCCAGGAACCACAAGTGCAACCAGGGTTCCATCCAGCATGCGCACTAGGCATGGGACCACATGATATCTCTCTTCCTGACTCGCTGGTGGGCCCTGATAGATTAGCCGAGGCTTGGTGGGCTTCCACTCCACCTCCTGCACCTCGGAATTCGAGTAGCGCAAAAACAGCTCATAGTCCTTTTCGCCTTCAGCATAAACAATCAATCCCAAGCCGGCATTCAATGCAAAAAAAATAGCGACCATCCCCGGCATTCCAAAGATCGACCTTAACTTTTCCATGATATTTCGACTGCAATGAAAGCTACCGGACCGACAGTTCATTTTCATTATTTTCCTCCCTCGGCCGCCCAAAGCATGGCCGGACCGGTGATCCCGCCGGTGCCCAGTTCGCTCAACTGGCGGTTGCTGATCTTCACGACTATCAGATTCGATTGACCGAACCGGATTGCCTCCGTGGCGTCAAATTCCCAGGGTCTACCGATAGGGGCGAGACCGCTCTCTACCAGTTTCAATTCCCTTCCATTGATCCAGGCCTTGGCCGACTCATCCACTCCCCCAAGCCAAAGCCGGATTGAACGCCCGCGAAACCTGTTGTCAACCTTTGCGGTTGTGCGGTACCACGCCTGTGCCTTGTAGTAGCGCAGACCCTGGTTCGACCAAGATTGGGACCAAGTTTTTAGCGGTCGCCAGGAACCGGTGCCGATCCCAGGTTTCCACAAACCCAGCGCCTCCCCTCCATCAAACGGATCGAGCATGAAAAGCCACTCGTCTGGAAGCCTCGCCACAACTTCGTTGCCGTTGGTGATGCGTTCGTAGCCACTCTGCACGGTTGTGTTCCAAAAACGCCTGATGAAAGCGGACCCGTAGCGTCTGCTCAACAACACCGGATCATGCTCAAATGCTTCGGGAACGATTTGACCGAGAATCTTGTCCCGATGTTCTCTGGCATTGCTGAAATCGAGGTTGTTGACCGCACTCATCATTTTAAGGTGTTCGACACCAAAATCGAAACCCACCCGCGTCATGTGAACACGCCGCGCAAAAATGGATTCATCAGTTACAGACTGCTCGGCGCTTTGGAGTGACGATTCCAGTTTCAACATGACACGGGGGATGAGAATATGGGGAATATCGAAAACATTGCCGGTGTGGTAGTCAGCCTCCCTGTAAGCCCGCTCAAGACGATCGAAGTGCGATCGCATCGGTTCGGCTGCAGGCCCATAAAACTTTGTGAAATAATCATCCAACAGGGCATCCGCGTTTAGTGATGGATTCCACATGATCCTTGAAGCAAGGTAAAGTGATGGCCCGTGGTAGGCCCAGGCTGGCTTGCACTCCACCCGGCAGGCGATCATCCCCATGCGATGGTAATAGGGATATTCTGCACGAATCTGGCGAATCATCGAAAAGGGAATCCCCGCATCCGCGAGGTGAAAGAGATATCCGCGATACATCATCCTAACGCCAAGGGCCTTCCAGTCCTCAACGATTTGCCTGATGTATTGGCGTTCCCAGCAAAACGGATTGTCAATGGCATGAATGCGACAGACATCAATGGGCGCCAGAATGGGCAGGATTTTTGTGTCGGGTTTCTCCCGAACCGGTGCCCGCATGTGCTGTGAGTAGCAGTAGAAGGCCAGCCCCACATCAGGATGTTGCTTCCGCAACTCGGCCAGCAGGAGATTGAAGAACTTCACATAGCGGTCCGTGACTGAAACCCGGCCATGAAGAGGATCCATGTCGTGCGCGTCCCAAGGATGAATACCGAACCCGTGTCCATCGTATGGCCCGACACTGACATATTCAGTGGAGGGATCGTTCTTCAGTTCCTCGAGGGAGGCCTGCAGCGTCCGCTGGAAAACCTCCGGGTGTGACAGGTTTAGCTTGTCTGTGTGCCGGCCATCCTCGCTCATGTAGAGTTCCGGCTCCTTGTCAGGGTGGCTACGCCACCCCGGCCCGTGCCCACCCGCGTTGAACCCGCCCATTCGCATTCTTTGGAACCATCGATTTGGGACGTCAGTAAGAATGCGTCCCCTGAAGCCGGGACGCTGGATGGTATCCTGATGGCGGACGGCAACGGTGCCGGTCTTCGGGATCACAGTTCCGATCTCCCCCGGAACAAACCAACGAACCCCCAGTTGTTCAAGCAACTCGTATGCTGCGATGAGGGAACCCTGTGGCGAAAGGCCAACCAAATGTATATTACGATCGGTTACCAGTAACCGAAAGGAGGCGGGATCATCTCCTCCAGCCCTGATCCGCTGCTTTGAGACGGCCGCATTGGGAGCAGCCTGGCCAATATGGATTTTGATCCCACCGGTTGTTTGTTTTTCCGTGATGATTGGCAGTCGTGCCCCAGAGATTTTTTCAACGTGTTCGACCAGTTCGTCGGCAGCAAGTTGTTCCAACTCATCGGGTTCCCTAGGCAGGATTATGGACGCACGCGCCGTGCCTCCCTCAACCAATTGAACGGTTTTGGCAGCACTTTCAGCACCGTGCCCTCTAACCAGCAGGAGGCATGCTCCCAATAGAACAGTTGCAAGGATTCGTGTGGCGGGTTTTTCCATGGTAACAAGCGGCTTTTCCATTGAGGCTAATTGTTTCCCAAGTTCTATTCAATGCGCTGGAGCCCGAACGCGGAAACATAATGGGTTTGAACTCCCAGTTCCTGCATCCATTTTCGTACGGTCAAGGTTTCCCATGGACCCGAATCGGAGCCATCGCCGGAATCGTTTTCCCACAACCATCGCGGAGTCGGCCACAGGCAGGCCGTTGGGGACACGGCCCGATAAAAGTCCAAGTCCACCCCTCTCTGGCCGTGATGGGACATCTGGACATAATCCGCACGTAACCGATCCCGAAACGGACTTTCGAGCAGCTTTTCTCCTCCCTGCACACCTAAATCCCCGGTGAAGAGGACTGATTTATTGGAGTCTGAAACCTTCAGGACAAGACTGGAATTGTTGATGGCATTGGAAGTGATCTCTGGGTTTTTGATCCCGAGGATTTCTATAAGATTGCCATCGATGCGGATTTCCTGTCCCACGAGGGGTTCCATCAACTTGATATCCGATTTTTTCACAGCACGGCCAAATGCACGCACGCTTTCAAGATGGGTGGGAGGTTTGGGTTCATGTTTCGTCACCCACTCCTCGTCCGGGAGGGAGGCGTAAATGGCGTCAATATCTATGCCTCCCTGTTCTTGCAGGATGGCTGTTAGGGCGTCCACATGGTCCGGATGAGGATGGGACAGGAACCAGGCGTGAACCCTGTTGCCCAACGGTTTCAGGAATTTCCTGAGCTGAGGCGCATCCTCCCGGTTGCCCCCATCAACAACCATGACTTTTCCCCCACGGGTTGACATCACATAGGACATCATTTGTGACGGGGTCTGGGATGGCAGTTGCCAAAGGGTGAAATGAGCGGGTTCTCCTTTGACAACTTCAGCAACGGATTCAACTGGTTTCGCTTCAGGTGCGGTAGGCAACTGCTGCGACTCACCGCACCCTACCAGCACCACGGCTGCGATTGTTGTGAGTAGGGGGTGTTTCATTTCAGTGACTGGATTTTTTTGTCATCCGGGAAAAGTGTCTTTGTGAGTCCTAGAAGCTCTTGGGATTCAAAGAAGCTTTCCCTAACAATCTGGCCGTTCAAGTAATACCTCAACTCATTGCAACTGTAGCAAACTAGGAGATCCACTTTTATGCTCCCGTCGGTGAAGCGGAAAGCGACCCCGGGACGAAAGAGACAGTCTGGTGAAACTGAGTGGCGAATGTAGGTGTTGGAATTTGTTAGAATCTGCGATAATGCGTTTCTTGATTTTCCCGATAATGGAATCGCCCTCGATATAATTGTATAGCCATGCAGATTTCCACCATTCTGAAGTTTCTGCTCGTTTGGATAGGAATCGTCCACCCTATACACTTCGCAGATCGTGGCTTTACTAAGATCGGACGCGAGGGCATAGGCCGGTTCCATTTTCTCGTTTGTCCATTGCATATTGTTTTTGGCATCACACCCCAACAGCAACACGACTGTGATTGTTGTGAGTAGTATGTGCTTCATTTCCCTTCAGCTTTCAATTCTTAAGATGTCTTGACTCCGTTTTCCTAGATGGATTCCGCGATTTCAATTTTGCCCAGCTTTTGGTTGAACCGGGTTTCTGCGTTTCTCTTGGGCTTCTCGGGCCAAGGCGCAGTCATCGGCAAGCAAATCGTCAAGCTTGGCAAAGATCGCGCTGTTGTCCTTCGCCGGATAGCTCTCCAACGCCGATTGGTATTCGGGCAGGCGGTACAGGAAATCGCCGATCGATTCGCTGTCTAAATTACGTCCGTTCTTGCCGTAGGTTAGATCGTCGAGTAGATGCGCATTGAGTTCCTGCTCGAACTGGCCGCCCATAGGCAATGCAAGCATCGGTTTGCCCAAATACAGTGACTCGGTCATCAGCGTGAAACCGGCGGTCGATATGACGGCCTTAGACGAAGCCAAGTCGGCCAAAAAACCGTCGAGACTGAACGGCTTGTAGGTTAGGTTGCCTTCCTCGTTATCACGACCGGCACCGTAAACCAGGAATCGTTCGCGAGGGAAATCCTTCAGCATGTCAATGAAGGATCCGCATTCCTGAGTGAAATAGACGAGAACGTGTCCTCCGTTGCTTGACTGCGCCTCGAGCACCGACTGGCGCAGGATCGGCGGGAACAGAAATGTGCGTTCGTTTTTAATATCGCCATAGAAGAACGTACTCACTAAGGAGACATCGGGCCTAGGCACAAAGGCGCGGATCACCGTCTCGGCAATCACTGCGTCCTTCCTGAGAATCGTAGGGCATGGATATTCCATATAGCGCATGCGGTGCTGGTTATCGATAGTGATTAACGGCAAGTCTCGGTGCGTGGCCATGTAGGCGGTCAGCGGCTCAAAATCGCAAAGTACGATATCGGGTTGGAAGTCGTTGAAGACAGTTTTCTTGAACTCTCGAAACTTATCGATACCGCCGGTAAGCGACTTGAGATTCTTGATTGCTGTCTGCATTTTGCTGACGCGGTTTTGGATAGCAACAATGTGTAGCCCCGGCACATCGAACATGTTGAAATCCTCCTTTAGGTTTCGGTAACCCCGGTCATAACTCACACCAAGGATCTCGTGCCCTTGCCCCCGGAGATGCGTCATCATTTCGCGTGCTCGAGAGGAATGCCCCGAGCCGCTGCCAGAAATACCATAGACAATTTTCGCCATTATTCTTACTGGCGCATTTTTACTCTGAGCAACTCGGAGAGAAAAGTTTTCAATTATCTTTAAATACTATGAAAAAAGTGATGCGTTTGGTGCTGTTGAGATGAATAGCATTTTAGGGCCGATTATTTCCATTCAGCTTTCAATTCTTCACCCGTCTTGACTCCGTGTTTGCGGGTTAAAAGGAAAGAAACAAGAGTTGTTACTGCTAGATAAATTGTTTTCATTTAGAATGAGCCGCCAATGTTTAAGAGGTTAAAAAATACCACAAAAAGGTGGGAGATGTTCCGCGAAAACCTTACGAAGGTGTCTGATAAGAAATCAATTGAAAAATTACCAAAACGATGGATGCGCGTGGCGCGGTTCATCCTCTTGGCCTATGATAAATTTGACGAAAAGAGATGTTTTATGCGAGCTGCGGCGCTGTCGTTCAATTCGCTACTAGCCTTGATTCCGGTTCTTGCATTGACTGGGGCTTTAACCTCATGGTTCATGAAGGATGGCAGCACGAAATCAATTGAAAAATTTGTGGACAAAATTATTGTTGTGGTAATGCCAGCAGATTCGAGTAATAAAGATATAGAAGCCATTAAGGGGAATCTTGGCACTCAAATTACTGAGTTCATCAATAACCTAAACAAACAGATCGATACCGATAATATTGGTATTATTTCTTTTCTTTTGTTCATTTATCTTGGACTACGAGTCATCGTGCAAATGGAGGATACCTTCAATGAGCTTTGGAATGTCCCCAAGCCAAGGGCGTTGTATATGCAAATACTGAAATTTTCGCCTGCACTAATATTTTGCCCCTGTTGTATTATGATAGCATTCACAATTACCAGTGGTGAGAATTTTATTTTTCTTCAAACTGGACTTTATGGGTTTTTCGTAAATTGGATAGGCAAGCTTCTCTTGATCATAATCCCATTTTTATTTACAAGCGCAGGGCTCACTATTCTCTTCAAACTAGTTCCGAATATAAATGTATCTTGGTTAGCTGCAATATGGGGTGGGGTAATAGGCGGTAGCGTTTGGCAATTGAACCACTTAGCCAGCACGTTTTATGTTTCACAAGTGGTAATAAATAATGATTTTTACGGGAAGATATACGGTAGCTTAGGCTTACTCCCGGTATTCATGTTAGCGGTTTATTTTTCATGGTTAATAATACTTTACGGGGCACTTGTCGCTGCACGTGTGCAGTATCATTCCACACCATTAAAAGAGACCATTGAGGATAAGGATGCTGAGCCCCTCACGCGTCGAATTGGCATAAAACATCAGACTTAACTCCATATATAGTAGGTATA
>JASMKO010000039.1 GCA_030749225.1 Verrucomicrobiota bacterium
CGATCCCATGGCATGTCATCATTGAAGGCACGGACAACGTAATCGCGGTAGCGCCAGGCCCAGCCCCGCTCGGCGTCGCTCTCGGTGTAGCCCTCCGAGTCGGCATAACCGGCAACGTCGAGCCAGTGGCGTCCCCAACGCTCACCGTATCGCGGCGAAGCCAGCAGACGGTCGATCAACCGGTCGTAGGCCCGCGGTGTCTCGTCTGTGAGGAAGGCCTCGATCTCGGCAGGGGTGGGCGGCAGGCCGATGAGGTCGAAAGTGGCCCGGCGGATCAGCGTTCGTTTACCGGCTTCCGTTGAGAAACCAAGCCGCTTGGCCTTGAGCCGGCGCAGCAGGAAGGCGTCGATGGGATTGGCTGCGCCGCCTGGCACGGGTGAGTTTTGGATCGGCCGAAACGCCCAGAAACTTCGTTCCTCCTCGGTGATCCAGTCATCGGGATTGTCCGGCTCGGGCCGGGCAGTCTTGGCACCTTGCTCAATCCATTGGAGAAGGATGTCGATCTGCTCCGCCGGCAGCTTGGCCTGTTCCTTGGGCATCTCGCCATCACGTACTTTTTCGAAAAGCAGGCTTTTTTCCCCCTCGCCGGGCGCAATGGCGGGGCCGTGTTTGCCGCCCTTTAGCAGCAGCTTGCGCAGACGCACGTCGAGGCCGCCCTTGGCCGTGCCATCCTCGCCGTGGCAATGGAAGCAATGCGCCTTGAGGATGGGGCGCACATCGGCTTCGAAGGTAAGCGTCGCCGCTTGGCCAAGCGGGAGCCCATGCACCGCTGCAAGCAGGCAGAAAAAATGTTGCCTGAAAACACTGCCCATCGGTTTGGCGAAATCTACGACTGTCGGCAACCCCAAGCAATGGCTTTTATTCAGTGCAGTCAGACAAGGGGGAAAGGCGTTGAATTGTGAACCGGCTTCCCTAGACTGCGCGGCCCGCGCGCTCAACGCCGCCCGACTGCTCCCGGATGAAGAAACCCACCCTGTTTATTGTGTTCCTGACCGTGTTTATCGACGTGGTCGGGTTCTCGATCATTTTCCCGCTCTTCCCGGCGATGCTCGATTATTACCTCGCGCTGGAAGGCGAGAACAGCCTCATCGGCTCGCTCGTCGGCTGGCTGGGCCAATTCGCCGGTGGCGACAAAAACGCCGTCGCAACGCTGTTCGGCGGCGTGCTGGGCTCGCTTTATGGGGTGCTGCAATTTGTCTTCGCTCCGATCTGGGGGGCGTACTCCGACCGGCACGGCCGCCGGCCCACGCTTGTTTTCACGCTGGGTGGCATCGTGCTTGCAAACCTGATCTGGTTGTTCGCTGGGAACTTTGCGCTGCTGGTGCTGGGCCGCATGCTGGGCGGCATCATGGCCGGCAACATCTCCGCCGCCTCGGCTGTCGCAGCCGACATTACCCCCGGCAAAGAGCGCGCCTCAGGCATGATCCTCATCGGCGTCGCACTTGGCCTCGGCTTCATCCTCGGGCCGGCGATCGGCGGGCTCGCCTACGGATGGCAACTGGTCGAGGTCGACGAGGCCACGGCAGGGCTGGCGCTGCACCCGTTTTCCGGCCCGGCAATCATCGCGCTGGCCATCGCCGCCGTGAACTGGGCGCTGATTATTTTCCGGCTCTCCGAGAGTCTGCCACCGGAGAAGCGCGGGCAGCCCTTGGCCAAACGGGGATTCAACCCGTTCGCCCAGCTCCGCCGGATTCATCTGCCCGGCGTCGCGCGCACCAACATCATGTATTTCGCCTACTGGTGCGCCTTTTCGTCAGTCGAGTTCACGGTAACCTTTTTCGCGACCGAAACGCTCCAATTCAAGCCGCTCGACATCGCTTGGATGTTTGTCTTCATCGGTGTGTCGCTGATTTTTTTCCAGGGCGGCGTGGCGCGGCAGTTGATTAAGCGCGTGGGGGAGCGGCGGACGGCGCTGTTCGGCGTCTGCAGCACACTGCCCGGCTTCCTCATCATCGGCAACGCCACGAGCACCGTAATGCTTTACGGCGGACTGCTCCTGATGACCTCCGGCAGCGGGATGACCATGCCGTCGCTCAATTCGCTCGTGTCGCGCTACACGCCGGCGGATCGGCAGGGCCTGTCACTGGGCGTGTTTCGTTCACTCGGTTCGCTAAGCCGCGCCATCGGCCCGGTCATGGGCGGCCTGCTGTACTGGAAGTTCGGCAGCTCGATGCCGTACTGGGTCGGCGCGGCCTTCCTCGTCGTGCCATTCTTCATGGCGCTTCGCCTCCCGCCAATACCGGACCACGACGAAGTAAGCGGCGAGCCGTAAGCTTGGCCAAGCTTAACCCGACTTGGCCTGGTCGGTTTCGTCGTCGGCCGGAGCAGGGAGGGTTCGCAACACCTCCGTAACCGGCTCGACAGCCGGGAGTTCATTTCCTTCCGTGTCGCCGACCTGCAGTTTGTTCACCCGCTCGCCGCTTGGCCGGATGGAGCGCTCATAACTGCCAACGGCAGCGTTGTACGCCTTGCCGGCCTGCTCGAGTCCTTTGCGAATTTTGTCGAGATGACCGAGAAAGGTGCCTACCCGGTTGTAAAGCTCCTGCGCTGCCGCCGCGATGGCCCGCGCGTTGTCCGACTGGGAGTGGTACTGCCAACTCACGCTGACGGATCGCAGCAAGGCGATCAGCGATGCCGGCGTAGCCATCGTGATGCGCCGCTCAGCCGCCCAGATAATCAGGTCCGGGTCGCCCTCGAGCGCGGCGCTGAAGAGTGACTCGGCCGGCACGAACATCACCACGCAGTCGAGCGCGCCATCGATGTGCTCTGGGTAATTCCGGTCGGCCAGCGCCTTGATGGTCTCTCGCATTTTTTTGCCGTGCTGCTCGATGGCACTCTTGCGCTGCGCGGCATCGCCCAACTCAAGTTCCTCTAGGAACGACAGGTCCGGCGACTTGGCATCGACGACGATGTGGCGTCCCTCCGGCAGATGCACAATCATGTCCGGCCGACCCTCGGCGGAACCGGTTTGCTCGCTGAAATCGCAGTGACTGCTCAGCCCGGCCGCCTCGACCACGCGCCGCAGCGTCTCCTCGCCCCACCGGCCTCGCGCTTGGCTGGAGTTGAGGATCATCCGCAACTGCTCCGTCTCGCTGGAGAGCGACCGGCTATTTTCGCTGAGTGCGTCGAGTTGCTGGCGCAGCGCGCCCAGCTGGGTGTTCCGGCTTTTTTCGCTCTCGCTCAACCGTTGCTGGTACGTCTCCAGGTGCTGCTTGAGCGGCGCAACCAGTTTGGCCACCGCCTCCTTGCTGGTGTTCAGGTCACCCTTGGCCGTCTCGTGAAACCTGCCCAGCGTCTCGTTGGCCAGGCGCACCAGTTCCGGCTGCGCCTCCTTTAGCGCGTCGGCACTGAGCGCCTTGAACGATTCCTTGAGCGCAGCCAGTTGCTCCGCGGACTGCGCCCGTAACTCCTCGAGCCGCTTTTCCGCCGCCTGGCTTTCGGCCTCGGCTCGGGCGCCCTTGCGCGAACCAACCAGCCAGCCGATCACCCCCCCCAGAGCGACACCGACAAGCAGGTAAACCACGATCTCCGGATTTTCCATGAGCACCGCCATTCTGTCGCCACAACGCCGCGGCGACAAACGGAATCTGCACCAGCCTTGCGACTACCACACATTTGACCTTGGCGTCCGCTGGGCGCTTGGCCAAGCTGCGCCCCCTTTTTGTGATGAAACCGTATCCATCCACGTTGGCTATCCTGGCCATTGTTGCAATTGGACAAGCGCAGGCCGATGCAGCTCCCGCCTCTGCCAAGCCGTTTCCATTGCAGGGCATTTTGCCCAAGACGGAGACCGGGGCGCTGCGTTTTCTTGAGCAACACCCAAACTATGATGGGCGCGGGATCACCGTAGCCATCTTCGACACCGGCGTGGACCCCGGCGCACCGGGGCTGCACGTGACGAGCGACGGACGGCCGAAGGTCGTCGATGTGGTCGATGGCTCCGGCAGCGGAGACGTGGATACCTCGGCCGTTCACGAGGCAAAGGACGGTACACTGACCGGGCTCACCGGACGGACGCTGAAGCCCGGGAGCGATTGGAAAAACCCCAGCGGCAAATGGCGCCTCGGCATCAAGGCCGCCTACGAGTTGTTTCCTACCAGCCTGGTTTCCCGGCTGAAAACGGAACGCAAAAAGGAGTGGGACAAACAACAGCGCGAACGGGCGGCAACCCTGCAGTCCCAGCTTGCTGAGTTCGACGAAAAGCATACCTCCCCCAAGGGCGACACGAAAAAGAAACGTGCCGAGTTGCAAGCCCGGACCGACCTGCTGGCCTCTCTCAACGGCAGCTTTAGCGATCCCGGCCCGATTTATGACTGCATTGTTTTCAATGATGGCAAAGCGTGGCGCGCCGTGGTGGACACCGACGAGGATGGCGAATTCAACGATGAAAAACTGATGACCAACTTTCGTGCCGAGCGACAATGGTCGACCTTTGGAAAACAGGTGATGATGAACTTCGCACTCAACATTTATGATGAAGGCGACACGCTCTCGATCGTCACCGATGTCGGCGCACACGGCACACACGTGGCCGGGATCGTTGCGGCCAATTACCCGGGCAAGCCGGAGCTAAACGGCCTTGCGCCCGGGGCGCAGATCGTGTCAGTGAAAATCGGCGACCGACGCATGGGCAGTTCGTCGATGGGCACCGGCGAGGTGCGCGGCCTCATCGCCGTGCTGGAGAACAAATGCCAGTTGATCAACATGAGCTACGGCGGTCCCACGCAGGACCCGAACGACAGCAGGCTCGCCGGCCTTTACTCAGAAATAGTCAACAAGCACGGCGTAATCTTCGTAGCCAGCGCCGGCAACAGCGGCCCGGCCCTCTCGACTGTCGGCTCACCGGGCGGCACGACCTCCGCCATTTTTGGTATCGGCGCGTACGTCTCGCCGACCATGATGGAGGCCCAGTATTCGCTTCGCGAAACCATGCCGGCCATCCAGTACACGTGGTCATCACGCGGCCCAACGTTCGACGGCAACCTCGGGGTGGACTTCAGCGCGCCGGGCGGCGCGATCTCCCCTGTGTCCAACTGGACGCTGCAGGGCAACATGATGATGAACGGTACCTCGATGTCCTCCCCCAGCGCGTGCGGCGGCATCGCGCTGTTGCTGTCCGGCCTAAAACAACAAAATGAAAATTGGACTCCACATCGCATTCGCCGGGCAATCGTCAACACCGCCAAAGAGATTCCCAATGTCGAGCAATTCGCCCAGGGCCGTGGCATACTGCAGGTCGACAAGGCATTTGAATACCTTGAGGCCAACAAGGGCGCGAAAGATCAAGACCTGCGTTTCGTGGTTAGCAACCGTAGCCAGGGCGGCCGCGGCATATATCTGCGCGAAGCATACAACACCGACCGCGCCGTGGCCTCGACCATCGTCGTCACGCCGACGTTTCACGAGGAGGCCGACAACACTGAAAAGGTTGCGTTCGAGATGCGCGTCAACCTCGAATGCGCCGATTCCTGGATCGATCATCCGAAGCACATTGTGCTGATGCACGGTGGCCGCAACTTCAGCGTTGAGACCCATCCGCAATCGCTTATCACCGGCATGCACTACACCGAGGTGATTGGGTACGATGCTGATCACCCCGAACGCGGCCCGGTGTTCCGCGTGCCAATCACCGTGCTCAAAGGTGAGGCAGTAGACATCACCCAGCCGGTTCATTGGTCCGAGAAACTCAAACTGACTCCCGGCTATATCGACCGCAACTTCCTTGAGGTGCCGCATGGTGCGACTTGGGCTGACGTGGTGTTTCGCACCGGCGAGATGGACGGCACCCGCCGCATTGTAATGCACACCGTACAGGAGATCCCGGGGCAATCTTTCAGCGAGAGCGGCACCCGTCAGTACATCACAGTCCACGGCCAAAGCACGCAGGTACAGAGTTTCTCCGTGACCGGCGGCCGAACGATTGAGCTCGCAATTGCCCAGTACTGGTCGAGCCTCGGCCGGACCGAGATGCAGGTAGACATTACCTTTCACGGCATCAATCCAGACAGCCAAAGCCTACACCTTGACGCTGCACGCCTCGTCACACAGGTGGATGTCACCGCGCCGCTCGGCAACGAGTCCGTCTCCCCAAGCGGCAGTTTCTCCACCATCCGCAAGGCCATCTCGCCTAAGGATTTCAAGACGCGACCGCTCACCGACGCGCGCGACGCCCTCCCAGGCAACCGAACCATCTACGAGGCTGAGTTGACCTACTCGTTTAGCCTCAGCAAAAAAACCTCCGTCACGCCGCAGCCGGCGCTCGTGCTGGAGGATCAGTTCCACGAATCATGGGAGTCGCTGATCTGGATGCTATACGACAAATCCAAGCGCTTCATCGCTTCGGGATCAAACGGCGACCGCGGCACCACCAGCCTGAACAAGGGCGACTACACGCTGAAATTTCACGTGCGCAACCATGTTTTGAAGGATCTCAAGAAACTCAAGGACATGCCGCTTAACCTCGACCTCAAGCTAGCCAAGCCGGTGTCGCTCAAGTTCCAGGCCGACCCGGACAACGTCCTGACCGGCGGCGGTGGTTTCCGTTCCAGCACTCTAGCCAAGGGCGGGCAGACGCGGATTTACATCGAGCGCCCCGGTTCGCTGCCGGGCGAAGCGGAGGCCGGTGACTTGCTGATCGGCAGCATCTCCTATGGGCAGGGCAACAGCAACCTGCTTGGCCCGGGTAAGAAGCCGGGCGGCTTCCAGCTCTCCATGCGCATCCCCCCGGCCAAGACGGCCAAGGCCAAGCCAAGCGCTGCCAACAACAGCAAAAAGAAGGAGGAAAAATCCGAGGTGGAAAAGTTGGCCGAGGCGATCCGCGACCTGAAAGTCGCGCGCTTGACCAAACTGCACGGCGACAAAAAAGCGGAGGACTTTGACCGCCTCGCTAAGGAAATCCTCGACGCCAGCCCGAACCACCTGCCGGTTCTGGTCGAGCAACTCAAACGGCTCGACGGCGATGCCAACCGCAATAAACATCTCGATAAAGTAATCATCGCTGCCAACACGGTAATCGCGCAGATAGACACCGAAACCTTGACCAAGCACTACGGCCTGAAACTCAATCCCGATGACGAGGGCGCCAAGGCAGAACGCGCCAAGTTTGACAAAAAATTGAACACACTAAGCGACGCACTATACCGCAAGGGCCGCGCGCTGGGCTATCTCGACACCCAGATGCGCGAAGGCGAAAACGCCGACAGTGACGAGACAAAAAAGCGGCTTGAGGAGATCGACAAACAGTTCGAGGACAACTTCGCCGAGCTGCAAAAATGGGCCGAGACCACCGGGGACAAGTTTGTATTGCTGCATATTCGCCGGGAGAACCGGCACAACCGTACCGCCACTGCGCTGAAGCTGCTGAATGAAAAAATCGGCCGCTCGCCGCACGACCGCAAGTTGCAGAAAAAACGGATCCGCCTGCTGGGCGAACTAAAGTGGGACGAATGGAAGGCACACGAAGAGACGTGGCAGATCCGGCGTTTCCCTCCAAAGTACCAGCCGTTTTAGTCAATCCAACCCAGTCCATGCTCGACGCCGCGGTGGCACGGCATGACAATTCGCCCGTGTCTTGGCTCTACAAGACGTTTGTTCGACCGAACTTTTTTGATCGCGACTCCGAGGAGGCGCACAACCTCGTCCTCAACCAACTGAGCTGGGCGGCACAGAGGCGCTGGGCGCTGGGCCTCGCGCGTAGGTTTCTTTGCGGACCAAGCCTGCCGGTCAAGCTTTTCGGGCTGACATTTCCCAACCCCATCGGCCTAGCCGCCGGCATGGACAAGGCCGGTGCGGCGGTGCCAGCGTGGGAGGCGCTCGGCTTTGGCTTCAACGAACTCGGTGGCGTCACCCGCTACGGGCAACCCGGCAACCCCAAGCCACGAATGTTCCGCGTCATCGAGGACGAGGCACTGATCAACCGCATGGGCTTCAATAACCCCGGCGCCGATGCCATGGCCGAACGCCTCCTGGACTGGCGCGACGACAGCCGTTGGCCGGCCCACCCGGTCGGCATCAATCTCGGCAAATCCAAGGTCACCCCTCTCGACAAGGCACCGGAGGACTATCTGTACTCATTCCAGTTACTGAAGGGTCTTGCCGACTTTTTCGTCGTTAACGTCAGTTCGCCCAACACGCCCAACCTCAGACAGCTACAGGACAAGGACGCGCTCGCGGAGATCCTCTCCGCGCTTCAGGAGGCCAACGACACGCAGCGCCCGATCCTCGTCAAGGTCGCCCCCGACCTTGGCTTCGACGCGCTGGACGAGATTCTCGAGTTGATCGAGCCGCACCAAATTGCCGGGTTGGTCGCCACCAACACGACCATCGAGCGCCCCTCGGAAAACGGGCTATACGCCGAGACCGGTGGCTTGAGCGGCCGGCCACTTGCCACCCGCAGCACCGAGGTCATCCGATATCTTTATCAGCAAGCAAAAGGTGCGGTGCCGCTCATCGGGGTCGGCGGCATTTTCACCGCAGAGGATGCGTGGGAAAAAATCACCGCCGGCGCGTCGCTACTGCAGATTTATTCCAGCCTCGTTTACGAGGGGCCGCAGGTGACCCGCACCATCCTCACCGGTTTGGCCGAGCGCTTGGCCAAGGAGGGAATGAGCCACATCCGCGATGCGGTCGGCATCTCCTCATGAACTCTGCCTGGCCAAGCGCGCTGCTGTACCTCGCCCTCGCCGGGCCAGCCGAAGCCGACGAATTGCGCCAACTCGGCGCGGGCGTTTTTACCACCGCTGGCGAGGTCACCGAGATCAATCTCAATCGTTCGAAGATCACCGATGCCCAGCTCAAACTGGTCGCCGCCTTCCCCAGGCTAACCGACCTGTCGCTGGAACAAACGAAGATCACCGGCAAAGGCCTAGCGCATCTCACCCGCCTGGCCAAGCTCGAGTGGGTGAACCTGTTTCAAACAAATGTGGGCAACGGCGGACTCGCGCACTTGGCCAAGCTCAAATCGCTGCAGCACCTACCCATCGGTAAAACGAAAGTGACCGATGCCGGGCTGGTGCATGTCGCAAAAATGAAACGACTCAATTACCTCGGCCTTCGCGGCAACAACATCACTGACAGCGGCATCCCGCGCCTAGCCAAGCTGCCAAAACTGACCGAGTTGCACCTCGGCGAAACCGATATCACCGACGACGGCACAGTCGCGCTTGCCGCACTTGGCCAACTTCAAAAACTGTGGCTGCACGACACCAAGCTGACCGATGCCAGCGTCCCAAACCTGACCAGGCTGAAGCGGCTGCAGGCACTTTACCTCTACCGAACGAGGTTCACGATCGACGGCGTGCGCCGCCTGCAAACGGCCTTGCCCGACTGCCGTATCTACTACCGCTCTGCCAACGTCCCGGAATAATTGAAGATGAAAAATAGGCAACGAGCTGTTCGATCGATTCACGCGTGGCTTGGATTGATCACGGGGATTCAACTGCTGTTTTGGTGCACCGGCGGGCTGGTATTCTCGACACACGATATCGAGTGGGTGCGTGGCAATCACGGTCGCGACACATCGGCTCCGGCCACCCTTCAACCAGAAAGCATTGTAACCTCACCGGCCGACGCCATCGCGGCAAGCGGCTTTGCCAATGTACGCGAGGTGACGCTGACCACGCTGCTCCGGAAACCGGTCTACCGGCTCACGGGCGAGGGGGGCGCAATGCTGGTTGATGCCGTCAGCGGCAATGCAATCAAGATTGACGAGGCCCGCGCACAGGCGATCGCACAGGCTGATCGAGCCGAGCAACCGGAGGTGACTGGGGCCAAGCTCATCACGGCCGATGCCCCGACCGAGTTTCGCGGGCGCACCCTTCCTGCATGGCAGGTGAAACTGGCGGACGCGAACAACACACACATTTATGTCGACCAGGCCACCGGTGCCGTCGTCGCGCGGCGCAATGACGCATGGCGTCGTTTCGATTTTTTCTGGATGCTGCACACAATGGACTACTCCGGACGCGACAACTTCAACACCCCGTGGCTGATCGTCTTCTCCGTGCTGGGGCTGTTGTCAGTCAGCTCCGGCTGGGGCATATGGGTGTTTCGAGTTGCCCGATCCCGAAAACAGCAACCGGCATGAACATGGCGTCGGATGCGTTGTTCGGCCTCGTGCATGAGGACGAAGAGTTGCTTGTGGTCAACAAGCCAGCCGATCTGGTTTGTCACCCGACCAAGGGCGACGAATACAGCAGCCTGATTAGCCGCATGCGGCTGCACCTTGACCAGGCCGACGTTCACATGATCAACCGGCTTGACCGAGAAACCACCGGCATCGTGCTGTTGGCGAAACGCAACAAGTCGGCGAGGGAATTACGGCAACTTTGGGAAAGTGGCGCCGTGCAAAAGTCGTATGAGGCGATCGTGCACGGCCACGTCGGGCCGGACTCCGGGCTCGTCGACCAGCCGCTTGGCCCCGACGAAGCCAGCCCGGTGGCAATCAAGGACTGTGTGCGCCCCGGCGGCCGAGCGGCACAAACCGCCTTCACAGTGGCCAGGCGTTTTTCGCAGGCCGAAGGTGATTTCACCCTCCTACGCGTCCAGCCACAAACCGGACGCAAGCACCAGATCCGTATTCACCTCGCGCACCTCGGCCACCCGATCGTCGGCGACAAACTGTACGGACACGACGAGGACTGTTACCTCGCGCTCGTCGAGCGCCGACTGACCGACGAACAACGACGGGCACTCTTGCTGCCGTGCCACGCGCTGCACGCCGGCGGGTTGACCTTCAAATGGCGAGGTCGAGAATGGCGATTCGAGGCCAAGCCGGAGGCGTGGTTTAGACGGTTTTACGGCGGGTAACCGTACGGGCTCGGCCAAGGGCTATTTCTCGACGATCCAGATATTGCGGTAGCGGACCGGGTTGCTGTGGTCCTGCAGGTGTAGGAAGCCCGGCTCCGGCCCCTCGGCCAACGGGCTGGCAGCGGTGCGCTTGGGCAACTCGACATTGTCGTGGATGACCACGCCGTTGTGACGGACGGTGGCGCGGGCATTGGCAGTTTTTTTGCCCTCCTTGTCGTACTTGGCCGCGGTGAAGTCGATGTCGTATGTCTGCCACTGCAGCGGCGGAAGGCACATGTTCGTGTCCGGAGCCGCGATCGAGTAGATGCCGCCGCACTCGTTGTCCCTGCCGGCGAGACCGAATGAGTCGAGCATTTGCACCTCGTAACGGGCCTGCAGGTAGCAGCCGCTGTTGGCTCGGCCCTGACCGCGCTTCTTCGGCTCGTACGGCAGGCGGAACTCTAGGTGAAGCGTGTGGTCCTGAAATCGCTTGATGCTGTTGGCACCCTCCCGCAGCAGACCGTTCTCAGTCATGCGACCCGGCTTGAAGTTCTCGGCGGACTTGCCGTCGAACAGCACGACTGCGCCCTCCGGCGGCTTGGCGCCGAGTGTCGGACTTTTGCGCACGGTGCGGTCAATGGAAAACTCCTGCCCGTCGCGCGAGAAGGTCAGCTTGCCGCCGGTGATCGATTTGCCAGTGGTACCGCCGGTGAAGGTTACGGTGTCGCCGTCGAGCGCGCCGTCGTACTGGCGCTTTTCCGTCGTGCCGTCGTAGCCGGCACCGGGCAAGCCGCCGGGGTAGAGCACTAGCCGGAATTGGCCGTCGCCCAGCGCAATGACCTGCGCACCGACATCAAATTGATTGGCGATGACGCCGGCGTATTCGCCCTGATAGGCGTAGTCGGCATCGACCTTGGCCGGGTCGGCTGCAGCCTCGTTCTTGGCGGCGTGAACAGAAGTCAGCCCGGCCAGCAGGGCGCCGATGGCGAGGCACAGCAGATGTCGTTTATTATTTAGCATGGTGACCCGCGGCAGTTAGTATCGCGCCTGGCCAAGCGAGTCAACCGAAATTGAGTACGCCTCCTCATCCGGCCTACTGCAACGTTCTTCCTCGTGGTGAGAACGCAACAAGCCGCAGCCACGACTTGCCAAGCGTGATTTTTGCTTTCATCGACGGCGGTTTTGTCGATGATTCGCGCTCTGTTTTTTGCATGAAGATTGTTCTCGCATACTCGGGAGGGCTCGACACCTCCGTTTTGTTGTCCTGGATCAGGGAAAAGTACTCCGCCGATGTCATCGCATTCTGCGCCGACATCGGGCAAGAGGAGGAAACCAAGGGGCTGCGTCCGAAGGCCCGCAAGACCGGCGCATCGGAGATTTACATCGACGATCTGCGCGAAGAATTCGCCACCGATTTCATCTTCCCAATAATGCAGGCTGGCGCGATTTACGAGGGACAATATTTTCTAGGCACCAGCATCGCACGGCCGCTGATTGCCAAGCGGATGGTGGAGATCGCCCGCAAGCACCGGGCACAGGCCATCGCCCACGGCGCCACCGGCAAAGGCAACGATCAGGTGCGGTTCGAGCTAGCTGCCGCCGCACTGGCACCCGATCTTGAGGTGATCGCCCCGTGGCGGGACGAGGCATTTCGCAACGAGTTCCCTGGCCGGAAGGAGATGATCGACTACTGCATATCCAAGAAAATCCCGGTCGAGGCCAGCATGAAAAAACCGTACTCGATGGACCGCAACCTCCTGCATATCTCGTTCGAGGCCGGCATGCTGGAGGATCCGTGGCTCGACGCCTCCGCGGCCAAGTACCGGGGCATGTACAAGCTGAGCGTGTCGCCCGAGGATGCGCCAAACAAACCGCAGTACGTCACGCTAGATTTCGACAAGGGCAACTGCATCGCCGTGAACGGCCGAGCGATGTCGCCGCTCAAGGTGATGCAGACGCTCAACCGCCTCGGTGGCAAGCACGGGATCGGCCGGGTGGACATGGTGGAGAACCGTTTTGTCGGTATGAAGTCACGCGGCGTGTACGAGACACCGGGCGGCGCCATCCTGCATGCGACCCATCGCATGATGGAGTCGATCACGATGGATCGCGAGGTGATGCACCTGCGCGACTCGTTGATCCCGAAGTATTCCGAACTGGTTTACAACGGCTTCTGGTACGCGCCGGAGCGGGAGGCTCTGCAGGCGCTCATCACCGAGTGTCAGCAAAACGTCACTGGTACGGTCCGGGTGAAGCTGTACAAAGGCAACGTGATCGCCGCCGGGCTCAAGTCGCCGGTCAGCCTTTACAACCCGGACATCGCCACGATGGAAGCCGATCCCACGGACGCCTACAACCAGGACGACGCCACCGGGTTCATCCGCCTGAACGGCCTGCGGCTGAAGGTGGCCACCAAGGTGGCCAAGGCCAAGCGCTTGGCCAAGCGCCGACGCTAACCCGGCCAAGCGGGGCGGACATGAGCCAATTGGTGCCATGCAGCATGTGCGGGAACGACCTGAGCCCGCAGGCAACCTTTTGCCCCAAGTGCGGCCATCCACGTGTCGGCAAGGAGCCAGAGGCATCCAGGCCGGGCGGCGTGGCCGACATGAGTGGCTCGGGACTGCGCGACCTGATGGCCATCATCGAGCAGAACCTGGAAATCCTCCGGGAACTGGCCATCCACGGCAGTGACGAGATGAAGGCGCTGGCCGTTGCGCTGCTCCAGGCACAGGGACAAAAGGTAAATCCGGAGCAGTCACCGGGAGAGAACCAATCCCTCGAAACCGAGATGCCGCCGGAGACAGGCGAGGCAAGCGAGGACTAATTGAATGCGGGGCTAATGCGCTTGGTGCCGCTCGATTGTTTGATGTAGCTGATGAGGATTTCCACCGCCTCGTCCACATCATCGGTCAGCGTCAGCAACTCAATGTCCCCAGGGCTGATGTAGCAGTTGCCCTCGAGTGTTTTTTTTGCCCAGTTGAGCAGGCCACGCCAATGCTTTTTGCCATACAAGATCAGCGGAAATTTCTCAATGCAATGTGTCTGCACGAGCGTGACCACCTCGAACAACTCGTCCAGTGTCCCGAAACCGCCCGGCATATAGACGAAACCTAGGCTGTACTTCACGAGACACACCTTACGGGAAAAGAAATAGTGAAAATTGATCGGCAAGTTCGCGTACGGGTTTCCGCACTGCTCGAACGGCAGCTCGATGTTAAGCCCGACCGAGGTGCCCTTGCCCTGTGCTGCACCCTTGTTGGCGGCCTCCATGATGCCCGGTCCGCCGCCGGTGATCACCGGCACACCGGCCTTGGCCAGTTTTTTACTCATGGCCACCGTGGCCTTGTAGTAGGGATTCCGCGGCTTGGACCGGGCGGAACCAAAAATCGTCACCGCGGGGTCGATCCGTGAAAGTTCCTCAAACGAGTCGACAAACTCGGCCATGATCCGAAAGATACGCCACGGATCCTCGCGCGTGAACGCGGCCTCGTCCTTATGGGTGATGCTTGCCATGGCGCTAGCATAGCGGCTGGCCGCTAAAAAGCAGTACTAAAATTGTAACAGCCGCGCACTTGACGAAGCGAATCACTCCTCCAGTTCGTCGACCGCCACTCGGAAGAACCTGGCGGGAGTGGCGCGGTCGACCTCGAACTCCATCACGCCCACCCCATCCTCGGTGTCGATCGACTCGACTGTCTCCCAATCGGAAAGGTTCATGGATGTCTCGATAGTGAACTCAAGCAAAGGTGCCAAGTCGCCGGTGCCGTAAGAGCCTACAACTCGAAAAATCCGCTGCCCATCCTCGTCCGTCGCGAACTCCACCCGGGTCTGTGCCTGCAGGAAAGCAACCGTATCGTGTTTGCGCGTGTTGGCGGCGGCGTCCAGCGGGGTCTCCCCAGTATCACTGAGCTGGTTGAGGTCGGTGCCGAAAAAGAGGTGAAGCGCCACCATGTCGTTGTCTCCCAGAGTGGCCGCATCGTGGATGCTCATTTTCGGTCCGTTCACGCCCCCAGCCTCGATGATCATCTCGCCGATGTCCGCAAACCCGAAAGCCTCGGCCACGTCGAGCGGAGACCAATGCCATAGGTCGAGCACATTCGGGTTGGCGTCGAATTCCAGGAGGACCGCTGCCACTTCGGCCAGACCCTGCCCCGCAGCCACGTTGAGGTTGGTTCGTTTCCAGTTGTCGATCGAGTCCACCTCGGCTCCGACCTCGAGCAGAATCCGGCAATTGTCCGGGCGGTTCAGCCCGACCGCGTAGGAGAGCGGCGTGAAACCCTGCTCGGTCTTGGCCTCGAGATCGGCGCCCTTCGACAGGAGCAGGTTCAGTATGTCCTTGTTACGGGAATGTGAGGCGTAATGCAACGGCGTCTTGGTGGTGTAAGCCGGCTCGTTCACGTCGGCCCCGGCCTCGAGGAGCGTGTTGACGGCATCAATATTGTTGGTCTGGATCGCCGCAATGAACGATTTCTCCGCACCGCTCGGGGCGTCATTTTCGCGGAGAATCTCCTCAGCCTCGGTGGACTGCATGATAATGGCCCAATCCAGCGCAGTGCGTTCGGCCTTGTCCTCGGCTTCGATGTCGGCACCGGCGTCAAGCAGGATCAGCAGCAACTCCGGGTGATTGAGCTCCGCAGACATGATGAGCGGCGTGAAGCCGTGTTCGTCGCCAACCTCCAGGCTCGCCTCGTGCTGAATCAGCAGCTCGGCGACGCCGATGTGCCCCTGCTCCACCGCCAGCAACAGCGGGATGTTGCCAAACTCGTCCATCATGTCGATGTCGGTTCCAGCGTAGATGTGCAGCTTCACCCCAAGCACATCGTTGGACCACGCCAATGCGTGGAGGCTGTCTGCGGGGGCTTCCACCAAGGCCCCGGCCTCGAGCAGCAGGTCGATAATTTCCTCCTTCGAGCCGGAGATCGCCAAGTCCAGTGGAGTCTTCGCCTGACTGTTGGTCACATCCGGGTCGGCTCCGGCCTCGAGCAGGAGAGCCACCACCTCGGGCCATGTTTTCATCACGGCATAATGCAGCGGCGCATAACCAGTCGAGTGCTTATCGTCCAAATTGGTCTCCGCGGCGATATGGGCCTCGACCGCCTCTACATCACCATCGGAAGCCGCTTGCCAAAGGGGCTTTTCCGGGGCCTCTTGACCCAATGCCAAGCTGTGCAGAGCGTGTATGGCGGACAACAGCATGAACGCCGCCAAGTGCTTTTTCATCTGACCGGGAGGCTACCCCTAGTATTAGCCGATGCAAGCTGGAATTGATAGTAAACCCGCAACCTGCAACCCGGCAGCCTCAATCAACTCCTTGAGCATCAGCTAATGTCCGCCCCTCGTCAATCCCACCGTACAACCCGCTAGGCTCGCTTGCTATCAGAAGTTTCGGGGAATCTCGGCACTTGGCCAAGCGGGCCTCAATTCATGTGCAGTACGGCCTTGATGACGCCGGTCTCGGGCCTGAGCCAGTTGGGGAATTCGTCGATGAAATCGTCGTAGCTGGCGTGGTGGGACAGCCACGGGTCGGTGTTGATCACGCCGTCTTCGATCAACGAAATGATCCGTGTGAAGTCACCAGGCACGGCGTTGCGGCTGGCCTTGATGGTTAGCTCCGGCCTGTGGATGGCCACGTGCTTGAAGCTCAATTCCTGCGTGGTGATACCCACGTACAGCACCTGCCCGGTGAAGGAGCAGTACTGGAAGGCGTTGGACATGGAGATGTGGCTGCCGGTAGCATCAATCACCGTGTTGGGCAAATCGCCGCCATTGACCACACGCAGCTGGTCGGCCTCGGTGCCTTCTTTCTTGAACACCACGGTGTGATCGACACCCAGCTTCTCTTTGCAGAATTGCAGGCGTGTCTCGTTCATGTCCATCACCGTGATCTCGGCCTGGGCCACTTTCAAAAACTCAATCGTCGCCATGCCGATCGGCCCGGCGCCGATCACCAGCACCTTGTCGCCGGCCTGGGTGGCGGCGCGATTCACGCAGTTGCAGCCAATCGCCAGAGTCTCCACCAGCGCCAATTGCTCCATCGTAAGCTTGGCCGACGGATGCAGCTTGTGCGCCGGCAATACGAACCGGTCGCACATACCGCCGTTTTTGTGCACGCCGATCACCTTCAGCGACTCACAACAATTTGTTGAACCCTTCCGGCAGGCATAGCACTCGCCACAGTTCATGTACGGCTCAATCGAGCAACGATTGCCGGGGTTAACCCTGTCCACGCCCTCGCCTACGGCCACCACCTGCACACCCAACTCGTGGCCGGGGATCACAGGGTACGTAAAGAACGGCATCTTGCCGAGGTATCCGGAAACATCCGTACCGCAGATGCCCACGCGATGAACCTCCACCAACGCCTCCCCCGGACCGGGCTGCCCCGGCTCATCGATGTCTGCGTGAGTGAAGTGCTCCGGCTTTTCGAGAATGATCGCTTTCATGAAATTAATTGTTCACCGGCAACCCCTCGATATGGCCGATGTCCTTGATAGGCCCGAGGATGGCCAGAACCTCGGCAAGGAGTTCCTCGTCCATAGGCATCTCTGCCCACTTGGCCCAGTTGCGGACATTGTCGGGATTGGCGCTGCCTGCGATGGTGGTGGTCATATCGGGATGGGCCACGCAGAACTGCACTGCCAGTTGGGCGATGTCCACACCCTTGGCGGCGCAGTGGTCGGCGGCTTGTTTGCAGGCGACGCGCACTTCCCCCGGTTCCTTGTGCCACTCGGGCAGAGGCGCATTGGTGAGCAGGCGCGCACAAAATGGGCCGGCGTTCATGATGCCCACGCCCTTGGTTTTTAGATAATCAAAATGCTCCGCAAACCGGGTGTTCTGCAGGTGATAATTGTTGTAGGAGAGCACCACATCCACATCGATCTGGTCGATGATGAACGGGAAAATCTTCATCGGGTACCCGGAGAAACCGATGTACCGCACCTTACCGGCATCACGGATTTTTTGAATTGCCGGGATGGTTTCGTCAACAATCTGCTGCAGCTCCACAAACTCGATGTCGTGGCACAGGATGATGTCGAGATGATCCACACCCATGCGGTGCAGGCTCACGTCGATGCTCTCGGCCACACGCTTGGCTGAAAAATCAAAATGCTTGAGATCATACCTGCCCAGCTTGGTGCCGAGGATGAACTCCTCGCGCGGCCGATCTCGCAACACCTGCCCCAGCAACACCTCGCTCATGCCGCGTCCGTAGAACGGCGAAGTATCAATGAAGTTCATGCCCAGTTCCAGCGCCACGCGGCAGGATTGCAGCGCCTCATCGATCGTCACGCGACGAAACTCCTGCCCCAGCGACGAGGCGCCGTAGGAAATCACCGGCAGGTCAAGATCCGTGTTACCGAGATTGCGTCGCTGCATTTTGAATCAGACCAGGTGTTGGTTAAATGCGTTGATCGTAGCCTCAGCCGCTGCATCTGAACTCGGCCACGGAAAGGCCTCGGCGGACGCATACTTGTCATAGCCGATTTCCTTCAGCGCCGCAGCGATCGGAGCGTAATCCATGTGTCCACATCCGGCCGGTCGACGGTTGCTGTCAACAAAATGGACATGGCCAATGTGGCGACCGTAGGTTCGCAGACCATCGGCGATGTTGGCTTCCTCGATGTTCATGTGGAATAAATCGGCGAGGATCACCACGTTGTGGGTGTCGAGTGTGTCAAGAAACGCGACCGCATCCTCGGCACGATTTAGCAGATTACTCTCGTAACGATTTAGCGGCTCGTAAATCAATGGCACCCCGGCTGCCTTGGCGTGTTCGCCCAACTCGTTCAATGCCGAGCGCAGCCAACCGAGCGCCTGTTCCTTGCTCACCTCGCCTTCGAACCTCCCCTGCATAGAGCCGATGATGGCGGGTGCACCCAGATGCGCGCCGGCATCGATAATGGACCGAATGAAATTCTTGGCGTTGTCGCGCGAGGCCGTATTCGGCTGGCACAAGTGCCACTTGTGGATCACCCAGCCGCCGCCCGTACCCACTGCAGCCACCTTCAACCCGTGCTCGGTGGTGAGTGCCTTGAGTTCGTTGACTGGAATGGCATCAGCATTGGGTGCAAACACCTCCACGGCATCGTAGCCCAACTCCGCCGCCTTGGAGCAACCAGCAGCAAGATCATGCCAAAGCACAAAGGGACCGCCCTCAGCATCCTTGACCAGCGATATGGTGACAGCAGATTGGATACTCATGCGATTAGGCGACGAAGAGCCTCTTGAAGTGACGGTCATACAGGTTCTCGGTGACATTTTTGCCGACCACCTCGGCGTTTGCTTTCAGTAGGTCCGTGTAGCGCGCGCCTTCCTTGGCGGCTAGTTTGAAGGCGATGTGCAGCAATTGGCGAAAGTGTTGATTGAACTCCGGATGCTCCTGCACATGACGAAGTGCGTTGGCGTACTGGTCACCATTCCACCCGGTCACCTCTTCGGCGGTGGGCAGCTTGGCGGAATCGATGTCGATCACCGAGGCATACGGCTCACACATCGCATCGACGTTTTCCAGCGCCTTGGCGTAAATCTCCTTGGCCAACTTCAAGCCATCGCCACCGGCTTCGGCCAAGCCAATCAACTCCTCCAGCCAAGTGGTGCCAGCCGTCTTCACGTGTACGCCTGCGCCCTTGCGCCGGATGGCGTCGCCGATGATCGGGTAAATGGAAAACTTGTCGCTACCACTATGCACGCTGAGTTTCAGATTTTCCGGCAGCCCGTACGCAGCGATGGCGTTCGAAATCACCGCGAGGTCGTCGTTGAATTCCTTTTCAAACTGCGCAAGGTCGCCCACGTAATCGACGCCCTTGTTGAAGCGCCCGGTAAATTTCGGCGCAATGGTCTGCAGTCGCACCTCCTCGTCAGCCAGAGCGGCAAGGATGATCAACAGCTCCGGCGGCGTCTGCGGCGCATCGGTTTCATCCATGGACACCTCGGCAATGAAGTCGTCCTTGTTCGCCTCTATATGGCGATAGATCGTCCCGGCCTCGGCCACGGCGGCAAGGTATTTGCCAGCAACCTCCTCCACATACTCGCGCGTTATCTCCAGCGGCGCGTCGATGCTGTCTACCGCCACGCTGCCGATCAGTTCCGGATGTTTCTCGACAAACGCCGCCACTGCACCATCAGCAGGCGTTTGCCCAATGAAATCAGCAACGTCGATGGTGAAAAAGTCCGAACAGCCGAGATAATTGTCGACCGTGTCCATGTTTATGTGATCAGCATCCACGTGCCAGCCCTGCTGCCAACCGAGCACCTCCACCGCCGCTTTCGCGGCATCATGAACGCTTTGCGGCTCCGAGCCGATGAAGCTGTGCTCGCGGTTGGACTTGTTCCAGACCGGGATCACCTCGATCCCCTGCTCCGCCAGTTTCACGCAAGCCTGCAGCTGTGCCTCAGCCTGATGTGCAAACCGATCGCCCACGCCTATGGTGTATTTCTCAAGTATCATGATTCAAAGCACGATGCCGGAAGGGGCGCTTGGCCCTTGGATGCGTCCCGGCCCGGGACAATCTACATCGGCACAAGGAGAACGAACAGCCATCAGCGTTTTATGCTGGCGGTGGCGAGCATCGGGTCAGTTCGCGATCCCGTAAAACCGGCGAGCAGTACCTTCAAAAATCTCGAAGATTTCCTCCTCGCTCAAGTCATCCAGTGCCTCCCGCAAGGCGGCATGCACGCGCTCGTAGCTCCCGGCCAACTCGCAGACCGGCCAGTCGGAGCCGTACATGCAGCGGCTTGGCCCGAAGTGCTCCAGCGCTGCGTCCACGTACGGCTTCAGGTCGGCCGGCTTCCAATGCGACCAATCCGCCTCGGTGATCATTCCAGAGAGTTTGCAAAAAACATTTTCGTGCCGCGATGCCACCTTGAATGCCGGCAGCCAGTCATCCATTGACCGATCCCGAATCCGGGGCTTGGCCAAGTGATTGATGACCATCGGCAACCCTGGCAGTTCGCGGGCAAGCCGGTCTGCGTGTTTCAGGTGCCGTACATAAAACAACAAATCAAACGGCACGCCATGCCTCTCCAGCACCTTCAGCCCGCGTAACACCCCGGGCCGGACGATAAAATCGTCGTCCGGCTCGTCCTGCGTTATGTGTCGCACGCCGACAAACTTCGGATGATCCCGGAACTCCAGCAACTGCTCCTCGCACGCCTCGCTTGCGAGATCGACCCAGCCCACCACGCCCGCAAGCCAGTCGGTCTGCTCCGCCATGCCCAGTACCCATCGGTTCTCCTCCACATTGTGTTGCGTCTGTACAAAGATGCTTTGCTGCACGCCCGTCACATCGAGATGCGGCTTGAGGTCGCCCGGCAAATAATCGCGCCGAATGACTCCAAGATCTGGGTTATCCAGCCAAGCGTAATCGAACGGCTGGCTCCGTTGCCAGAAATGTTGATGGGCATCAATCATGTTGCTTCTGGCTTACTCCTGTTGACTGCCGCTCGCACCGCCTTGAGCAATTCCGCAATCTCCGCCGGTGCCCATCCTTCATAGAATTGGCCATACTTCTCCCATGCAACAGTGTCATTCGCCAGCAGCAGGGCCAAGTCGGCCTCGCGCTTGGCCAAGGGATGCGAGTCGGCTTTGGCCAACCAACGCTCCATTCGTTGCGATACTTTTTCAGATGCCATACTGCGAACACCGTCCGGCACTTGGCCCAGACAGAATGGCTGTACCTGCGAGCAAGATCGCAGCAAGGTTTGTGTTGGATGGACGGCTCATCATTCCGCCTTAGGTGTCTTTGCCGAAAGGGCTTGGTGTGTCCATTTTTCGTTGAAGCTCAGCTGGTGAATGTCGCCGTTTTCGCCCTGATAAAGGTAGTGGCGCGTGCCGGTTTTGTCGTCGGCCCAGCCGATGGGATCGCCCTTGGCCTGTGGTGCGCCAGCCAACTCGCTTGGCCTGGTCATGGCCCACTCGTGGCCCTGTAGCACGCTCTCGCAAATGCCACCCTCCGAGTCGCGGAACACCAGATAGTGCCGGTTGTTTTTTGCGTCGCGGAAAAGCGCGAACTCGCCTTCCAATCGGTCGGTTGTTTGGGCGATCTGATACTGGTTCTTGAATCGCTGCCCGATCTCCTTCGCGTAAACCAGCGCGTTGCGTTCGCCCTCGTAGGTGAAGTAGCCTGGGACACGACGACGCTCGTTCCAGTCGAAGACGTACGGCGGGCGCCTTGGCCAATCGCGGGCAACGTGGAAGACGGCATCGCGCCTGCCGTTCACCGTCAGGCCAAGCGGTTGACCAATCGCGGGCAGTCGATGCACACCATCAGTCCTCCAGGATCGCTTGCCCGGCGTGGCTAAGTTCAGGTCAATTGACTGTTCATACGGGACACCGAACATCGAGAGATACATCACGCGCAAAATAGAACCGTCCAGCGAAGCCACCGCGCCGCCTTCGGCCCGGGGCATGGCGGGTAGCGGAAAGTGCCGCCATTGGCCGTCTAGCCACAGTTCATGGATTTCACCAAGTTCATCGACATAGACCACGTGCGGAACACCGTTTGCGACCACCACCGAGGGGTCGGCCGCCGCCTTCGACAGGCCAATCTGCCTAGTCAGATTTTGCTGGGTCCACTTGCCCTTCGCTCGAGCGTTCGACACACTTGAGTGCTCGTAAATGTGTCCATCCGTCCCGCGGTAGACGAGTCGGCGCTCGTCCCCAGCAAGGGCGTACAGTGCCGGGCGACCCGCAGCCGGCGGAGAGAGGGGAAGTGTGGAAGCAGCCCAGTCGTCGCTGCCAGGAGCGGCAATGAGTTCACTCCATTCGCCATTAGCATCCCGATGGACAACGTGGCGATAGCCGACCTCGTTTTGAAGTCGGGCTAGTCCGGGATTGGAAACCGGCTTGTTGCGGAACGCAAAGTAATCGTTTGTCCACTTTCGGAAATTCTTCCCGGCAATTCGCCCGAACTCCTCGACCTCTTCAATCTTCCGGTGCCAGACCTTGATGTCATATTTACGTGCCCGATATTCGTGCGCGATCTCGTTTGCGATGGCATCCCTTAACTGCCGGGTTCGGCGCAGCACGTTCTCCTCCGACAGCGCCCCGTCCAGATGTCGGCGGACCTCCGCCTGATAATACTCACGGTACTCCGGGTTACCGAGCAGCGCGATGAACATCTTTCGCTGTGTACTGAAGCCGTACGCGCCACCGCTGTCAATAAACGCGTAGGAGTCGGTGTCAGGCTTATACGGGCCGCCGCGGAAGCCCCACTCGGAGTCCCAGCACATGAATCGCCATTTGCCGTCCGGCAGTCGGCGCGCAGCGTACCAGTTGTTGTGAGGCCAATCATAGTTTTGTCCCCAAAGGTTCACGATCATGTAGGCTGTGAAGTCCCCGATATCGACGCGCTTATTAAGCGCCTTGTAATTCTCCTTCCGTGAAATATCGGTTGAGCCAATGAAGCGGCCCAGTTCCTCCCACGCATCACGAGTGCCGCTAAGGATTGTGTTCCCGGTTTTCATGATGTCAAACTCCCCCTTGCCGATGTGCGACGCCAGGAACTCCTCGTCCATCCGTTCAACAAGGTTGTACACCCCGTAGTTCTTGCCGTTGACATAGAGCAGGCACCACGTCCCGTTTGATACCAGCCCTCCCATGTCCTTGTGAAGGTCTCGCATCAACTGGTCGCGAATGTAGGCGCCGCCGGGTGCGCGGTCATTGGCGTTGGCCCTTAGTACAAGCTTGTCGAAATCCTTTACGCCAGCCATGGGGATGATGTTGTACTTCAACTTGGGCGAGCCGTATACGTCCCTGAAATAGGCACGGTACGACTTCTTCGCCTTGAAATCGCCTCGGCGAGAAAAGCCACCGTGCAAGCGCAGGCCGAATCCGGTCGACACCTTTCGTTTGCCCTTCGTGTTGAAAATTTCCATGTGCGAGGTGCGCTCGCTGCCCCGGCCGGTGGCACTGCTGCGCATGTGTACCTCGTAAAAATCCTCCGGCTTCATCGAGATCGACATCACCGGCAGCGTCGGTTGCCGCCCGACAAGGTAGGTAGCCGATTTGATCGCCCCAACTCGCTCCTCACCCACGAATGCCGCGGCACGAAACAGTCCCGTCTTGTCCAGTTGAATCGGCCCATCCACCCGTTGACTCTTGGCAGTCGGCTCGTCTCCATCACGTGTGTAGCGGATGTCCACCGCTGTTGATGCCTCGGCGGTGATCCGCACCTCAACCCCGGACCCATGAACACCAGGTTTGGGCGAAAACTTCAGCTTCGGCTCGACCGGTTTGAGCTGTTGCGGGCCGGCGTTGAGCGCACCCGGGGTGGGCTTCAGGAAAAAGCCCCACTTGCGATCTCCGCCCGGCGCCCGGCCGTACGACTGGTCCGCAACCTGTTCTTCGTAGCGGATGCTGTCCACGATCTGCCCATTCGGTTGGCTCAGATTCAACTCGCCGCCTTTTCTGGGCAGTAGAAAGCTTGCGTGCAGCGTGGTCGGCAGAAAACCCAACGCGGCCTTCAGACTCATGTCAGTGCTGCCCCGGCCGGAGTTCAGGCCCGCGATGGCCAGCACATTGTCGCCCTTGCGCAGCAACTCCACATGGGACGAGAGATCAAATCGATCTGCCGTGCCGGCCTCGCGTCCGGCCGTGGCCATGCTGTTCACGTGCAACTGGTCCCCGGGTGCGTTCGCTGCCGCGACACGAGCGCTATTCAGGTAGGCGACAAAGCCGTCGTCAAAATCCACCTCCAGCACAAGCGACTGCGACATCGGCAGTTCCTTCAGTTGGAACTTGTGCCGTAGCAAAACCAGCGAAGTGCCGACCGGCAACTCGGTGGCGTCATCATCATCCCCGTAGCCGAAACCCGCTTGGCCAAGCGCAAACTTACTGTCGTCAAACTCCACCCCGGTCCAGCCGTCAGCCACCCCGTCGCTGTCGCTTGGAAGGAGGTACTTCCACTCGGCATCACTTGGGACGAGTATCGACTCAAAAGGCAATGTCGCCGTCGATGTGCGCAACGCCTCGGGGGAAAGGGACACGCGATCCAGCCCGGACATCCAGATGAGTTGATATCCGCCCGGCGCGATGGCGACGTTGGGTAACTCCCAAGCGCTTGCCTTGGCGCCGCCCCTGGAGAGTTGAAACTTGGCCAAGCGCAACACCTCGTCGCCAGTGTTGTGAAGCTCTACCCAGTCGCTGCTGGCACCCGTGTCATCCAACGCGCCGTCCCGGTTGGAGGCGAGCAGCTCGTTGATCCAGAGCGGATGCGTCTCGGCGTGGGCATGGAGCATCCCGGCCAATAACAGGAATAAAGTGATTCTGTAGAGCACGAACTGATTAGCGAGGCGGAACCCTCGCCGAAACCTCGCATCCCAGCAAGACCAATCCCTCTTGACCAAGCGCACCGCGGCTACGGCAAATCCCACGTCTGGATACCACCCTTGTCATCGAGGGTGATCTCAAATCGGACGCCGAAGTTCTTGGTAAAGCACCCGAACACGTGCTCGATCGCTTTTCCGTTCAACCGGCCGGTGAATTTGCCGCCATCCTCCCGGGTTGACTTGAATCTAAACGCCGGCCTCATTTCTTGGCGGAACCTTTTCGGATCAGCTTCAGCGCACTGGCAGCGAAACGTTTGCCCAGCGTCTTGTAGCCCTCGGCCGAGTAGTGCAGGTCGTTCTCGATTTTTTTGCCCCGGCGGTTTAAGCCGTCGTTCAAATCGTCGGTGTTCACCCAGCTGAAGCGCTTGCTGGAGTCGGCTACCTTCACGTGCACCTCGCGCACTAGCGTCCAGTGCGGGTAACGGGTGTTTTTCAGGTCGAAGTCACTGAGCCGGCCAATCACGAAATTGACATCATTTCGGCCAAGATCCTTCGACAACTGCTTGTGCAGCCCCTTCAGGCTCTCCTCGTAAACCTTGCCCCAGCGCATCTTTGCATCACGCTCGCCCTGCATCCATATAAAGGTCACCGAGGCGATTTTTTGCCCCTTGATTTGGGGTCGGACCTTCGACATCAAACGGTCGTACAGATCGCCGGTGGACTCCGGTTTTTCGCCCTCAGGAGATTTCCAATCCTTCCACCAACGCTGGATCGGCTGGCCGCCCATGGCGTCCTGCATCACGATTACGTTCTTCTCACCCAAGGCCGCTTCCACCGCCGGCGTAAACGCCTCGTCAGGACGGTGCCCTTGCATGTTAGATTGTCCCGACAGGATAAAAAGGTGTTTGCCCGCCTTGGCCGCAACTGCCTTGGCCGGTTGTAGCAGGGCAAAAGTGGCGACAAATGGGATCGTGAAGAAACGGATGGGTTTCATGGCTCACGAAAAGCTCAGCTTTTTGGGGGAGGATTGCAACGGTTTTTCAATTTGAATCCAACAGGCAAAAAAACGAACGAGCAGAGTGAGAAATCATTTCGACTTTTTTATTTGGTACGACGACGGAGGAGGAACGGATCAAATTCGTCGTTGCTGTCATAACTAAACGGCTCCCAGCCTTCGGGAATCTTCCCGGAGGATGTTTTTACTTCCCACTTTTCAGTATTAATTGTCGGCGTTTCTGAGTTCGCAACTTCGGCAACGGGGTCAACGGGTTGTGTTTCTGCATAAGGGGACGACTGCTGCGACTCCCCACACCCCACCTGCACCACGGCTGCAATTATGATTAGTATGTGTTTCATTTCCCTTCAGCTTTCAATTCTTGAGCAGTTTACTAAGAATATATTTAGACTACGAATTATATCAATTTTAGTGATGGCTCACTTGCGGTAACTACATCAATGATGTCGTCAGCTAAAGTCAAAGAATAATGCTTAACTGGATTATCAACACATTCTCTAATGATGCTATTTTTCATAACGTACTGAAGATAATCGGAATTGTTGTGCATACATAAAATGTTTTTTGTAATGCCATCTTGATTTTCACTAGCCCAATAGGATTCATCAGTTACTTGATAAGCCAAAACATTGGAAAATTTTATTTGTACTCGGCGACTTTGATCAGTGATCTCGATAGGGCTACAATCTTCAATTGTTCCTAAATCATCAATTTTTATATCTTTATTACTGGGAGAAACAATACCTTCAGCTATCTCTAGGTTTAGTAGAGCATCTGCATAATTGAGGTTGCCTAAAAACCAATAATTAGACTCAGCTAGTAAACTTTGCATCGATTGTGAGTAGGAAATGTTTCATTTCCCTTCAGCAGTCAATTGAGGCACGATTCCAAGGCTGGCAAAAAATGTTGGAGCGAAGGTGTCTCCTTTGCTGTCTCCTTGGCCAAGTCGTCCCACCTGCGGAGTTCCAATGCCTCCCTGTAATGGGGTTCGCTCTCGAATGAAGTCATCTCCTCTGGGCTCATTGGGCCGCCCTGATCGTGATAACTCTTACGGGAGGTCGGAGACAAGGCGTCTTCATAACTCGGTTGTCTGGTGCATAGGTAGCGCTTGGCCGCCACATGCAAGCGGATGGGATCGGCGACCTCTGGCCCAAAGTTTTCCTTCAACCACGCATTAGCAACAAACTCATGCTTGTCGTCCAAGTTGTCCTCGTAGTTACCGGGCAACTCTGATCCATGAAAGATATGCCCGATATCATGCAACATGGAGGCAATCATGAGGCTTTGTGGTGCGCTCGACGCCTCGGCAAGCTCCCCGCTTTGCAAAGCATGTTCAAGTTGGGTGACGGCTTCTGTGCCGTATTGATTGGCACCTCGTTCGTTAAAGATCCGCTGAATTTTTTCAATGGCGGCATGCATGTTGGAGTTTAATCGGGTTATTGTGGTTTGAGCGCGACTTAGATTTTGGCCCGTGTAGTGGGCTTTAGGTCACGTTGTTGCAGAAATGATTGTACGCGGGCGCGGAGGGCTGAGTCAAGGTACGGGATGGGTCGGTAGGCGTGGGGCCGTTTGCCCTTGTTGTTTTTAAGGTCTTCAATAACCCCCTTCGAGGTTGCTTAGTATCTGTATTTTGCTACCTGAATCTTCGAGGGGCGCATCGTATCCAGTACCAGTTTTTGAGTTTCTAAACGTCAATGAATTGTCAATGGATTAACTAGCTTTAGGAGAAGCCTTAACACGCCTAGTTCTTAAGTATCTATAGAAAAAGAAATTAAGGATGGTGGGCGAAGAGGGATTCGAACCCCCGACCAACGGTGTGTAAGACCGCTGCGCTAGCCACTGCGCCATTCGCCCATCCAGGCCGCTCATCAAAACTAATTACTTAATTGACAGTTGTTTAAAGCCATCTGATTCCAATCAAATGACAAGAGAACTTTAGCTGAAAACCTCACGAATTTGAAGTTCTAAGTGTCAATGAATTGTCAATGGATTTGCCCATTGAATGAAGCTTTTGAAGAAGGGCGGGGCCACCCCAGAACTCGAACTCTTTCCTCACTATGACCCTCTCTGAAAAAATGATCTCTCAGGAAACTGGATAATTAACGACCTTCGCCAGTGAGACGAGGAACTGGCAGCGGATGTCGGGTTGGAGAAGCCGAGCGAGTCAGAGCCAAGTGTGCCGTGAGTCAGTCGCCACCACCACAGCCGCCGCA
>JASMKO010000040.1 GCA_030749225.1 Verrucomicrobiota bacterium
AACAGGTAGATCAGCTTCACGTCGTTGTCCTCCAACTCTGCCAGTTGTTCTCCGCTGATGCCCTCTTCCTTGGACGGTTCGAAAATGAACTCCTCCCAAAAATTATGATGCCCGGGTGCGTAGGTCTGGGAGTACCAACCCTTCAACGAAATCGGCTCCTCGGTAATGCCCGTTATTACGGTTTCCTTCCATGCCTTTAGCGGGGCCGTGTAGCCTGCGGTTGGTCCGGTCGGGGCCGGCGGCCAATAAAATTCGACCTCGATTTTTTTACCTCCTTTGCCCTTGGCCAAGCGCTCCTGAAGTAGATCGTCGGTGGTGGTTTCTTCGTCTGGATCAAAACCTTCGAGTCCAATCTCATCGGTACGAATTTTTTTCTTCTTTAAACCTTCGCCGCCGAAGGCCTGCTGCTGGTAATCGGTTCTCGACTTTTTGTAGTTCGCTTCCAGGCGCCAATCCAGTTCGTCAGCGAAGATGATGGGCGACTTGCGATCCGGCATCCAACGCGGAATGCCGACGGAAAGCTTGTACTTCACCGTCTCGCCATCGCGCGTTTCTGACCACTGGTCCACCAGGTAAGTCACGTTGTTCTGCGTGGCGGTGCTGAATCGATGGTTGTCCCACTCTTCAATGCCGTTCTCCATGAAAACGGTTTCTCCACCGATCACGCGCGTCCAAGCGGCGGTGTCCACGATGGAGTTTTTCCTTCCAGCTGCATTCAGGAGACGACTCATTGCACGAACTTCCCACAAGGACTTGAGCCGATGCCGTCCGAACACGCTCCCGCCGTGTTCCCCCTGAAACAGGCGCAATATTGTCCGGCCACCCGCAAGCACAGGGGTTGGATTCTTCAACTCCGGCGGTTGGGGCAGCTCCCGCACCTGCTTGACGATCAACTTCCCCGGCTCGATTTTCTTGTACTCAAAATCGAGCGTGTATTTTTCGCGGTCGACAGCGTAGCGCGAAAAACCGGAAGCCACTTTTTCGAGCAACTGTTGAAGTGACTCGTAGTCGCTTTTCCACTTCATCACATGATCCCGCCCAACCTGCAGCAAACTGGAGCGGCTCTCGAAGGTGGCTCGACGGCTGGTGGTACCGCTGGAGGATCGATAACCGGAAACACTCACCAGCTCAGGCACGGCAGTCGTGTCCGGGTTCGCCACGCTCGTGGCACCGACCTGTGTCGAGAAGCTGCTCCACATATTGAATGAGTTGCCGGTGTATTTATTGAAAGTCGACACTGCCACGCCGTTGGCCAGCTCGATTTCATCCGGGAACGAGTGATGCACGAGGATCGCCATGCCTGCGGCAGCCTCGTCCACGCCGAAACGCCGCCGCTCGAGGTAGGCGTTGTCGTTGTAGAAGCTGGCATACACTCGCTTGATCGCTCGGAACACGCCACGTTCCTTCGGCTTCGTGTTGTCGCAGGCACACGGGCCGGCGGTGTCATCATCCAGGTCATCCAGCAGGCAACCGCTGTAGCTGTCGTACAGGCCCGCACCGGTGAAGTGGCGGCTGTCCTCCAGGTTGGTCGAGCTGCGGAACCGGATTTTTTTCGCGCGATCGAACGGCGACAGCGCGGCGACGATCGCCTGTCGCTGGCTCTCAATAAACTCACCACCGCGGATCAACTTGCGGATCCCCTTCAACGCGTCCGCCAAGTCAGCGGGCAGGCCGGACTCGTGCGCCTTGGCCAAGCGCGCGTCGATTTCCTCCCTCAATGTTTTGCTGTTGGCCAAGCGCTGGGCCAGGAACTCGTCCCACAGGTCAAACGTGATCGCGAGGGCCGGTTCAGGCGAGTTTTTCGGGATGTGCTTTCGCAGCAGACTGAACTTGGCCGCCTTGCCTCCAACGAGTTTCGTGTCGTTTGGCTTGATCGATTTCATCGGCAGGGTGTAGGCGCCCGCATTTTGCCTGGCCGCGAACTCGAGTTCGGGCGGCGTCTTGAGCTTGGCCAACGCGTCGCGGAACGAGGCCGGCAACTCCGCCTCGAGCGCCACCAGCGTCGCCGTGGCGCCTGAACTGTTGATTCCCCAGCCCTCCGTGAGGCGTATCATCACCTCGCGCCCCGCGAGCTCAAGCAGCTCGGCCCGCGTCGACGCGTTGGCCTCGTAGTAGAACGGCACGCCAAAATTCTTCGCCAGGATCGCGACGTGCGAGTTGGGGGTCGACGGGTTCAACGCGACGATGCCGGCGACGCGCGGCACCTCCGCCGGCACGTGGTCGGTCAGCAGAATGTCGCCGCTCGTCAGCTCGCCGGCCCGGTAGGCCGCCGCGATCTCGTCGCCCTTGACGAACACCAGCCGACCCATCGCCCAGCCGTACGAGTAAATGGCGTCCGAGCCGGTTTCCCAGCGCTGCGCCGAGACGACCGGCACGTCTTGCCGGGCAAGGGCCTCTGCCACCTCGCCACTGGCGTCCGCCTGCTCGTAGGTCGGCATGTACAACCCGCGCAGCGTCTCCGGCTTGTCGATCGCTCCATCGACCAGGCGCCAGATAAAACTCACCATCGGCGCGGGAAACTTGTCCTGTCCAACGAGCTGGATGGCGTACTCGCTCTGTTTCTCCGAAAACAAAACCGCGCCCATCACGGCGCGGCGTCCGGCGTGATACAGTGTCGCGGCGTCGAACTCCATGTGCGTCATTCCGCCAAAGCCCGGCACGTGCTTGGTGCCGAAGTCGTAGTGAAACTTCAGCCGGTTGCCGTTCTGGAAATAGACGGTCGAGAGGTCATCCATCAGCACGGTGAATTTCACCCACTGCGTCTCCTTCGGTTTCTTCGTGCCGGGCGGCACCCAAGCGCCGTCGTCGGCCGCCTTGAACTCGACGAGGAATCTGTCGCTGGGCAGGCTGAGGCTGGTTTTCCAGTTGACCGATGCGCTGAGCCTGGGCGGCTTGGTTTCGAGTAGTTGAAAAAACCGCTGCCCGCTGCCCGCCGATTCGCTGAAGCCCAGCGCCGTCTTCGCCGTGGCCGCCACCGGAAACCAGTTGGCCAAGTCGCCGGAAAACATGAGCGCGCCGACGCGCCCTTGGCCAATGCCGCTGACCTCGACCGTCGCTTGACCCGGCGCTTGGCCAAGCCGCACGCTCAACTCAGACGCCGAAGCCAAGCCGGCAAACACCGCCAGGCCAAGCCCGGCAGCAACCGCTACGGGGTTTTTAAATATACGCATCAATCCTTTGCCCGAAACCGATAGCACATCGCCCAAACGCTCACCCGCCTTCTTCCGGCGGGAGCGGGAACTCGATCGGCTCGTCCGGATTGATGCCGGTTCGGACATCGGTAAACTCGATTGTCAGCGAGCCGTCCTTTCGCATCAGCACGGCGAGAAGATGTCCCGACTTGCCATTGGCATCGGCGCCCTTGGCCAGAAGAACAAATCGCGCGCCCTCGCCGGGCACGTGCCAGCGGACGGCCTCCTCGACGTGCTCGATCTCCCACGGCGTCTTGACGTGGTCGCCGATGCTCAGGTGAACGATTGTCACCAGCGCACTGGCCAAGTCGCCCTGCGGATCGATGAAATGACTCCGGCTCCCCTCGGGCGGGACGATGATCCCGTGCGGTTCCGGCCAAGGCTCCGGCTGCGGCTCCGGCCAGTTGCCGTCATCGCCAATGCCCACGTGCCCCACTTCGTATTGGCCATCGGCAGTCTCCATGATTTCGGCGAACGCTTTCTGCACGTCGCCGTCGCTGTTTTTCACCAGGAAATCGATGAGGTAAACCGTTTCTTCCGCCCCAAAACTCAGCCGCAACGCACCGGTGACCCGATCCAGCTCCAGCCCCTCGGCATCGGCATGCTCCAGTGCGAGCGCAGCCAGTTTGTGCACTAGATCGCTCTCGGGATCCAACTCCTCGGTTTTGCCGCCGAACACGGGGTCGTCCGGGTCAACCGGTTTACTAATGTCAATGTCGAGAATATCGAAGCCGCCATCCGCGGTTTCCGCCACCTCGGCGAACACCGTTAGCTCGTGCCCCTCGGCGTCCTTGGCAACGAGGATTAATTCGATGGATTGTTGAACGTTGGTCGTCACCCGGTCCATGACCAAGACCTCGGACAGCTTGAGACCTGCATCCTCGAGACGGGCCACGGCCGCCTTTAGGATAGCTTGGCCCAACTTGCTCTCCGGGTCGATCGGCTCGACATTCCCCATGCCACCGTCGGGATCGTTGGGATCAAACGGATCGTCCTCCACTTCGTGAACCTTGAAATTCCCGTTGACCTCCCTCTCCAGTTCCAGAAACAGCGTCATCACTTGGCCGTCGCCATTGACCAAGAGCACCACCCCGAACATGTCGCGATCGCCATCGTTGAACCGATCCACAGACACCACTTCCACCGACTCGTATCCTTCCCCATCGACATGCGCCAGCGCAGCCTCGATCAGCGCTTGGCCAAGCTCACTCTCCGGGTCAACGTGCTCGATCGCATCGATGCCATCATCGGGATCGTCCGGACCGAACGGATCGAACGGATCGCCATCGTCGAACGTATCCGCATGAACCAGCTTCAGCGCACCCTGTTCGTCCGCCTCCACTTCGACGAACACCTCAAGTTGGTCGCCTTCGCCATTCAGCACCTCGAGATGCACAAAATAAAACTCGCCTTCGTCGTCCGTCACTTCGTCCACTGCGACGATCGAACCAAACGTAAGGCCTTTTTCATCCAACCCGCCCATCACGAGTTTGGCCAGCCGCTTGGCCAAGTCGCTATCGGGATCGATCTCGGTGAATCGATCCATCGGCCCGCCCCCGTCAGGGTCGCCGGGGTCGAACGGCTCGTTGGAATCCGGTTTCTCAACATCCGGGCCGCCGGGGTTTTCACCGCCGTCATCCCCATCTTCCGCATCCCCGCCGCCGAGCACCTCATCCGGGCCGCCCATCGGCTTCACGCGGAAAAAAAGAGCCGGCCCCTCGAGCGTACCCGGCGGATTCCAGATTAGCGGCTTGTCGCCAGCCATCAACTCGGCCAACCGCTTCCAATCGACCAAGTTGGCCGAGCCCTGCACCTCCATTTTTACCCCGGCCGGGGCTTCGATTAAAATCGACAGCGCGTCGCGGTCATACACCGACACCTTCGCAGCCGCACCGGCCCAGGCCCCGCCCGGCTCCTCCCCCGATTGGGAGAAAACAGTGCCGGGAAAAGCGCAAGCCAAAATCAAAGCCAAGCCGCTCCCTCCACGC
>JASMKO010000041.1 GCA_030749225.1 Verrucomicrobiota bacterium
CTCGGCATCGCTTGGCCTACCCGGCGCAGCCAGCAGCACGTTACCGAGCAGATCGAGGTACGGCACGAGGTGGAACATCTGGAACACGAACCCGATCTCGCCCGATCGCAGCCGCGCCCGTTCCGCCGGCGGCAGGCCGTACAGGTCGCGCCCGCCGAACTGCACCGCACCGGCGCTTGGCCGCTGCATGCCGCCGAGCGTGAGCAACAGCGTGGTCTTGCCGGAACCGCTTGGCCCGCGCACGGCAACGAACTCCCCCTCGGCAATCTCTGCCGTGAACCGGTCGAGGCTCACGACCTCGGCGCCGTTCTTGCGGAATGTCTTGGTGACCTCGTCGCAGCGTATCATCGTCAATCCTCCCGTAAGGTTTCTGCCGGGTCGTGCGACACCGCCAGCATCGCCGGGATGAAACTTGCGAACGCCGCGAACACCGGCGTCGCCAGGAGCAACTGCCACGCGAGCGTTGAACTGGCCTGAATTGCCTTCTTCGTCACCGGGAACAGCGACGGCCCAAACTCCAGCACCACCCAAGTTCCGAGCGCCACTCCGAGCGCCGCGGCCACAAATCCAAGCAGAACCGCCTTGCCGAGGAACAGCCCGGCAATGCGCCCGCCGCCCTTGCCGAGCGCGCGCAGGATGCCGATCTCCTGCCGCCGGTCACGCACGTTGAGCACCGCCAGCAGCGCCACCCAAACCGCGCCGGCCACCAGCACCGACGGCAACACCACGGCGTTGACTTTCTCGCGGGTCTGCCTCTGCTTGGCGCGCGCGTCAGCCAGCGTCCGCTGATGCACCACCTGCACCTCCGGCAGGATGCCGCCGATCTCCTTGCGCAGAATCGCCAGCGGATCCTCGTCGGCCGTCAGGCAGAGACAGTCGATCGCCTCGATCTCGTTGATCTTGCCGCTCAACCCGAGGATCGACTGGGCATCATCGAGCCGCGCAAAAATCGTGATGTCGTCCGGCGTGCCGGTCTCGATCGGATCGTTTGCCACGGTGAAGCTCCGCACGCCGACGTGCATTGCATCCCCTTTTTTTAATTCCTGCGAGCGGGCAATCTCGGAGCCGATGTGGATCGTGCCCTCCTTGATTTGGAACCCCATCGGCTTCTTGCCCTGCCCCGGCGCGACAAAGGTTTTCGACAGGCCAACGAGCAGGATGTCCTGCCCGTTGATGGTGTAGTCGCGGCGCAGCGAGCCGACGAGGTGGTTGAACGAGACGTTGTTCGTCAACTGCGTCGCCAGCCGATCGAGCGTCGTGGCCTCCATCGCGTGCCGCGAAAAGCCATCCCGGTAAAACTGCCCCAGGTCGGTCTTGGACGGTATCAGCCGCAGGTTAAAACCCATGTCGCGGGTTACCCGGCGCGTCTCGCGTTCGTCCGCCTCGGCCAACAGTTGCGACGCCGCCACGATGGTCACCGCCAGCGTCAGGCCCAACAGCGAAAACAAGGCGTTCAGTTTCCGAAACCCAACCTCCCGCAAAATGTGCGCCCAAATCGTCATTCGCAACCCCGTGATTTAATCATTCGTTTTATGCCATATATTGGCGTTCTCCCTCTCCCCGTCCCTTTCCCGCTGGGAGAGGGAGCCAAGGGTCGCGCTCACCGCTTGGCCAAGTGCGCCCGGCTCGATTCCTTCTCCCTCAGGGAGAAGGTGGCCGAAGGCCGGATGAGGGTGAAATCTCTCGGATGCTCTTTCGGCAACAGTCATTGCTTAATCTCCGGATTAACGGTTCCCTCGACTTCGCAGCAGGATCAATCCACCCCCGACCAGAGTCGCGACGGCCATGAGGATCAGCGTGCGACTGATGGTTTGCGCCACGGCTTGCGGCTTCGGCGGCTCCTCTTCAATCTCCGGCTCGACAACTGGTTTCGGTTCCGGTTTCGTCGGCGGTACGGGCGCGGGTGGTTGTGGTTCGGGTTCGAACTCAATCAACTCCTCGCTGTACCCCAGCGCCAACTGGTCGAAGTTACTCGACGCGGTTTGTGTCGTGCCGCTTGGCCGCGAGTTCGGGCCTCGCGTGATGATGCGGCTCATCTCGGCCTTCACCTGCGGGTTGTCCGGATCGAACCCAAGCGCGGCGTAGGACGCCTTCCGCTCTTCCCGTCCCCACGACAGCGGGAAACTTTCGCCCTGCATCCACACCCGGTCGAGCCCGCATTCACAGTCCTGCCCCACCACAGCTAATGCCTCTTGCAGAGCTGTACGTGTTATCAGGCCACCACGCAATGGCTGCCCCACCCGACGGCCTCGTCCCATCAGAACTATCGCTTGCGGCTCAGGAACCTCCCCGTCATCAAGGCCAAGGCTCCACAACAACACCGATTCATCAGCCACGCGCTTGGCCGAAACAACGACAACCTCCGGCGGATGATCCACCGGCTTAGGCATCTCCGGCAGCAGCGGCGTGATCGCCTTGATCGCACCGTCCACCGCCTCACGAGCGCGCTTGCTTTGCGCCTCGTCGCTGCCCTCGACAAACAGGATCACGGCATACGCCGGAATAAGTTTCTTGATGAGTTCCTCCCTGACTGGGGACGCGACGACAGACGACAGGAAGGCCCACTCAGGATTGTCCGGAGTAGCGGCAGGGAAGTGAATCGTCCGGTCCAGTTCTCCATCAGGCGACCGCAGCAGGCCAACGGGCACGCCCGACGTCCGCTTGGCCAAGCGCTTGGCCTGCGGGGCGTCGACCTTGTCCAAGTCGATCAACTCGTACCGGACATTGGCATCGCTGAACAACACCGACGCCGCTTGGCCAAGCCGATCCGCCTGCCCGCCCGGCACTTGCTCGTCGATGAAACAGAAAAACGTGTACCGCTCGCTGCCCAAGTCCGCAAAGCCGACATCGCGCACTGTGTACCGGCAGGCCTGCGCCGCAGAAGCCGCTAACAACAGAGCAACTAACAGGTTGGAGAGTGCGTTCCTCAAATCGATCCGAACGATACGGTCAAGCCCGTTGACCGCAAGGCCAAATCGCCCGTAGCATCGGTGCCGGGAGATGCAGGCGTTGATCGAGGAGTTCGGCCAATACCTCCGCCACGAGCGGGGCCAGTCCGAGCACACCCAGAAAGCCTACGGCACCATCCTGAACCGGTTCACCGATTGGGCCGTCGAAAAGCGCCTCTCACGCTGGAACGACGTCGAGTTGCAGCACCTGCTTGGCTACCTCAGTCACCGCCGCGACAACTCGGAACCGTCCCCCGACGACACACCAAAAAAACGCGGACGCCCCCGCAGCGAACCGGCCAAGCTCAGCACCGAAAGCCTTTACCTCGAGATCGCCGCACTCAAGGCGTTCTACCGGTTCTGCGTGCAGGAACAGTTCCTGCCGGCGAACATTGCCGAGAACCTCACCCTGCCTCGCCGCTGGAAACGCCTGCCCAAGGCGCTGACCGACACGGAGATCGAGCGCCTGCTGCGCCCGATCGAGCCGGTGACCGCATCGACCCTCTGCGACCACGCGATGCTGGAGTTATGCTATGCCTCCGGCCTGCGCCTGGCCGAACTGCGCGGCCTGCGGCTCGAGCAGCTGCGGCTCGACGCCGGCTTTATCCAGGTAATAGGCAAGGGCAACAAGGAACGCATCGTGCCGGTCGGCCGTCGCGCCATTGAGGCCATCGAGCGTTACGAGCAATTCGGACGCAACAAACTGGCCAAGCCCGGCAAAAGCCCGAGCAACCTGTTTCTCACGAGTCGCGGCACCGCCTTCGCGGCGGGAACCTTATGGGGGCGCATCAAGAAACGGTGCGCCTTGGCCGGCATCGACAGGAACATCACGCCGCACATGCTGCGACACAGCTTCGCCACGCATCTGCTCGAGCACGGCGCCGATCTGCGGGTGATCCAGGAACTGCTCGGCCATTCCAGCATCGCGACAACGGAAGTGTACACCCACGTCGCCGGCAAGCGACTGAAGGCTGTTCACCAGCAATACCACCCAAGGGGCTGAACCTCCGGTTACGCCACGGGACTTTTCTTAGCTGGCTCGACTCTTTTGCGGCGGCAGCCTCATTGAAGGCTCCAAGCACGCCGTGCAATCGTCCAGCAAAATGAGCAAGTCAACGTACTTTGACTACTTAACAACAAGCGCGTAGACATCCAGACACCCGGCGCTTGATTAAATTGTCGACTAGGGATGCTGCCGCGGATAGAGAGCGCATCCCTTTCTCTCCTAACCCTGTCAGCTTCGGTTGGCGGGGTTTTCCTTTGTCTGGAGGCTAGGCAAAATTTAACTACAAATCGGCAAAAGGCGGCTACCTCCTCAATCAGCGAATAGTCATAATGCCTCCGTTGGTATTGTTATCAGAACTGCCTTGCGTCCAAAAACTGACGACATTCCAACAGTGCAGACATACGGTGTATGAGCATAGCATGACCCCGTCAACTTCGGTTGGCGGGGTTTTCTTCATGAAAAGGCAACAGCGGGACGCAGGGAGGGCATAGTCACCAAAAAAACTTCAGAACACTTCGCTTCTCTTTGTTTGCCAAAGAGTTGCTACGTAAAGCGAAAACAGCCCTAAACGAAGAATTCCGCAATAACCCGCAGAATTTCTGTACAGTATCTTCGCAGTTGAAGTGAGTATGTAGGGGTCTTATGGTCTCCGTTTTCAACAATATAACTACACATATTCATCTATGAAAATCCTACTCATAATCATACTTGTGTCTCTGACTCCAATTGTTTCAGCCGCGGATAAAGAGTGGAGACAACTTTATAACGGAAAAGATTTGTCAGGGTGGCAGACTACAGGCAACTGGTTACCTCAAAAAAATGGGACATTGCTTATTCAACCTCGCCCTGGTGAAAAAGGATGGCAACGTTATGGGGCCTACTTGTGGAGTAAGAAAAAATACAAAGATTTTATTTTACATGTTGAGTACAAGTATCCCCCAAGTGGAAACAGCGGAGTTTTCTTTCGAGTTGGAGACTTGGCGAATCCTGTTCAAAATGGCATCGAGGCTCAAATATTAGATTCAACTAAAAAGAAGGGCAAGGTCGGGCCGCATGACCACGGCGGTATTATTCGGACTGTGGGGGCAACTAAAAACATGTCCAAACCACCTGGCAAGTGGAATAAGATGATTGTGACATGCAAAAAGCATCACCTCCAAGTTGAATTAAACGGAGAAAAAATTGTGGATATTCAACTAGATAAAACTCCTATGAAAGACCGGCCATTAGAGGGCTACATAGGTCTTCAAGACCATGGTGAACCTAATAATCTTTATTTCAGGAATATTAAGATTAAAGAACTTTAAAAGTTTTAAGAAGGGTGCCGTGAGTCAGTCACCTCCACCACAGCCGCCTCCTCCACCGCAACCGCCGCAACTGCTGCCACAACCTCCGCCGCCGGCGTCGACGCCTCCTGGTTCAACGAGCTTCACCACAAGGCCGTGTTCCACTTGATGGAGCGCATTGCAGAGAAGGAACCGGTGAACGAAGCGGCGGTGGTCACGGCTGCCAAGATGGACGAGGCGTTTCTGGAGAACAACGGCAGCGTCACCGACATCCTTGACATGACAAACGAGGCTCCGGTGGCCGGTAACTGGAAGGTGTGGATGCCGGAGTTGCAGTCCAAGCTGCGCCGGCGCCAGTACATCAACTACGCGCAAGACTTGATGAGGCTTGCAGGCGACTGCGACAACATCGACCTGCTGGCTGACGATGCCGAGTCACGACTGATGCAGTTGCGCTCGTGCCGCAAGACCAAGACCGAAGGTGACCGCACAGCGAGTTTCGGCCGCATCATTGAGATGCTGGAGAAGGCACACCAAGGCGACGGTTTGATCGGCCTACCAAGCGGCTATCAAGACTTGGACAAGATTCTGTGCGGTCTGCGCGGTGGCCAGTTGATCACGATTGCGTCCCGTCCCGGCATGGGTAAGTCGGCGTTGGCCTGCAATATCGCCATACAGCTTGGCTATATGCGGGAAATACCAGTTGGCGCATTCAGCCTTGAGATGAGTATGGATGAGTTGAACGCCCGAATGTTGGCCAGCATCAGCGAGGTCAATTTGCAGGCGTTCGTCAGCAAGGAATACGGCACTGAGCGCCGTAAGAAGGCGATGGCGGACTTGGCGGCCAATATGCCCAAGCTGGTCAAGGCGCCAATCTACATCGAACCGCGCACCGACATCACCATCAACCAGATTCGCGCCGAAGCCAGGCGGATGGTCCGCAATCACAACGTCGGCATTCTGTTTGTCGATTACCTGCAATTGGTTGGTGGCTCCGGCAACCGCAACGGCAATCGGGTGACTGAGGTTGGTCAGATCAGCCGCGGACTCAAGTCGATGGCTATGGAACTGGACGTTCCCGTGGTCGCACTAGCGCAGCTTAACAGGCAGGTGGAGAACGACGGCAACCGCGCACCACGCCTAGCTGACCTCCGCGAATCCGGCGCCATCGAAGCAGACAGTGACGTGGTGATGTTCATCTGGGTTGAGTCGTATGACTTCGCTGAAGGCGGCCGGCTGTTGACTCGGATCGAGGTGGCCAAGAACCGCGCAGGGCGTAGCGGTAACTTTCACCTGTGCTTCAACCGCGATTACTCCCGGTTTGAAGATTGGCGCGACCATCAAGACTTGATTGAGAAGTACGAACAAGCCGCCGAACAGGCCAAGAACAAGAAGAAGTTCGGAAGGAAAACGAAGCTATGAATTTTGGCGGGACAACCTTGCACCAATGCAAGGCACTGCCTTCCCCGGCAGAACTGGGTAACAACCTCCTGAGATGCGTCTATGGAGGCAGGGACAGCGGGGTAAATTTAGGAGGTCGGCAGTGCCACCCAAGTGTTCCGTGAGGTCAGTCTCCGCCACCGCCGCTGGGGCCGCTGAACATGGCTGTCCAGAACTGTCTTGCAGTAATATTGGGATTGCATTTTTTTGCGTAAAACCAACAGAACGTCGAAACAGCAATAAACAGAAAAACAAAAAGTGCGATGAGGATGGCAATAAATTCAGGTGGGATGTCAGACTCTTGTTCCGCATTCTGGACAGCCAATAACAAAAATTGTTCTAGGGAGTTCATAACAACCCAATGAGACGCCAATGCCAGATAAGGGTCAAGCGGTCAACCAATTGTGCGGTGAGTCAGTCGCCACCACCACAGCCGCCTCCTCCTCCGCAGCCGCCACAGCCTCCGTCGCTACCGCTGCCGCCGCTTTTTCCACCCAATTTTCTGACAGCAAACGCAAGTAAAAGAAAGGCAATGGTGGGTAAAGATCCGCAAAGAAACATTCCAAACATCTCAACAGCGCCAAAAGCGAGTGCAATTGCATTGTCCATGTCCATAACAACCCAATGAGACGCCAATGCCAGATAAGGGTCAAGCGGATCGACCACAAGAGTCGGTTCAGGCTGCGGTGTCGGTCTGCCGCCGGCGACAACCCAATCGGGTCACGCCTTGAACGCGGGACACCGATGCCAGAGGTCAAGGAGTCATACGAAACGGAAGCAGAAGCGCAGGCAGCCGCTGACAAGCTGCAAGCATACATCGATGAGTACGAACAACGAAGAAAGCCCAAGCGGCGCCGTAAACGCGGTTGATCAACCCGCCAAGGGTATCGGGTGCAAGCTGGACACCGATGTCTACCAAGGCATCGCCACCGGCCTCATTGCAGGCCGCACAGTGGCTGACCTGGCTGAACATTACGGCGTGTCACCGTCC
>JASMKO010000042.1 GCA_030749225.1 Verrucomicrobiota bacterium
GGCCCGTGCCGCCAGCCCCGATGGACCGCACTTCGCACCCCGGGCCAAGCGGGTGATCTTTCTGTTCATGAATGGCGGCCCGTCGCATGTCGACACGTTCGACCCCAAGCCGGCGCTGAAGAAACACGAAAACACCCAGCCGACCGGCAAGATTTACAAGAAGCCAAACTCGTCCGGCTTCATGCCGTCGCCGTTCAAGTTTAGGCCCCACGGGCAGAGCGGAATCGAGGTCAGCGAATCACTGCCGCACATCAGCCAAATCATCGATGAGTGCTGCGTCATTCGCTCGATGTACACGGATGTCCCCAACCACGAACCAGCCCTGCTGCAGATGCATACCGGCAACATGCAACCGATCAGACCCTCGATCGGGTCCTGGCTGCAGTACGGCCTCGGTTCATTGAATGACAACCTGCCGGGCTATGTCGTGCTGCGCCCCACGAACAAGATCGTCGTCGGCCCCGCGCTATGGAGCAACAGCTTTCTCCCTGCCCAGCACCAAGCCACGAGCGTCATCACCGCCGACATGAAAGTGGACAAGCTGGTGGCCAACGTGCGCAATACCAGCCTCACAAACCGTGAGCAGCGCCAGCAACTTGATCTGCTCAACCGGCTCAACCAACTGCACTTGGCCAAGCGCAACAACGACCTCGAATTGAACGCCCAAATCAAGGCGATGGAAACCGCATACCGGATGCAGTTTGAAGCGATGGACACGTTCGATATCGAGAAGGAAAGCGCCGCCACCCGCGACAAGTACGGTCGCACCCCTTTTGCTAACTCCTGCCTGCTCGCACGCCGACTGGTCGAGAGTGGTGTCCGCTACGTGGGCGTGTATTACGTCAACAACGGCAACCAACCTTGGGACACGCATAAAAACCACAATGCCGGGCACACCAAACTTTGTCAGGACAGCGACAAGGCCACCGCCGCTCTCATCTCAGATCTAAAGGAGCGAGGCCTGCTCGAGGACACGCTGGTCATCTGGGGCGGTGAATTTGGCCGTACGCCCTACGCACAGCAAAAAGACAAAAAGAACGTTGGGCGAGACCACCACAGCACAGCGTTCTCGATGTTGCTCGCCGGTGGTGGCGTCCGGAGCGGCATGACCTACGGAACGAGCGATGATTTCGGCATGCACGCGCAGGTAAACCGAATGCATGTGCATGATTTTCATGCTACGATTTTGCATCTCATGGGTATAGACCATGAAAAACTCATCTACCGATGGAGTGGACGAGACTTCCGTTTGACGGATATCCACGGAAAAGTAGCACACGACATCATCGCCTAGTACAAAATATGAAAAAGTCATCCGAAGGATTCACCCTCATCGAATTGCTGGTGGTGATCGCCATCATCGCTATTTTGGCAGCGCTGCTACTGCCAGCATTGGCCCGATCAAAGAGCAAGGCGCGACAGACCGTTTGCATGAGTAACCAAAAGCAGCTTGGCCTCTCAACCGCGATGTACGCGGAGGATTATGATGACAGGTTCCCTATTTCAACCACACCCCACAGTGTACAGAATCATGCAAAATGGCTAACAAGCATGCATGACACTGGCTACATGAGCACCATGGATCTTTTCTCTGACCCCGCCGATGTGGAAAGTACATTTAATATGATCAAGTTGAGGACTCGAAGGATCAAGGTAGGCGACAGAAATAGGGATATTGTATTCTCATACGGGGCAAACGAGCAAATGATCGGCCCGTCTGATCAGCGTTACAAAAAAATCAGTCAAGTAACTGATCAGGACAAAATCTTCTTTTTTGGCTGTGCCACCTACATGGTCGTGCCCCATTGGGACCATGAACGCGTCTACAACGCCAGCGGTCCCCACCAGCCGAGTTCGTCCGCGAATCCACCCAACGAACTGTATGCCCGACACAACTCTGGAAAAAAGAATCGAGCCGGTGAAAAGAGCAAGGGCGGCAGCAACATCACCTATGTCGATTTGCACTATGAATTTAAGAACCAACATTATATCGACAGAAAACTTTGGTGGTACAAAAACCACAAACCCCTTTGATGCTTATGAACACACGACACATTACTCGACGACGTTTCATCAACACCACCCTGACCACGGCCACTGCGGCCGGCGCAACCTGGTTTGATGTTCCCCAAATCCTCGCTGCCAAGGGCAAAAAAGCCGCCAAGAAAAAATACGGGGGGTTCCCGATGGGCATCCAAAGCTATTCTCTCCGCGGATTCGGCGTGGATGGTGCGATGGAGCAGACCAACAAGCTTGGCCTACACTTTATCGAGTTTTTCGGCGCACATTTTCCGATCACGAAGGACAAGATCAAAGTTGGCCAGATGAACAAAAAACTGGCCAAGTATGACATGACCATCAGTGCCCACGGGGTCAACGGTTTTGGCTCCGACCACGCGAAAAACGAAGTAACCTTTCAGTTCGCGAAGATGGCTGGCATTAAAAATATCTCGGCGAACCCCTCGCCCGACTCCTTCGACAGCCTCGATAAACTCGTTGCGAAGTACGACATCCGAATCGCCATCCACAACCACGGGCCGGGAGCGCTATATGACAAGATCGACGACGGACTCAAGGCGGTCAAGGGGCACGACAAACGCATTGGGTTTTGTGCAGATCTGGGTCACTACATCCGCTCGGGCGAAGACCCGGTCGAGGTAATCCACAAACTCGGCGATCGCCTATACGGGATTCACCTGAAGGATTTTGCCGAGCAGAAAAAACGGACGCGCGGCATAATCATCGGCAAGGGCCACCTCGATGTTGCGGGCGTTTTCAAGGCCTTGAAGAAAGTGAAATTTCCTGCTGACGGCGCGCTGAGCCTCGAGTACGAGGAAACACCGAATGATCATCCCAAGCTACTGGGCGACATTCGCGAGTGTCTGGCCATTGCCGCCGAGGGCGCCCAAAAGGCTGCGAAGGGATAATCAAATCTGCAACCCAAGAAAAAACGGGCTCAATTGAGCCCGTTTTTGTTTTCAAATACTTTCGCCGTTCCGCTCAACCTTTGCCGAGGAGATACTTGTCCATCCGATCGTGAATCTCCTTGATTCGCTCGCGGTCACCACCACCCACCTCGGCAGTGGACCAACCGGTAAAACCGATCTCGCCAAGCGCTTTACGGACATCCGGCCAGTCGACATCGCCGTCGCCAATCTTGCAGAAACCGTTCGACTTGCCCCAGTCCTTAACATCCAGTTTCACAATTCGTTTGCCGAGGGTGCGAATCCACTCAGCTGGTTTGCCAAAACGCTGATGATTTCCAATATCAAAATAACTTCCCACCCAAGGACTGTTGATTTCGTCCAAGTACTTGGCCAATTGATCCGCAGTTTGGTTATCGTCGCCTTTTGGATCATAGAGGAACCCGTTCCAGACGTTTTCAATCAGGATATGGATACCCATGCGGGCAGCCAACGGGATCGCCAGATGAATCTGCTCGACCGATCGATCCCAAACCTGCTGTGGGTTCTCGTTCTTGGCATCGCGCACTGCGCCGGGCACGAGCAATACCGCCGAACCGCCAACCTTGCTGGTGTCGCGGATCGCGGTTTTCAGCCCCTCCAAACCCTTAGCCCGAGTAGCCTTGTCCGGTGACGACAGGCGCGTGCCCCAGTGGATGGAATCGACCACACCGTGAATCGGAAAACCGGTTTCTTGGCTGGCAGCCAAGGCCTCGTCCTTGTTGACGCCTCCCGGGCTGTTGAGTTCCACGCCGTCGTAACCGATCTCCTGCATCACTTTGAACTTCTCGGCGATGGGGAGTTTCTCACCGAACATGCCGAACTTGGTCGACTTCAGGATGCGATGGGGCGGCTTGGCCACTTGTGCTTGGCCATGCACAGGCAACACCGCAGCCGCCAAGGCCAAGCCGCTAGCCTTGCCGAATTCCCTGCGATTGAGTTGAACAGACATCGGTTTAGACGAACGGAGTGATGCCGGGCTGAGCCAACGGCGGCGGAGTGTGCTTGCCCGTTTCCCAATTCATGTCTTTCGGGAAGCGGTCCTCCTTGGAGTTGATCGCCTGTTCGTAAGTAATCTGCTTGCCGGTGTACGCGGCGGTTCGGCCCATGACCGCCATCATGGTGCTGAGGGCCATGCGATCACCATTGTTGATCGGTTTACCGTCACGGATGGACTTGAACAATTCGTTGTGCTCTACCTGATACATGTTCTCGCGCTTGCCATCGTAGGTCCAACGGCCCTTGGCATTCTCAACGAAAATGCCACGGGCAATGTCAGCGCGTCCCTTTGTGCCAAGCAAATAGTCGCTGTTCTCGTTGTGGCAACGACGCTGCTGCCGCTGCGCCATGAAGGCCCGGACTCCATCCGGGTACAAGTAGTTGACCTCGATGTGGTCAAAAATATTGCCGCTGTTGTTCGGGATGCCACGCCCGCCGACGGCGGTACAACTGAGGGGGGGCACGTCCCGCATCGCCCAGGCAATCTTATCAACGCTGTGAACGGCCTGCTCGACCAAGCCATCGCCGCCAAGCCAAGCAAAGTTGTACCAGTTGCGCACCTGCCACTCGATGTCGCTCCACCCCGGCTTGCGAGCGGAATCCGGCTGCATCGGCTTGACCGGCCCAGTGAGATACGTGGCATAAATCGACTGGATGTCGCCGATGTCGCCGCCGAGAACGCGCTCGTAAAATGCGCGACGCTCGTGCTCGTAACGCCAGCAGAAACCGGCGACAATCGCCAGGTTCTTCTGTTTCGAAATCTTCACAGACTCCATGATTGAACGTACGCCCGGTGCATCGGTGGCCATCGGTTTCTCGATGAAGCAATGCTTGCCGGCCTCGACGACAGCGCGGAACTGCAACGGCCGGAAGCCTGGCGGAGTCGCGAGAATCACGAGGTCCACCCCGCTGTCGATCAGCTTTTGATACGCATCCAGTCCGACGAACTGGTGTGGAACATCCACTTTTTTCTCGTGCCGCTTCTTCAGGCCGGTCACGGCGCGCTCGACCCTGTCCGGAAACACGTCAGCCACGGCGGTCAACTTGACGTTGTCATCGGCCGTGAGCGCCTGATTGGCCGCCCCCGTGCCGCGCCCCCCGCAGCCGACCAACCCAATGCGGATCGTGTCGCTGTTTTGTCCGTAAGCGCTCCCGCGTGAAATCAAGCTGAGTGTGGCGGCGCTGGCCACGGCGGCACTCGAGGAGGTCTTTAGAAAATCCCTGCGAGAGGTCTCGTTGTCAGATGTCGTTTTGTGTGTCATAGCAGATTACGAAAGGGAATCGAAATTACGCCTCACTCGAGCTGGACGCAAGCCAAGCGCTTGACCAAGCGACAAAAGGAACGACCGCCTCCAACCGGGCTTTTCTTCTCAAAAAAGTCAAGCCGGCTTACTTGATTTTGGAGAAGTCCGTCCCGGCGAGAAACTCATTCACGATTTTCTTCACCAAGCGGCCGTCCTTGGTCGATGTCTTGTAAGCTTTTTGCCAGGCCGGGTCAGCCGAAAATGCCTTAAATGACTTGTTCCTCGCCTCCCGGCTGGGGAATGCCAGAATGTAAACGAGCTTGTTCTCCTTGTTATCGGTGGGCACCCAATAGCCGATGTTGGTCATTCCGTGCTTCTTGAACAACGCCACCGTGTGGTCGCGAAACCGGGCAAGCAGCGCGTCCAGCTTCCCCTCGTTGGCGTAGTAGGTGCGAATCTCGAAGATACGATTTTTCTCCTCGGCCCGAGCGGTGTCCCACCCGGCGATCGGGCTGCAGAAAAACGCAGCCGCCAACAACGATAGACAATGGACTTTTTTCAACATGGTTCGAATGGCTCCGGCCGCATCGCAACACCCACCGCGCCCGTTGTCAAAGGCTATTTACGGCTGCGCCGCCTGGTATTTGCGCGGAGATCCCACGCTTCGACCCATTTTTCCCCCGTGAATTTCATACCAAAGTCGTCCACCAGTCTGCGGCTGAAATCGGCGAGATGGCCGGCGCCGTAAAAAATCCCGATCCGTTTTTTCCCCTTGGACAACTGCTCTCTCATCACCTCCAGCGCGATCAAATTGCGCTCGGTGATGATCGTCGTCCCCTTCTCGCCCCCGAGAGAGTTGAAGATATCCGTCGTGGCGAACTGCTGCGCCATCACCCTCTTCAACGCCAGTTCTCGGTTGCTGGAGAAAAACGCGAACAAAAGCGCGAGATCGTTCGCACCCCCCTGCTTGTTCGCCCGCTGCTGTGCCAGCCCCTCCATAAACAACTGCATGAACAGCGTGAAAAACGACTCACCGCGATCCTTCATCTTCTGGGCGAACTCCTCCGGCGACATGTCGGCATGCACCATGTTCGGCGCGTCGTAGTCGATCCAGTCGAGTTGGAACGACAACCCCAGCATATCCTTCGCCCCAAGCTGCATGCCGCCAATCACCGTCATGCCGGCCTCGAAGCCCTTATCCTCCGGAACGGAAGGAGCAACGACCTCGTCTCCACTCGGCTTCAATGACGGCTCGGCGCGATCCTTCCAGCGACTCGGCGCACCCCCGGTTTCATCCTTCTCCGCCACCATCTCGTACAGCAGCGCATCGTACTTTTTGAAACTGTTGTTGAGTTTTTGGAAGTAAGCCTTGTCGCCGATGTGAATCGCGCCAATTAGATCGACCGTCACCCCTGCCTTGGCCAATTTCTCGTCGGTCGGCACGAATCGGACGATGGACGTGTCGAGCGACTGCGGCACGCGCAGCCGATCGGGGTTCATCATCATCCGGATGAACTTCTGCGGCACATCCGATGCCGGCTTGGCCTCCTCCGCAGCCCAACCATGAACCGCACCCACCAGCGCCAACCCAAGCAGCCAACCTGTCCAACGCACCGTCATTTCCGGACACCTTACCCACCCGAGCGTCAAATTGCCCTCCCAAAATGTGGCTTGACCCGATAGGGTTCGTGGCGTGCCGAAGTTGGCTGAAACCTGCAAGGAGCCTACGGACTGGACAGAGCTGTTTTTCCGATTCCTGTCGGACGAAAAGGACGCCTCGGTTTACACGCAGCGCAATTACAGTCAGGCGCTGGGCGAGTTCTCTCAGTGGCACCGTGAGTCACACGAATCGCCGGTGCGCTGGGGAGAACTTGAGCGAAACGATTTCCGGCTGTTCCTCCGCCAGCTGGGCCGGCGGGAATTGAGTCAGGCGGCGATCCGACTGCGGTTCAGCGCACTCAACTCGTTTTACAAGTTCCTCATGCGGCGCGGGCTCGTCGAGTCGTCGCCGGTGAAAGGGGTCTCCCTGCCCAAGCCGGCCAAGCGACTGCCGCAATTCCTGACCCTC
>JASMKO010000043.1 GCA_030749225.1 Verrucomicrobiota bacterium
ATATTGGTGTGGCCACGGTTCTCGGAGAGCAACAATCGAGTGCCCTGCGGACTAACGAGGTGCAGGTCCAGATCGGCGATTCGAGGATGATCGATTCGGACACCGACCTCGGCCATGCCGACCAGGAAGTCATTGGTGACAGTCAGAATAGACTTGGTAACGATGTCGTCCTCGATTGGCTCGGGTTCGTCGCTGACCAGCTTGATCGTGTTGTCCATTGAGATGTCGTACTCGAAGATAACCTTGAGGTGAAAATCGACCTCAGTCAGTTCCGGGTTGTCGATGGTAACGAACCATCGCCCCTCACTGAGCGGTGGCGAGTCGTTTAGACCATAGTGGAGTTCGCCACGCGGCGGGCTGCCGTCCCATTCAACGATATCATCTTCAGTTCCAATCTTACCGTCCAAGCCAGGTTTCACCCCCGCATCAATGGTCGACTTGTCGTAGACTTGAGGGTCGGCGTCAATATCCGGCTCGATGTCCTTCCGGATGAAGACATCCACCGGACCGGTCATCTCGGTCAACTGCACAATCATGTTGGTGGCGTTAAACGGCACCTCCACCAGGAAATCCTCGCTCTCGCCGGGATCGAGATGAACGTCGATGCCACGGTTGCCGATCATGGAAAGGTTCTTAATGGCGTCCACTTTCACATTCAAATGCTCCACCAAGCCGGTGAAAGTCAGTGCACTGTCCACCATGTCAAGTTGCCAAACGCCCATGGCCGGTTCCCATTGAAAATCATTGAGGCTTCCCGGGCCATCGGTCGGGATTGATCCCGGCATAATGCGGGATGAATCGAGTTCATCATCATAAACAAATACAAAATCGGTCGGGTAAGGCTTGCCGGTGACCGGTTCAGCAAGCGTGTGGTTGTTTAGAACAACAGCGTTCCTGTTGTGGCTCAATTGCCCCCACAAATCACCCACTTCCTCGTGGTGGATAATGCTCGTTGCCGTTACCTTGCGAACGTAGTCGTATGGCATGCCGGCGTAAATGCCGAAGACCGACACCCCGCCCGGGTCGGCTGCCGAACCATCCGGGATGATCGCCGGCAGGGGCATCATCGTCAGGTTGCCGTTCGGGTCCATGAAGCCGTTCGGATCGTCCGTGGAGAGGCCGACTAGCCCATACTCCGCCGCCATCTGGTCCTCCGACTTCACGCCGATGTAAAACACTTCACTCTCGTCCACCTTCGCATCATCGAAGGTGATGAACTCCGATCCACCTCGGTCGGTCGACCGGAACGCCGCATCGAGCACAGCCGGCTCGAGGTTGGTGAGGTTCGAATCGCGCGACACATATAGATCGATGTCGGCCTCCCGGTGACGCGGTGACGACAGGTTCGGCGGCATGAAGGTGATAAACGCCACATGCTTTCCGAAACTCGGCTGATTGTCGTCTCCGGATTCTCCAGGATCGTCGGGAGAATTAGGATCTTCGGGATCATCAGAGTCATCCGAATCTTCTTTTTTCTTCGGGGCGTTGACGAACGTGTAGAAATGCCACTGATTTGTGATGCCCCGGCGGTTAGCATATACCGTCTGCCCCTGGTCGGTCTCTTTGGCCAAGGCCGAGTTGGCACCAACGCGCTGATGAAGCATTGGCATGCCGTTGGTGAGTGAAGCAATAGCTGGCAACTCGATGACTTCCGGCTTATCAGATTTGACGTCATCGAATACACCCTCCAACTCCGGATTGGCGCTGGACATTACGAGTGCGAAATCCTGCACGACATCGATGTGGTCAACCGGCTCCTCAGCATCATAAAATGCCGAGAGAGAATCGACATTCACACGGCGTGCATAAACGGTGACGCGATAATTCCGCGTGTTTGGTTCCTCAATGAAGACATTTTCCACGTTATTGATAACGTCATTTGTTGCACCCATTGAACTGTATACAGACGCGCCAATGTTGTTCCCGTAATAAACCTCTTCTGTTTCCTCAGACTCATCTTCTGGATCGCTTGGATCAGCCGGATCATTGGGATCCTCTGAGGAACTCGAAATTGGGGTCACGATCAAGTCGAGATCATTGACGAGCTTTACTGCAGCGTTCGGGTTACCTGGTGGATCGGTCCAGGCCAGCGTGAAGCGTAACGGGTAGTGCAGAGCGTTGGTGCCAAGCGTGATCTCCCACGAGCGGCTCTCGCCGGTGGCCAGCGCGTTGGTCAGGCTCTGGTCGATGAAGCGCATTGGCCAGGTATTCTCATCCGCGGGGTGCCAGGTATTCTCGTCCGTGGGGTTGGCCTTGGCCAGAGCGGGCGCAGCTCGCTGCAGGTTCGGAAGACCCCAGCCCTGGTGGTTGACCGTGCCGCGGACGTTGTGGTCGTACCGGGCGTCGACCGACGCCGCGCTATTGATCAGTAGCGCTTTCATCAGCGCCGGGCTGTTGGTGGGCTTCTCTAGTTTTCTGTAAAATTCCTGCATCAACGCCAACATGCCGCTGATCGCCGGGGCAGCCACGCTGGTACCAGACTCGTACCGATACTGGTCGCCCAACTCGTCGTTCAGGCCTTCCAACGAGTCAGCATCATCCTGTGCATTGGTGGAGGTGATTGTATTTTTCCAGTCGCTGGAACGGGTGGAAATAATAAACGTACCGGGCGCGACCAGATCCGGCTTGAATCGACCATACTGCCCCTCGATTCCGATACCCACATTACCCCGACTCGAGAAGGCTGCCACTTCATTGTTTGAATCACTCATACCGGCAAACGGCGTGTTGGTAGTCGTAGTAACAACCTCCTTCTCAAGCTCATTGCCGTCCTCGTCGGTCTCAGTAACCGTGTTGGTCTCGTAGGTATAAGACTCGGCAACGATCTCCCGGCCCGACTCGATGGCACCGACCGTGATCACGTTCTTGGCCGTACCGGGCGCCGTGATCGTATTCGGACTGGCGTTAAGTCCGTTGTCTGTGCCGGCACCGGAGTTGCCGGCCGGGAACACGTAGATCACCTGCTGGTCGCCGGGTTGATCCGGTAGAGCATCACGCGTGGCGGCATCGTAACTGGCAGCTGCCCACGTATAGTCGTTTTCCTCTTCATACTCCCAGCTATTGTTTGAAATAAGCGCGTATTTCCGTTTCGGATAATGATAATTTGCTGACTCGGTTTGTAGCCAACTATCAGATACATGGTTATTTACCTTGTCATCATCAGCCTTCAGCACGTGAAGCCGGGCCTTGGGCGCCATCCCCCTAAAATCCGGATCCTTGAAGGAACCCGGCGGCGGGTTGGTCTTGATCGTGTCCGACCCGGCACCATCCCCGGCGATGATGCCAGCCACAAAGGTTCCATGACCGTCACTATCCTGGCCCACACCTGGACCTTTCAAGCGCCTCCCAAAATCGGCATGACTCTCATCCACTCCGGAGTCATTTATATTGACGTAGATGCCCTGCCCAGTCAGGGCAAGGTGATCCTCGCTCACCACGTTGGTCACCGCGCCGGCGGCATTGGTCTCTACGGTGTACACCTCGACACCAAGGCGCGGCCGGGTGAGATCGTTGGCCAGGCGGCGCGGCCGATGCCGCTCAAGTCCCTGAACCCCGGTGAGTCTGGCCAAGGCGGCCAATTTGCCACCCGGCACGCGGGCGATGAGCTTGGCCCCGAACGGCGTACGATCCTGCGATAACACCTCGACGCCCAACCTGGCCAGGCGCCTGGCCGCATCCGGCTCGCTCCCCGGAAATAGCACCACGTTGAGCAGCGCCCCCTCCGACAGCGCCTGGCCGGTGAGCGCCATCTTGAGCAGTTTCATCTCCAATTTGTAATACGGCTCAAACGGCAGCACCGACTGAGTTCCGTGCCAGCGGGCCAGCCGCTCCGCTCCGGCGGCGTCCATCCGAACGAGGTAGGCATTGTTGGGAATGTACGAAATGATTGTTCCGCCGATCGAGGCGATGTTCCGCCGGAACGCCGCTGTGGCCGGGCCGCGGGACTGGGCGATGTACGTCAGCGGATCGCCTTCGGCCTTAAACCCGGCCGGGATCGGCAGTGCTTGGCCAAGCGCAGTGTCGATGAATGCGTTGCGCAGCAACACCGCCGTCTCGTTGCGGATGAGGTCGCCGATCGGCGCGTCGGTGTTTCGGAGCCGGAACGGAAATGGATCCTCCTTGGCCGGGGCCGTTTGCGGCAGCGCGATCGCCATCGGCCTGGCCAAGCGTTGAGGCGTGACAGCCGGAGCCTGGCCAAGCGCCGGCGCGGATTGATGCATGACCGGCCCGCGGCTGATGCCAAGGTAGGCCAAGCCGGCGACGAGGGCCGTCAACAAAACCGCGGAGAGTGTCTGCCTGTTTTTCATCCTGCGCTATTCCTCTGCCAACACCTGGTAATCCTCCACCACAGTCCGGAAAACCTGGTTGGTGCCTTCCCATTGTTCCTCGAGCTTGTAGGTGGTCTTGGTGAATACCTCGCCGACGATGGCGTAGTTGGTGCACATGCCGTAGTAGCGCCCAGGGCGGGTCACGATCGAGTTCTCCGCCGGCTTGAGCGCTTGGCCAAAGGCATAAACGGTAACCCTCGGCTCGTCTTCTTTGAGAAGCGACAAAATCTGCTGTGGTATCCACTCCATCACATTCTCATGGATACCATACTTCTGCTGCTCGCTGGGCAGCGAGCCCGGCAATGTCAACGACATCGGTTGGGGCCGGAGAGGCCCGGGCAACCGCCCGGGCCGATCCACATTCGGCACCCAGGTTGTCTCGCCCAAGTTCAGGAAGGGAGAAAACTCGGTCAACGTCGGCGTCGACAAAATATCCCCCAGTGTGCGAAAACCACCCTTGGCTTGGCGCATCTGGTCTAGCCCAGGGATGATATTGGCCTGGCCGTTAATCCACATCGTCGGCAACCCGTGCGTGCCGTGCAAAATCCAGTCTAGTTGCGGCGAGCCCGTCGACGGCAAGGTCGGCTGGATGAGGTGTGGCTCCTCCGCCGTACCCACCTCCGCCACGAACGCGCCGAGTGTTGGGCTGTCCGGCAGGGAATTTGACAAGACAGTCACGCCACTGAACACCGCGGCCCAGGCGGCGGCGTTGGTCTGGTTGACTGAAAGCAGGCCGCTGGCGGCGTCAGCGTTGGGCGCAGTAGTGAAGAGTTGCAGCAGCCGCCAATCGTTGGTCGGGTGGGTGGTGCTGAGGCCAAGCAGCGGCGACGACAGCAGCGGATGCGTGCCGGCTCGGTATTCCTGGAGGTTGACAAGGCCGTCCACGTCGGCGTCGTAGTAGGCGTCCGGTTTTTGCGGGTTCAACCCGTAAAGAGTCTCCCAGTAATCGGGCATGCCGTCCCGGTCGCGGTCGAAACCCTTCATTAGGTTGTGAACGCCGAAGCTGCCGGACCACGCCCACCAATTCGTCAACGATGAGACACCAGACTTGAGATACATCGTCTGCCACGATGTGCCCCGGTGCACCCGGCCCAGCCAGCCGATGCTCGGGAACTTGTTTTCGGGGAACTGCCACGCATCGCTGCCCGTGATGAGCGGATCCTTGGTGTAATAATTGAAGGCGTTGACATCGGGCGACGGCCCCCCGCCACCCCACGGCCGGTATCGCTCGTTGATTAGCCCAATGTTGCTGGCCGGCAACGGCGTGTTGGGCGGCCGCAGGTAGACCACGTTGTTGGTGCTGAACCGGTCGGTGATGATCGGATCGGTCAGGTCATTGACCGTATAGTGGACGAGCGGGTCGTTGGCCTGCCACGCGGCGCGCTTGTAAATCTTGCGGGTCGGCGTGAACGGTGCCTGCTTGCGGATGAGGTCGGACGGGCGGCGCGGACGGTTGCGACCCTGGAGGAAGTCGTTGAAATCCTGGATGGCCTTGTCCTTGTTTCGCCCAGCGTAAGGGTCGTTGTTATAGCTGCGCCAGTAGGCTGTGCTCACCGGTTTCTCGCCGCTGGACACCTTGATCTGGTTGACGATACCGAAGGTAGGGCTCCGCGCGCCCCGACTGGTGTCCACCCGGTTGGTGTCCCAAAAAGCACCCTCAGACAAGCTCCCACTCCCGAACAAACTCGACGATACAGTGGTCTGTCCACTAGTTAACTGCGTGATATCCATCGAGGTGACCATGTTATCAAGGTTCACCGCATCCACCACGCGGTTCAGGTCGAGATCCACGAGGAAATACTGAACGCGGTTTGTGATGTGCAGCTTCCAGTCCGGCACAGCAAACCCGGTCTCGAACACGTTGGTCGAGGCACGGTTCGCCGGGAAGAACCGCTTGAGGCCGGTGCTGTAAATGGAGTTGGTGATCGTGGTCGCCCCGGCGTTGAGCGGCACCCGGAATTCCCCGCCACGCCATTCATATGGCTGCAGCGTGGTGAACCGGTTGTACGGCGTCGAGACGAGGTTCGTGAGCAGGCGCGGCAGCGCGATGCCGGAGCGGTTGGTGATGCTGTGGTCCCACAGCCCGATCTGGTACTGGTGCCGCACATCCATGCCCAACCGGCGCGGGTAGGCGTTGGTGTATGAGTTCCAGCCCTCGATGCCGAAGACATTGGTGATGCCGAGAGTGTACATCTGGTTCGTGCGCCAGTTTCGGCTCATCGCCGGGGCGATGTTGGCCGCATTGCCCTTGTTGACCTCGAGTCGGCGCGACACCTGCACAATTGATTCCACCGAGTATTCGTTGAAGTTCGGCAGGCCTTTCTTCGCACCGACAATCCACGGCACCCCATGGATGTTAATGTGCAGGTCGGTGTCAAACTTGAACTGCGGCCGGAGCACCACGTTGGTCAGGTCGAAGAAGCCCTGCCGACGAATCCGCTGCCAGTCGTTGGTGACCTCCGTGTAGCGGGAGATGAACACGCCGGTGCCACTGCCTGGGTTGGCATACTTGCGGAACACCGGCCGCATGACCGTCGGCGGATGCGGATACACCAATCGATTGGTGGTCGCGTCGTGGATGTTCGCTGCCAACTGCAACAGCCGGTGCACCTCCGGAGTGTAGGCGTTGGCCGGGAAAAGCTGGATACCGCTCGAAACGGCGTTGGTCGGGTTGAACACGGTCTGGTTCAGCCGCGCCGGAAACAGTGGATGCCGCAGCCCAGTGATGCCGATGTCCGGGTTCACCACCATGCCGCCAATGAAGCCGGCAGTGTGTATATTACCGGTAACCGGGTTGGTCACCGAGCGCGTCGTCAAGCTGGCCCGGAGCATCGCGTGGGCGGCGCGGTTGATGAACTCGTCGGCCGTCCAGTTGGTCTGCGTGTTCCGGCCTGTGAACCAGTCGTTGGCGTAATTGATGTTCAGCTTGCCACGCAGAGCCGGCTCAGAGTCCACTCCCATCTGGCTGAGCAGCCGGTAATAGGTGTAACGTTCGTAGGAACCGAGCCGCGGAAGGGTTTTCATTGACTTGGGCCGGACATTCATCGCCTGACGAAGGCGCGTCACAAAATTGTTCGCCCTCGGCGTCTGCTCATCATACGGCTGGAAAGTGAGCAACTGCTGCACGTCCGTGAAGCGGCGCGGATTCTCGGCGCCTGGCCAAGGGGCGTTGGCCGGGTCAACACGCAGTCCATCCTCGCTGTCCAGCGTCGGGGTACTGTTCAGGACCAATGGCCCATCCGAGTAGTCATCAATCATGTTTAGCCCGAACCGTGGGTCATTCGGCAACAGACCAAGCGCGGGGAGGATGCCGGAGAGGTTGCGCCGTGAACCGTAATAGCGATGCATCATGATGTCCCTCGCGTCCGAGAAGGCCGAATCATTCACCACGGGAAAATCCAGTCCCTTGGCATTGATGGGAAGCGATCTCCAGTAGTAGTAGTAGCGCCACTGGATGGGGTTCAACTGGCGCAGGAAGCCGGCTAGGTTCAACTCCCACGAACCAACGCCCTGGTTGCGCAAAAAGAGGAACTGGTTGCGCGCGCCCGCGGGGGTGTCGAGCCTCGGATTCATCGGCTCGCGCGCCTGGTTATGGATGTGGTTGATATCCAGTGAACGGCCGGTCGGCAGGATCATGTAAGCGTAACGCCCAATGAAACGGTTGGTAGGGCCGTGCGCAAAGGCCGGGTTCTCCAACTGACCAATCCACTCGGGATCGCCAACAAAGTAATCTGTGGCCAACTGATTTTCAGGACGCTGATCCCCCGGCCATGGGGGTGCCAAATAATGAGGCCCCACGACTGGATCGCCGAACCGGTTGGTCACCACCTGCAGCCCGGTCGGTTCGAAGGCCCGGTTACGGTTCAGGTCGAGGTAGAAGCGGAAATCCTCCACCGCCTTATAGTTCTTCGGCCGCCAACCCAGCGCGTTGGTATCCACAAACACGGGCGGGCGCGCCAATTCGTGCAGGTTCGCCAGATTGATCAACAGGTCGTCCGGGGTCAGCGCCCGGCCGTTCGGGTAGAAATAGCTGACATTGGTGGGCGAAACCCTGCCGGGCACAAATCCGAACCGGTTGAGGTAGTTCGTCGAAACCGAGAAATCGTACACCAGCGGATCCTGCGCGGCCACCATCCGTCCGACCACTTCCGACAACGCGCTCGCGGCGGCAGTCTCGGCCATCAGCTTGGCGCTGACCTGGTCGGAGACCACCGTCACAGAAGCGCGCTCCCGCTGGCTGATGCCAAGGAACACCACCGTCATGGCGGTCACCATCCCCAACATGATCAGGGTGATGACCAGCGCCGCGCCTTGTTGTGTCATGGAACGGTTCATTTCATGTCTCGGATGGGAATCCGCTGCCTGAAGAGTGTCACCTTCCCAATTTGACGGCCGAGATAGTTGGCCTGCGCAGCCTTCGGCAGCGCCCGAACCTGCTTAAGCACCTGCGGCTCCACCACCGCCATTTCGAGGTCGAAATAATCCGGCAATGCCCCGTAAAACTGGACCTGACTCTGCCCATCATGATCCTCCATCAGCGTCCCGTCCACAGGCAGGTTGGTGGCCACCGGAAACAGCGCTTGGCCAGCCGCGCCACGCCGCTCAAGGTTCAGGCCAAGCGGATCGTAGTACAGGCTGCCGTGGCCGAGCGGACGCCCCAACCGGTCATACGGCGAGATGCGCAGGTGGATCACCCCGTCGGCGATCGGCTCGAACTTATCTGAGGGGGCGTATATAATCGTGTCAAAGAAGTAACGGTTGAACACTTCTGTCTTGTTAAAACGCGCTTGGCCGGGCACGGCGACGCGCAGGGTGCCGTTGGTCTGGTAACGGGCAAGTGTGCCGATGCCGTTGGTAGCGCCAACCACCCGGTAACTGGTCACAAAAAATCCGGAGTCGCCGCGGCCAGTAAAGGTGAAATCCTGCAGGATGTTCGTCCGGAAGCCCTGCTGAAGATCGTCGTCATCACCCTCAGGTGTGAGGGCGTCTGACTGGTAGGCCAGTAGTAGCGACGTGTTGCCTGGCGTGATGCGTGAGTGAAAACTCTTGCTGCCGGAATAGGTCAGGAGTGTCCGCGGATCGATGATGGCCGGATAGCCGCTAACCTCCATTTGCGACAACTCGCGAACTATCATCTCCATCGCGGCTCGGCCGGCCTCGTTCACATCCACCTGGGCAGCATTCTTTCTCAGAGCCATCTGTGTCTGGTTGAACAATGCGTACAGCGTGTAGATAACGAGCGTCATCACCGACACAGCCACCATCAACTCGAGAAGGGTGAACGCCTGGCTGTTGTCGGCCCGCATGCGGGCGTTGTACTGTCTGCTGTTCATTGACCCACGACCCCCTTGGGTACGCTGTACCGGTTCGGCTCAAAAAAGAAAAACGGCGAGGTGATGTCCTCCTGAAACCGGCCCGTCACCGGCTCAAGCGGCCGGCGCAAATCCAGTGTGCGGTTAACCAAGCGGCCCGCCACGACGGTGCGGAACACTTTCCTGTTCGGCCCCGGCCGCTCCTCCCCGCCAAAGACATATTCCGGCCACTGAAAGGTCAGCTTGATCTCGTAAAAGTTCAGCTTGCGAAACTGGTTGGCGTCCATGGCGAGCGGATTGTCAGACAGGTTCCCCCAGTCCCCCATTGTGCGGATCGGCCTTACCTCAGAGGTCAGGCGATAGGAAAATGCCATCTCCTTGGCGGCCTCGCCCTTGTCCACCGCGCTGCCGCTGATCGCACGCACCTTGGCCCGGATCCGGTTGTACTGCTGCGATTGGTTGTTGATCTGCGGCCAGTTTTTAACCGTGACCGGCCCCACCAGGTCGGCCTGCGCCGGCATGCTCAACAACCCAATAATGGCCGCGCCCTGTACGCCCCTAGGCAGCTCAATGTGGCTGTGCCCGGCCTCCGCCGGCACCGGTTCCCACCGGTAAACCTCGGAGTTCGATCCCTGTATCTCGATGAAAGTGACGTGGTTGGTCAGGTCATTCATCCCAGTGGCGCCGCTGCGGATCGCCTCAATCCAGTACATGCCGTCCTGATTGATGATGGTCTCCTCGCGGTTGTCCTTCTGGACGTTGATACCGATCGGTAGCACGCCGATGATGGCGACCAGCGCAAAGGCGATGATGCCCAGGCAGATCGCCAGCTCAATGATGGTGAACCCTGTCCGGCCTCGATACTGCGGTGCGTTGTGTTTCCGCAGATTCACTTTATGTTTCCCACCTCCAGACCGGCATCCGTCTCCACTTGGGCTCGGCCAGTGATGTGGTTCACACGGATCCTCGTGTGATACCACCGTTCAGCCAAATCGCTGAACCCGCCGGTGGCCAGCACATCCGGGCGAGCGGGCAGATAGTTGCCAAACCGATCTCGCTCATGAAGGACACTGCCCTCGACCAGCGGAATGATTTCGTCACGACCCGCTGGCACGAGCTTTCCAAAGCCGTCCCGCTTGACCAACTGACCTCGTGAGTTAAACGCCACATGCGGCAGTCGCGCTGGGCTGCTGTCGGCCAACGGAAAGGGGGTCATCGGCGGCTGGGGCGGATACCCGTAAAAGTGGCCCCTGAGAAACCCGTCACTGTACTCGTCGCCCCGCCTATATTCGTGCATGCCCTTGCGCCATGCCATGAATTTATAAGGGGCGATCAGCATGCCGTTCGGTAGCCGCTTCCATTCGGTCAGGTAGTTGGGATGGCTCTTCCCGGGCTGGTCGCCAACCGAGCGCATCGACATGATGGCGTAGCCGCTGAACTGCTTCTCCAGCATGTTCGTGAGGGAGAGCAGGCGCGGATCCTTCTTGCGCGGCGGCAACATTTCGCGGTCCACATTCTTGATGATGTCCCAGATGTTGGTGGGGGTGAAGACGACGTACACGGTTGAGCGGTTGCGAAGCGCGATCTGCCGGGCATACCTCAGGTCCTCCACCAGCTGCCGCGTCGCACCCGATTGGGTGGCGCTGCGCCCGAGCCCCTTCATCGCCGGAAGTGAGATGCTTGTCAGTAAGGCAATGATCCCGATGACCACCAGCAGCTCAAGAAGCGTGAACGCACCCAGCCCGGCCCACCGCGCTTTGCCAAGCGCTCGGCCTGCCGTTGTGGCTTGCCACTGTTTGGTGCGTGAATCATCCATGTCGTCGCCCCCCGCTTGGCCTAGGTCACTGCCAGCTCAGGATATTGTCCTTGTTGGTCCCCTGGTTCGCCTTCTCATCCGCGCTGGCCAGCCCGTCGGGACCGAGGGACCAGACCAGCACAGATGAGTTGGCTTGATAACCACCCTTTACCCGAGTCAAACCATTTAATCCTTCGTTTCTTTCTGCCGCAGACACAGAGCCCTGTCCGTAAAATGCATCAATTGTTTTGCCATCGTAGTTTGCATCCACCGTGACGATATAGGGACTGCCCCAAGGGTCGCGGAACACGCCGTCGGTCCCCACCCCACCCTGCGTCGTAGAGGTCACGTCCTTGGCATTGAGAAAATTGACCTTCTTCGGGTTCATCCGGTGATTCCGGTTCGAGGTAGGCCGGCCGGTGCGGAATTTTTCCTGCGCCCGCAGGATCGCCACCAACTCGGCGTTACTCACCTGCACCCGACCCGAGGTGGCAATCTTCGGGAGCAACTCACCCTTGGGATTGGTCAGGCGTCGGGCTGAGTTGCCGGACATGTGCATGGTGCCGAAGGTGTAGTCGGGGGTTTTTAGCTGAGCCGTGATCTGCGTCGGGATCGGGAACCGGCTGTACTCTGCCTCGTAGGCCCGCACCCCACCTGAGATGTTCTGCATCTCGCTCTTGGCCTGTGCCTTCTTGGCCGAGTCTTTGGCCTTGCCCAGCGTCGGCAGGATCATCGCGGCGAGAATGGCGATGATGCCAATCACCACCAGCAATTCCACAAGGGTGAAACCGTGCCCGGCCGGTGCGTTGTGAGCGTTTGATGTCTTTGTGTTCATGTTTCGTCTGTTGTTTAAAAGTCAGGTCAGCGTTTTTTCTTTTTGTAGTATCTCGAAAGTTTATCCTTGGAGAACGTCTCCTTGCGCCAGTTGCTGATAACCAGCACCTCGTCGCCAACGACGATCTCAGCCCACAGGTCGTACTTTCCGATGTTGTTCACCACCGGCTTGCCGGTCACGTAACGCCACGGGTTCACGCCCTTGGCCACTTTACCATGGTGCCGGACCGGGTGGTCGTCACGATTCAGCGGCCACGGAACCGGTGCGCAGAGGATGTGCACCTCATCGGGATGATGTTCCTCATGGCCATGCCCCTCATCATCATCGCCATGTTCCTCACTGATATGACGGACCGTTTTCGGGTTGGGCTCAAAGATAGTCCACAACTCCTTCTCATTGCGTGCGGTGTTGACGAAACCCTCCACCCCGAAGTGCTCCTCTATCATCTCCAAACTCATCACATTTCCCGACATCGGATCGCGAAAGGTTTTTCGGGCGGGACTGTACAGACAGCCGGTCAACTCGTAATAAAGCGAGTTAATCGCCGGGTTGTCCTCGTTGCACGGCGGGTAGTGGCCGAACTTGGCCTTGTACGCCTCGATCGCCGTCTCGAGCGCCACCAGTTCCGCCCGGGTGCGCGACTCACGCATCTTGCGACTGGCCGTGCCGCTCAGGCCCACCACCAGCGACGCCAGGATGCCGATGATCACGATGACCACCAGCAATTCCACCAGCGTGAACCCACGCTGCGGCCTTCTGTTTCTGTTCAACTGTTTCATTGATCCTTCGTCTCCTGTTCCAACCGTTCACTCATCCACTGCTTGATCATGCTTTGGTAGCCCAGATACCGCGACCGCGCCAGTCGCTTGATCTTCGAGAGCATCCGCGGATCCATCCGCAACGAGATGGTGACCGACTCGATACCGTCGCCGCTCTGCGCCAGCGCCAGTTCCATCAACCTCGGCGCAACGCCGGTGTCCGCCCAGTAGGCGGCCTCTGCCGCTTCCCCGTCGAACGGCGGCACTTCTTCCCAATCGCTGATCTGGTTCATTCCGGTTTTGTTTCATCCGTCGCACCATGGCTCATCCGATCCGTTGACTCATCTTCCGCTGATAGAAAAAGGTTTCGTCCTCCGTAAAACCCCTCGCCATCACCACGCGAATCTGTTTGCCGTTGGTTCGATAGACGCTGAAAATCCCGTAACCCGACGAGGCCATGCCCAGATTGAAATACCGCGACTCCCCGGCGTAACGGGGTGAGTCGGGCAACAACTTGCAGGAAAAAGGATCCTCGAACGACTCCTCCACGTCCTTCGGGGCCAATCCTTCCCACTCAAACGGCATATCTACCCAGTCGAAATCCATCTCCGCTGAACGAAAAATACGCCCCGCACATACATTGTCAATACATTGTCAGTACATTTTTGAAAATAGTTCAAATCGACGATTTCGGCTAAAAATCCAATAATTCTTAATGTTTTCGCAACTGTTGGCGGTTTCGGTTGACTCATCGCCCGGCGCGCCACAACCATCCGTACCCCAAGCCAAGCGCTTGGCCCCGTAATGCGGCTCTCTCATTTTTTCACCTATTACCGAAGCTTGGGCGGGGTGCAATCGATCCTAAAGCGGCATCACGCCTCGGATGCCAAGCGGGGCCACGAGCCCGGATTCCTGTTCGCGTTCGAGCCGAACGATTTCGCCGAGCCCAACATCACCGGACTTGGCTTCGGCGGGGGGCACACCATTCGCCTGATGCGCGCCAAGTTCGCGGGACACTCCGGCCACTTCTCCGACTCGATGGCGGTCTGTCACAACATGTGGGGGCTGCAGTTTCTCGCGGACCTGATGCCGGCCAAGCGGCGAGTCGGCCTGCTGCACTCGGACTGGCCCGGACTGCAAACCCACCTCGAGACCCAACGCGGTCTCCTCGACGGAGTCTTGTGCGTGAGCAACGCGCTTGTCGAGATCGTGTCCGGCTGTCTGCCGGACTTGGCCAAGGCGAACCGCGTTGAGTTGATCCCGTACCCGGTCGACGGAGTGGCGGCGATGCCGGAGCGTCCGCCGTTG
>JASMKO010000044.1 GCA_030749225.1 Verrucomicrobiota bacterium
CCGCACCATCATGAACAGCAGTGGAAAGATGGCGCAAGTGAGCTGCTGGAAGTAAAACCGCCCGCCCATTTGCGAGCCTCCCATCGTGCGAAAGCCGACGCCGCGCTCAATCATCGTGAACACCAGCACGGCGCAGTAACCGGCCACGCCAAGCAGCATCCATTTGTGTTCCCGGATGGAGTCCCACATCTCGTCCCGATACTGCCGGAACGAAAACACCAGCACGCAACCGGTCCAGCCCAGGAGCGCCGCCGCCTCCCAGACAAACGGGCGACCGGGAAAGAACGGCATGATCAGTGCCGTCGAGAAAGTCGCCACCGCACAGGTCACCGACAGCGTCGCGTGGTACGGCATCAACATCAGCCAGGCCAGCCCCCCGAACGCGAACGCGGCAAAGAAGGCGTCATCCGCCAACATGTACCCGAACACGAGCACCAGCAGCATGATGACGCTGAAAACAATGAGCTTTTGCAGGCGCAATGCGCCTTCCAACGAACCTGCGTTCACGGCGCGTGGTTATATCCGTTTTTTCGGATTGTGCAACCTTGCGGCACCGCGGGTTACTCCGGGTTGATCGCCTCCATGCGCCGCTTCAGTTCCTCCCTGAACGCGGATTTCTGCTCGACAGTTGCCTTCCGAGGCACTTGCAGTGGCTCGCCAAACACAACATCGCATCGCGTCAGCGGCCACGGTAGCTGAAAGCGATCCCAGCTGTTAAACCGGATCTTTCGCTTGGCGTAGCAACCCAGCGGGATGATTGGCAGACCGGTGACTTGGGCCAGCGACAGGATGCCATCCTGAATCTCGTAGCACGGGCCACGCGGGCCGTCGGGCGTGATCGCAAGATGTAGTCCGGCCCTCATCTGCCGGGCCAATTCCAGCAGAGCCTGCCGGCCGCGTCGGCTGGTCGAACCGCGAACCGGCTCGATGTCAAACGCGCGCAATATTTCGACGAGCAACGCTCCGTCACGACTGGCGCTTACCATCGCAGCGAGCCGCCGACCGCTGACTGGCTTGATGCTGTCACGATAAACATACATCGCATACGCCAGGCGGTTGTGCCAGACACAGATGATAAACGGCTCTTGGCGGCCAACCTCCAACACGCCGTGCGGATCTGAAAATCGGATGCGCCATGAAAAACGCAGCAACCGCAGCAGGACGTACACCGCCCTCGCTGCGAGCCATTGGCCAAGCGAAATCCTGTTCGGGATGACAACCGGATCACTCAACGTGTTATCACTTCCCGCTCTTGAGCGCGGCGCGCACCAGTTCCTCCACAGAGGCCTGCGGGCCAAGCATTGCCCGGGCCGCCTCGGCGGACTTTTGCGCCTCGGCCGGCTTGGTGCCCAGAGCCTCGAGCGCCGCTACGGTGTCGACCAGGATCTTGTCGTGCAGCGAGGCCGCTTGGCCAAGCGCGCTTGCCTCGCCGGGGGCCGGCGCCAGCTTGTCCTTCAACTCGAGCACCATTCGCTCGGCGGTCTTTTTACCGATTCCACTGATGCTGGAGAGCAACTTCACGTTACCCGCGGCGATTGCGCCCTTGAACGCCGCAACGTCCATGCCGCTCAGGACGTTCAGCGCCAGCCTCGGCCCAATGCCGCTCACACCCTGGATCAGCCGGAACAATTCCCGCTCGGCGTCCGTCGCGAAGCCGTACAGCGTCTGCGAATCCTCGCGCACGACGAGCTGTGTCTTGAGCGTCACCGCTTGGCCAAGCGCGGGGAGTTTCTCAAACGACGACAGCGGGATCAGCACCTCGTATCCGATGCCATTGACCTCGATCACCGCCATCGTCGGCAGCGCGTCAGTGAGGTTTCCCTTCAAAAAAGTAATCATGCCTGTGCCCGCCCCGTGCCGGATAAAGTCGCACGGGGTGGGGAGTTTCACGGTTCAAGTTTCAAGTTACAAGTCTTGGCCTTGCGTTCCACGCTGGCGACTCCTAGTCTGCCGCGCCTGAAATGAAGGTTTCCATTTTCGGTCTTGGCTATGTCGGCGCGGTCACCGCCGGGTGTCTCACGAAGGAGGGACACACCGTCGTGGGCGTCGATGTGCAGGCCGAGAAGGTCGCCTCACTCGCCGCCGGGGTGTCGCCCATCGTCGAGCCGGGGCTGGGCGAGATGCTCGCAGACGCGGCGAAAAACGGCCTGCTCTCCGCAACGCAAAACCACACGGACGCCGTCGCCGCGACCGACGTGTCGCTCGTCTGCGTCGGCACGCCGTCGGCCGAGAGCGGCGAGCTGAACCTTCAATATGTCCGGCAAGTCGTCGGACAGATCGCGGACGCGGTGCGCGCCTCCGGCAAGTCACACGACCTCGTCTTGCGCAGCACGATGCTCCCCGGCAGCACCCAAAAAATCGCTGACGAATTGCTCGCCGATCTGCACGAGTCGGAAAAACTGCGCCTGTTTTTTTACCCGGAATTTTTGCGCGAAGGCACCGCGGTGGCCGACTTCGAAGACCCGTCGCTGGCCGTCGTTGGCACGCGGGACGGCTCGGCGTTCCCAACCGAGTTGGCGCCACTCTTCGGCGCGGACGCCCCGTCAGCGAACTGGCCCGGTGCCGAGATGGTCAAGTACGCCTGCAATGCCTTTCACGCAACGAAGGTGACATTCGCCAACGAAATCGGGCGCATCGGCAAAAGCCTAGGCATCGACTCGCAGTCGGTGATGCGGTTGCTCTGCCAAGATACGCGCCTTAACTTATCGCCGTACTACCTGCGCCCCGGCAACCCGTTCGGCGGCTCCTGCCTGCCGAAGGACGTCCGTGCGCTGGTGCACGAGGGCCGGCGCGGCGGCGTGGAACTGCCATTGCTCGACAGTCTCCTGCCCAGCAACGAGGCGCACTTGGCCAAGCTCATCGAGCAGGCCAAGCGCTTGGCCAAGGGCAGGGTGACGCTGCTCGGGCTGTCGTTCAAAAGCGACACGGACGACCTGCGCGAGAGCCCGATGGTCGAGGTCGCGCAGCACCTGATCGGGCGCGGATTCGAGCTGGGTATTTACGATCCGCAACTGAACCTGGCCAAGCTGATCGGCACCAACAAGCGGGTGATCGACGAGAAAATGCCGCACCTGGCCTCGCTGCTGACCGATGACCTCGCCGCCGCGCTTGGCCAATCGGGGCTCGTGATCGCGGCGCAAAAGTGCGTTGACCTCGACACACTGCGGCCGCTGATCACGGCCGAGCACACACTGCTCGACGTCAACGGCTGGCCAGAGCTGCGCGACTTGCCGGGCCGTTACGAAGGATTCTGCTGGTGAGCCAAAAGAAGCCCTGCGTCTGCATCGTCGTCGAGAACCTGCCGGTGCCACTCGACCGCCGCGTCTGGCAGGAGTCGTGCGCGCTGCGCGACGCCGGCTACGAGGTGGTCGTCATCTGCCCGCAAATGCGCGGGTTCAACGAGGCGGAGGAGCTCATCGACGGCATTCAGGTTTATCGGCACTGGATCAGCGAGGAGGCCGGGGCGCTCGGCGGCTTCCTGCGCGAATACAGCTCGGCGCTGTGGGGGGAGTTCCGGCTGCTGTGGAAGGCTTGGCGGCGGCATCGGTTCGACGTTGTGCATCTCTGCAATCCGCCCGACCTGTTGTTCCTCGTCGCAGCGCCGTACAAGCTTGCCGGCACGCGAATCATTTACGACGTGCACGACGTCTGCCCGGAGATGTTCGAGGCGAAGTTCGGCAAACGCGGGCTGCTGTACTGGGCCGTGCGCGCGGCGGAATGGGCCACCCACTTTTTCGCCGACGTGGTGATCGCCACGAACGAGTCGGTGCGTGACATCGCGCTCAGCCGCGGCGGCCAAGTGCCGGACGATGTGTTCGTCGTCCGTACCGCGCCGAAGATCGCCGACACGAGCGTCGAGCCGAATGCCTCGCTGAAAAAGGGCCGGCGGCATCTCGTCGGCTACGTCGGCGTGATGGGCAACGCCGACGGGGTGCGCTACATCGTCGAGGCGGCGGATTATTTGGTGCACGAACTGGGCCGGGACGACATCCAGTTTTTGCTGATGGGCTCCGGCCCAGAACACGACAACTTGGTCGCGCTCCGCGACGAGCTTGGTCTGGGCGAATACATCGACCTGCCCGGCCGCGTGACGAACGAGTTCCTGTTCACCGCGCTGCGGACGATGGATCTCGGCGTGTCGAGCGACCCGATCAACCCGTACAACGACCATTGCACGATGAACAAGGTGCTCGAGTACATGACCTTCGCCAAGCCGCAGGTGATGTTCGACCTGAAGGAGGGACGCTTCTCCGCCGGCGACGCCGCCCGCTACGTGCCGGAAAACTCCGCCCAAGCGCTTGGCCAGGCGATCGCGGATTTGCTCGACGACCCCGACGAGCGCGAACGGATGGGCCGGCTTGGCCAAGCGCGGTTCCGCTCGGAGCTGAACTGGGAAAAATCGGTCGATCAGCTCAAGGCCGCCTACGCCCGGGCGCTTGGCCAAGGCTAAGCCAAAATGTCCGATACCACGCGGGCCGGGCGGTCGGCAGTCAGTTTCTGTTGTTGGCCGTTGTGCTTGTAAACCAGCTCCTTGTGGTCGAAACCGAACTGGCGCAGCAGCGTGGCCTGATAGTCGTTAGCGGTGACCTTGTTCACCACGGCGCGGTGGCCCACCTCGTCTGTCTCGCCGTAAATGATTCCCGGCTTGAACCCTCCGCCAGCAAGCCAAGTGCTGAAACCCTGGCCGTTATGATCCCGGCCCGGCTTGGAGCGGGACTGCACCACCGGCAGGCGGCCGATCTCGCCGCCCCAGTGCACCACGGTCGAGTCGAGCAACCCGCGTTGCTTGAGGTCGGTCACTAGCGCGGCGGCCGGCTGGTCGGTGCGGCGGCAAATGACGGGAAGAGCGTTGTGAATGTTTTCGTGATTGTCCCACGGCTGGCCATTGAGGAACAACTGCACAAACCGCACACCGCGCTCGATTAGGCGACGAGCAATCAGGCAGCGTGTGCCGTATTCGCGAGTTGCGTCCTGGTCGATGCCGTACAGTTTTTTCGTGGCCTCGGTCTCGCCAGAAATGTCGAGCGTCGCCGTTGCCGCGGTCTGCATCCGGGCGGCCAGCTCGTAGCTATCAATGCGCGCCTGGAGGGTGTGTTCCCCGGGGCGCTTGACCAAGTGGGCCTGGTTGATTTGATTTAGGAAACCGAGGTAGTTGCGCTGGACGTCGCCCTTCAGATTAGCCGGGGCGTTAAGGTTGAAAATCCGCGGCTCCTTCGCCCGCAGCACCGTGCCTTGGTACAGGCTTGGCAGGAAACCGTTGGTCCAGTTGTGCACGCCATCGACCGGGTGGCCGCCAGGATCGGACAACACCATGTAGGCTGGCAACTCGTCGGTTTCGCTGCCGAGCGCGTAGGTCAGCCAAGCGCCGAGGCTCGGCCGGCCCAGCACGGCCGGGATGCCGGCATTCATATAGCGGATGGAGACCTCATGGCCGTTGTGGCCAGTGTGCATGCTGCGGATCAGGCACAGGTCATCGGCGATGCCAGCCGTATGCGACAACAGCTCGCTGAACTCCATTCCGCATTGGCCGTGCTTTTTAAATTTCCACGGGCTGGCAAGCAGCGTGCGACTAGCTTCGTTGGCGAAGCTGTACTGCACGTCGCCGGTGTACTCCTTGCCGTCGAGCCGGGTGAGTTCCGGTTTGGGATCGGTAAGGTCCATGTGGCTCGGGCCGCCGTGCATAAAGAGCGAGATCATCGCCCGCGCCTTCGGAGCTTGATGCGGCCGCCTCGGGGCGAGATCAAAGGAACGCCGCACACGCGGATCGGCCGGGGCGTCGGCCAGCAATTTGTCTCGCTTCAGCAGCCAGGCCAGCGCCAGCCCGCCGATGCCCATCGTATTGTGCCGAAGAAATCGGCGACGATTAAACGGGTTGTTCATGCCAGCAACTCATCCACCATGCGGGCCGGTTGACCGTCGATGAGGCTCTGCACCCGGCCGCCCCGCTTGTAGCTGAACTGATCGTGATTGAGGCCGAACAGGCGCAGCAGTGTCGCATGGTAGTCGTAATGATTCACCACATCCTTCACGGCATGGTGGCCCCACTCGTCGGTCTCGCCGTGGATGTGCCCCGCCCGAAAGCCGCCGCCGGCGAGCCACATGCTGAAGCCGTAGGTATTGTGGTCGCGCCCGGCGTTGCGTTCGTTCTGCACCACCGGTAGGCGGCCCATCTCGCCGCCCCAGTGAACCACGGTGCTGTCGAGCAGACCAAGATGTTTGAGATCCTTCACCAACGCGGCGATGGGGCGGTCTGTTTTCTTGCAGGCCTTGGGCAGCGAGCCCTTGATGCCATGATGGTGATCCCACGATTGGTTCCCGCCCAGCACGTGCACGAACCGCACACCGCGTTCGACGAGCCGCCGCGCGATGAGGCAGCGCGTGCCGTAATCCCGCGTCGCGTCATCGTCGATGCCGTACAGCTTTTTTGTCGCCTCGCTTTCGGCGGAGAAATCCATCGCGTCGGACGCGGAAGTCTGCATCCGTGCAGCCAGTTCGAAGCTGGCGATGCGCGCCTCGAGGTCCAGCTCGCCGGGCCGCGACGAGCTGTGAGTACGGTTGAGGGTGCCGAGGAAGTCGAGGTAGTTGCGTTGACCAGCGCCACCCAGGTTCGCCGGCGCATCTAGGTTGAGGATGCGCGGCTCGCGCGCCCGGATTACGGTGCCTTGGTATAGGCCGGGCAGCCAGCCGGAGGACCAGTTCCACGTCCCCTCGACCGGTAGGCCGGAGGGATCGCGCAGCACGAGGTAGGCCGGCAGGTTTTGGCTTTCGGTGCCGAGCCCGTAGGTAAGCCAACTGCCGAGGGAGGGACGGCCGCTCACGATGCGGCCGCTGTTGAGAGCATGGATGGACTGGCCGTGATTGTTCACGCCGGTGTGCATACTGCGGATAAGGCAAAGCTCATCAGCAATCTCGCCGAAGCCCGGCACCAGCTCCGAAAAGTCCATCCCGCTCTGCCCGTGCCTGCTATATTTCCAGAAACTGGGCATCACCCGGGCGCTGGCCCCGGCTGCGTCATCGTATTTGACCTTGACTGGGATATCCTTGTCCGCCCATTTATCGAGCATAGGCTTGGGATCGCAGAGGTCAATCTGGCTTGGCCCACCCTGCATGAAAAGCGAGATCATCGCCTTGGCCCGTGGCTCGTGGTGGGGCCGCTTGGGCAACAGGTTGTGCGCTTGGGCCATGTGTTCTTTTTTCACTGACTTGCCCAGCAACCCCTCTCGGTCCAGCAGCCAGCTCAACGCCAGACCGCCGATGCCCATGGCATTCCTCGCGAGAAAATGCCGCCGGCAGGATTGAAGCTGTGACTCGCTAGTCAACATAGATGAAGGCGTTGGAGCTGAACAGCGCCTGACAGTAATTGGCTAAGGCGGCGAGGTCGGGCTGCTTTTCCTTTTGGTTTTTGAAAAGGGCGGCTTGCTTTTCGACGAATGCCCTCGACTGCGCCAACTCGTCGTCGCTGGGCACCAGGCCAAGCGCGGTCTCCCAAGCCAAGCCAAGCTGTGTATCGAGGCGGCCCCTGGCCAAGCGATGGAACCTCCCGGCCATCGCCCGGCTTTCGTCGATGACGAAATCGTTGTTCATCAACATCAACGCCTGCGGTGCCACGGTGGACAGAGTACGCTTAGTGCAGTTCGGCTCCATCGGCGGGGCATCAAACACATCGGCAAACGAGAGCACCTTCGAGCGACGCACCTGCACGTAGAGGCTGCGGCGGAATCCCTCAGCGCCGAGGGAAATGGTTTTCCCGGTTGGCCTGTTGGAGCTGTCGTTGGTGCTCACACCGACGACGATCTGGCCCACCTCGTCCTCCTTCACCGGCACCGGCTTGCCAAACATGCGTGGGTTCCACTGCCCGCTGACGAAGAGGATCGAGTCGCGGAGGGTTTCGGCCTCCAGCCGGCGGACATTCGTCCGGCCGAGCAACCGGTTGTCCGGATCGACCTCGTCAAGCGCGGGCGTGCGGCGCGAGATTTGCCGGTAGGCTTGGCTGGTCATGATGAGCTGATGCAGGCGCTTGAGCCGCCAGCCGTTTTTCATGAAATGGCTGGCGAGCCAGTCGAGCAGCTCGGGGTGGCTTGGCAGCTCGCCCAGTTTGCCGAAATCGCCCGGTGTATCGACCAGGCCGCGGCCGAAGTGGTGCAGCCAAAAACGGTTGACTAGCACGCGGGCGGTGAGTGGGTGCGTGCCGTCGGTGAGCCGCCTGGCCAAGGCCAGCCGTCGGCCGGTCGAGGGCCGAGCTACGTCGTTCTGGGGAATCGGGTTTTTGTCCAGGGCCACCACGCTCAAGTCGGCTGGCTTCACAGCGGCCCGGGGTTGGCCGGGGTCGCCCCGAAAAAAGAGGTGCGTGACCGGCACCTTGTCCGCCTGCTCGGTCAGCGCGCGGATGAATGGTTCCTCCGGCTTAGTGGAGCGAAGGTCGGCCGCCTTCTTGGTCATGGCGTCGAGCACCACCTTGGTCAGGCTGTCGCGAAAGTACTGAATCTGCCCGTCGATTTTTTTCAGCGCCTCCGCCTTGTCGGCTGCATTGGCGGCGTCCACTTTTTTGCGCTCCGCGTTGAGCTTGGCGATCTCGTCGTTGAATTCGCGGTCGTAAAGGTACAGCGAACCGGGGCTGATCTGCCGCACGCTCGGGTGGTTGTCCAGCAGCGCCTTCTGCTCGTCGGTACGCTTGGCGGACGACATCTTGTAGGCGACCCGCAACGGCTCGCGCAGTTCCTTTGGTGACTGGCGAAGCTTCCACTCGAGTGTGCGATTAATGAAGAAATCGACCTTGGCCTGCCGATCGGCATCCAGCTTCTTCGCCTCGGCCTCAATGTCGGCGCATTGCTTACGGTCGGCTTCGGTGAAGAGGGAGATTTGCCGGCTCTGCGGCGTGCGCCAGTTGGCCGGGTCGAGCGCCGGCTCGAAGACAGCCCGCAGCTTGTAGTAGTCCGAATGCAGGATCGGGTCGTACCGATGATCATGGCACTGCGCGCAGCCGACCGTCATGCCCATGAGCGATGTGGAGACAATCTTGAGCGTCTCGGCGATGACCTGGTTTTTGGCCACGGCGTTGTTCGCGCCGGAGCCTGTGCCGTCGGGTGCCATCCGCAGAAAACCAGTCGCGGTGAGCCTGTCGACTTGCTCCGGCTCCAGGCCGGTGTACGGAGGCCGGACCATTTCATCTCCGGCGAGTTGCTCGCGGATGAAACGATCCCATGGCATGTCATCATTGAAGGCACGGACAACGTAATCGCGGTAGCGCCAGGCCCAGCCCCGCTCGGCGTCGCTCTCGGTGTAGCCCTCCGAGTCGGCATAACCGGCAACGTCGAGCCAGTGGCGTCCCCAACGC
>JASMKO010000045.1 GCA_030749225.1 Verrucomicrobiota bacterium
GTCAAGGGTACCATCCACTGGGTCTCCGCCGCGCACGCGCATGAGGTGGAGGTGCGGTTGTACGACCGGCTATTCGCCGTCGAGGATCCGAACCGGGAGGAGGATGGCAAAACCTACCTTGATCACCTCAACCCCCATTCATTGGAGGTGATTCGTGATGCCCGGCTTGAGCCCGGCTTGGCCAAGGCTGAGCCGGGCGAGCGATTCCAGTTCGAGCGGCTGGGTTATTTCTGTGTCGACACCGTCGATTCCCGTCCCGGCAAGCCGGTTTTCAACCGCACCGTCACGCTGCGGGACGCCTGGGCCCGTCAGCAGAAAAAGGGGTAAGCCGCGCTTGGCCAAGCGGGTTGCCTTTTGGTCGCGGAGGACTATATTTCTGGCGTGGGCTTGGATGCCACCAAGGAGGCACTCTGCCAAAAGGCCTGGGACGGCGGGCGCGTGAGCGCCGACGAAGCGGCAAGTTTATACGAATTGCCTCTGCCGCAGCTTGGCGCTTTGGCGGATCGCCGCCGCCGCTTGGCCAAGGCGGACGACTACGACGGACGCGGCAACGATATTGCCACCTACATCGTCGACCGCAACATCAACTACACAAACGTCTGCAATGTATACTGCAAGTTCTGCGCGTTTTGGCGGACGGAAAAACAGGACGACTCGTACGTGATCACTCACGACGAGATCGATCAAAAGATCGAGGAGACGATCGCGCTGGGCGGCACGCAAATCCTGATGCAGGGCGGGCATCACCCGAAGCTCGGAAAGCAATGGTACCTCGACCTGCTGTCGCACATCCGCGACAGGTTCCCGCAGATCAATGTCCACGGCTTTAGTCCCAGCGAGTTTATCCATTTTTGTGACGTGTTCGACGAACCGCTGGAGCCGCTGATCCGGGATTTTCGCGACGCTGGTCTTGGCTCGATCCCCGGCGGCGGCGGCGAGATCCTGGTCGACGCGGTTCGCCAGAGCATCTCGCCGCTCAAGGCGATGAGTGACGACTGGCTGGAGGTGATGGCGGTGGCACACCGGCTGGGCATGGCCTCGACGGCGACCATGATGTTCGGCCACGTCGAGACGCTAGGGCAGCGGATTGAACATCTCGAGCGGGTGCGGCGTCAGCAGGATGAGACAGGAGGTTTCACCGCTTTCATCGCCTGGACATTCCAGGCGGAAAACACCCGGCTCAAGGCACAGGAGGCCGGGGCCAGCGAGTATTTGCGCATGCAGGCCCTCAGTCGAATTTACCTCGACAACATCCCGAACATCCAAAGCTCGTGGGTGACACAGGGGCTCGAAGTGGGACAGATCGCGCTGCGGTACGGCGCGAACGACATAGGCAGCATCATGATCGAGGAGAACGTGGTTTCCGAGGCGGGCACGACATTTCGAATGGGCGTCGCGGACATGAGGCGCCTGATTGAGGGCCTCGGCTACGAGGCCAGGCAGCGGGACAACTGGTATCGTTTGGTCGACGACCAGGCCGCGGCAGCGTGATGACAACCTGTAACCCGAGAGAGGAAAATATCCGGCAGCGCTTGGCCCAGCGCTGCCTCAGTCTGGCTGTTGGCTTGGCGTTGGCAACGGCGGCTGGTTGCCAGTCGTCGAAGCAGGGTACCGACGGGACGTTCAACCTGAACGACCGCGTCGAGTACAACGCCGCCTACGACAAGGAACTCGAGTCGATCTTCAGCCTGACCGAGCGGGGTAAGTGGGAGGAGGCCGAGGCCGAGGTGGGCCTGCTGCTCCAGCAGTACCCGGAAGACGAGACGCTTCAGCGGATTGGTGAGTGGGTGGCCACGCAGAAAAAACTGCTCCGCCAGCAGGCCATAGAGGATCGCATCCGCTCCATCGACGCGACCCACACTGGGATGAATCCGTCGATCAAGGACATTTGGGAAGACGAAAAGAGCCGCGGCCTCCCGCCCCGCAAGGATATACGTGATGCCATAGAGATGATCCAGGCAGAGCCATACGTGCCGGAATCATTCGGCAAAAAAATCACCAAGCAGGGGTTCCTGTTTGATACCCGGAGCGAACAGGGCCGCATGTCTGGGTTGCTCGAGAACACGGTGTCCATCCAGGTCGAACAGAAAACCGTGCAGGATATTCTCTTCGACATCGGCGGAAATGAGGGCATCAACTTCATCGCCGACGAGGGGCTTGCGCCGCTGCAGCAGAAGCTGACGCTCAACCTCGAAAAGGTGAAGCTGGGCGAACTGCTGGGCTACATCTCGCGCAACGCCGGTGTGCAATTCCAGGTTGGAGAGGACCTGATTTGGGTGATCGACGGCAAGGCGTCGAAAGAGTTGATCGAGCAGACCCGCTTCTACCGGTTGCGCAATGGCTTCATGATGCCGGCACAATTCGGGCCGGAAGAGACCACGCTGGTGACTGTCAAACCCGAAAAAGGGCCGACCACTGTCACTGAGACGGCCAAATACGAGATGTTTGTCAACGACAGCATCACAAAAAGGCCGTCGATCGAGGATGCCATCGGGCGGTTTTTCAAGGGCACGGACTACATGATCGACTACGAGCGAAACCTCATCGTCGCCACCGGCACGCCGGATCAGTTCGAGATTCTGGAGCGAATCATTGATGAGTTCGACAGGCCAATCCAGCAGGTACTGATCGAGGCGCGGTTCATCACGATCTCCGAGGCGGCATTTCTCGACCTCGGGTTCCGGTGGGCCTCCAGCGCTGCGGCCACTCCGCCGCAGGACCAGACCGGGATCGGCAACGGTGCGTTGGGCAGGGAGGAGGGTCTGCTGACAAGGATCACTTTCACAAATGTGTTCAAGGAAAACAGCATCCTCAGCAACGCCGACCTGTCCGCGGCACTGACGGCACTCGAGCAGAGTGGCGAGAGCCAGTTGCTAAGTGCGCCGCGCCTGACCCTGCTCAACAACCGGCCCGGCACCATCAACGACGGACAGGTGAATTACTACTACGAGGAGTTTACCATCGAGGAAACGTTGACCGAGCGCCAATATACCCAACGCATGGTGCCAAAGGGAAAACCCGTAAAAATCACCGCGGGTGTCTCGCTGGACGTCGTGGCTAGCATCGGAGGTGACGGGCAGAGCATCCTTATCGCATTGCACCCGGTGGTGAATCAAAACGTCACCTACGTCTCGCTCAAGGGCCAGACCATCGATGAGGCGTCCGAGGGGGAGCAGAGCAAGCTCGAGATTTTCCTGCCCCAGTGGCGTACGCAGGAACTGGCCACGCGTGTGGTGGTCGGTTCCGGGCAGAGTGTCATGATGGGCGGCGTGCTCGAGCGTGAGCAGCGCACCATCGTCGAATCGGTCCCAATCCTCGGCAACCTGCCGGGCATCGGCTCGATCTTCCGCAAGCGCTCCAGTATCGACAAGCCGCGTTATCTGCTGATTTTTGTGACCGCCACGCTGCTTGATGAGAATGGCTCCTTCGTGACCTACGGGCAGCCCGGCGACGAGCGGCCAACTCCAGTCAGCCTACCGAAGTCCCTACCGACACCGGGGCCGACAGCCTTCCCGCCGCCTCCGGCCCCGGCCAAGCCGGCGGAAGGCAAGTGACCTTCCGCTTGGCCAAGCGGCAAGCGGCTTGATTTTTTCGCCGCGAACGCGAACATAGCCACGCCCAATAACGGCCCATTGCCCAAGCCCAAACCAAGCATCATGCCAAAGATTGAGCGTGCGCTCATTTCCGTTTCCGACAAGACCGATATCATCCCATTTGCCGAGGTGCTCTCGCGGGCGGGGGTCGAGATCATTTCCACCGGCGGCACTGCTAGCGTGCTGCGTGAGGCCGGCCTGACGGTGCAGGACCTCAGCGAATACACCGGTTTCCCTGAGATGCTCGACGGCCGGGTCAAGACGCTGCACCCCAAGGTCCACGGTGGCCTGCTGTACCTGCGGGAGAATGACGAGCACGCCGTCACCGCCGCTGAGCACGGCATCCGGCCGATTGACCTCGTCGTGGTGAACCTTTATCCGTTCGAGCAGACTGTGGCCAAGTTAGACGTGACTCTAGAGGATGCCATCGAGAATATTGACATTGGCGGCCCGTCGATGCTCCGTAGCGCGGCCAAGAACCACCAGAGCGTTACTGTGGTGGTTGACCCCGCCGACTACGGCCGCGTCGCCGACCAGGTTTCCGAGCACGGCGAAACCACGCCCGAGCTACGCCGCGAACTGGCCGTCAAGGTGTACTCCCGCACGTCCGCGTACGACGGCGCGATCGCGCAGCATCTGGCCAATGTCTACGAGCAGGAGCAGCCGAGTGAGGAGTTGCCGGGTAAGCTCGTCATTCGGGCTGACAAGGCGCAGGACCTTCGCTACGGCGAAAACCCCCACCAGCGCGCTGCCCTTTACGGCCGCTTTGGGGAGTTTTACAAGCAACTGCACGGCAAGGCCCTCTCGTACAACAACATCCTCGACCTCACTGCCGCCGCCGGGTTGATTGTCGAGTTCGACGCCGATCTGCCCACACTTGCCATCCTCAAGCACACCAACGCCTGTGGCCTTGGCCAAGCGGACACTCTCGCTGATGCCTGGGCCAAGGCGTACGCGACGGACCGGCAGGCACCGTTCGGCGGCATCATTGCCTGCAACACCACGCTCGACCTCGCCACCGCCGAGGCGATCAGCGAAATCTTCACCGAGGTCATCGTCGCCCCGGAGTTCGACGCCGATGCGCTCGAGTTGCTGCAACAGAAAAAAAACCTGCGCTTGGCCAGGCTGCAGCTAAACCCGGCCAACACCGTGCCGTGGGATGTTCGCTCCGTTGGGGCCGAGTCGTTCCTGGTGCAGGAGCGCGACCTCCGGAAAACCTCCGCCGTTGATCTGGAGATCGTCACCGAGCGCCACCCGGGCGAGGACGAACTGAAGGCGATGCTCTTTGGCTGGCACGCCGTCAAGCATGTCAAGTCCAACGCCATCGTTTACGCAGCCAGGGACCGAACGCTTGGGGTGGGCGCCGGACAGATGAGCCGCGTCGATGCCAGCCGTATCGCCGTCTGGAAGGCCGGCGAGGCCGGGCTCGACCTCAACGGGAGCGTGGTTTGCAGCGATGCCTTTTTCCCGTTCGCAGACGGCCTCATCACCGCCGCCGAGGCCGGCGCGACTGCCGCCATCCAGCCTGGCGGCTCCAGGCGAGACGATGAGGTTATCGCTGCCGCCAACGAGCGCGGCATGGCCATGGCTTTCACCGGCGGACGGCATTTTCGCCACTGAGCGCTTGGCCAAGTGGAGGTTTTGTTGGCTGAACTGCCTGGTGGCGATTACCTTGGCTCGGCCGTGCTGACCCACAAACCATGGAATCCCGAGTCGCTGCTCTGGCTCGGCTGCGCCCTCATGCTGGCTCTCGCGCCGGGGGCGGCAGTGGCCGGCCTGTTTGAGGACGATTCCGTCTCTCAGATGGCGGCCAATGTCACTGTGCTGCCTGTTGCCATCCTGCTTGCGGTTGTCGTATGGCTGCAGGCCAACCGCCGCGTTTACCGGGTGCCTCTCCGGCTGGTGGAAATCTTCGGTTTTAACCGCCGTAACACTGGCCGCTGTCTGCAGCTCGGATTGGCAACCGGTCTGGGGTTGGTGCTCATCGCCATGGCGCTTGCCTTGGTGACGAGCCTGCTCATTCAGGCGTTAGGCGATCAGGCCGAGCCGCAAAAACTGGTGACGCTCATCGCCGAGGAGGCGGCCAAGCCGGATCAAACCGGCACGCTTGTTTTTTTTGTGGTGATGGCTGCCGTCGTCGCGCCGGTTGTGGAGGAGGTGCTCTTCCGAGGCATCCTGTATCCGGCGATTAAGCAGATTGGTTATCCGCATGTCGCCACGATCGGCACCGCGATCCTGTTCGCGCTCTTTCACGTCAACCTGCTCACCTTCGCATCGCTCACCGCCGTAGCGCTGGCGCTGATCGCGCTGTATGAGTTTACCGACAACCTGCTCGCCCCGATCACCGCCCATGCTGTCTTCAATGCCTCCAACCTGATCATTCTTTTTTGGCAATGAGCGAAACCAAGCGCGAGAAACAGCCGAACGAGTTCGAGTTGATATCGCGACTCTCGGCCAAGCTGCCGAAGGGCGACTCCGTGGTTGTCGGCGCAGGCGACGACTGCGCCGTGGTCGATGCCGGCGTGCCCGGCCGGTGGCAGCTCCACAAGACCGACGCTGTGGTTGAGGGGGTTCATTTTACCCGCGACGCCGACCCGAGGCAGGTTGGCTACAAGGCGCTTGGCCGTGCTCTGAGTGACATCGCTGCGATGGCTGGTACGCCGCGTTGGGTCACGATTACGCTTGGCCTGCCGGACAGCTTCGACGCTGAGCGCATCGAGTCGGTTTACGATGGCATGACCGCCTTGGCCAAGCGGCACGGTGTGTCGCTGGTTGGCGGCGAGATGGTGGCTAACCGGGAGCGGCTTTTCATCGGCGTGTCGCTCGTTGGCGAGGTGGCGCGGGACAAATGCCTCCTCCGCAGCGGTACGGCCGTCGGCGACGGTGTGTGGGTCACCGGCGAATTGGGAGGCTCAATCGCCGGGCATCACCTCATGTTCACACCACGCTTGGCCGAGGCGCGCTGGCTCGCGGACCATTTTAAGCCAAGCGCGATGATCGACCTCAGTGACGGGCTCGCGGGCGACCTTGGTCATCTGCTCCACGCGGCCGGCGTCGGCGCTGAGTTGCTCGAGTCCGCCCTGCCGATCCGCCGTGACGCGCGGCTGCGCGCCCGCGAATCGGAGGCTGCCAAGCCGCCATTGCTCGCCGCGCTGACCGATGGCGAGGATTACGAGCTATGCTTCACGCTTTGCCAAGGGCAGGCCGTTGCATTGCTTGACCGGTTCAAGCAGCAGTTTCCCGACACGCCACTCTGTTGCATTGGCAAAATCGTGACGCAGCCGGGGTTAAAGATTCGCCAAAAAACCGGCCTCATGGAGATCGCCACACGTGGACACGTTCATTTCCAATAGCCCGGAGGAGACCTTCGCGCTGGGTCAACGTTGGGCGGCGGAGGGGCGGCCCGGCTGGGTCATCGGCCTTATCGGCGATCTCGGCACTGGCAAGACGCAGCTCGTCAAGGGCCTCGCCGCTGGACTCGGCATCGCGGACACCGTCACGTCGCCGACGTTCGCGCTGCTTCAGGAGCACGACGACGGCGCGCTACCGCTGGTGCACATCGACCTGTACCGGCTCGAAAGCCAGTCAGAAATCATCAGTGCCGGACTGGAGCATTACCTCACTGCACCCGTCGGCCTCGCCGCTGTTGAATGGTTTGAGCGTTGGCTCGGCGGCGAGTGGCAACCCGGCCAACCGCTGCCGGAGTCATCCCAGCCGGCCGCCGGCCAAGCACTGAGGCTCGTGCATTTGGCGGACGAGGGCGAAACCAAACGGAGAATTGTTCATGAAGATTTTGGCGATTGAGTTTTCGTCCGAACACCGGAGTGTCGCCGTGCTGGATGGCGAGCGGCTACTCGCGGAGCAGACGGTCACCGCGGGACGCCACACCGCGGCGGTGGCGTTGATCGAGACCGCGCTTGGCCAAGCGGGGGTCGATCGGTCAGAGATAGACGGCATTGCCGTTGGTGTTGGCCCCGGCTCGTACACTGGCATCCGCGCAGCGATCGCGCTGACACAGGGCTGGCAGATTGCGCTGGGCGTGAAGGTGCAGGGTGTGGACAGCCTGGAGTCCTTGGCCAAGGGGGAACAGTCGGCTGGTAGACGGGGCGAAATCACGCTGGCTGTAGACGCGCAGCGTAGGGAGGTTTATTTGGCCAAGTTCGAGCTGAACGAAGAGGGCATTCGCAACACCGAACCAACGCGTCTTGCCAAGCGGGCGGAATACGAGTCAATGCTTGCCGCCGGTTCGTCAGTTATCGGTCCCACAGCAGGCAACGGCTTTCCCGCGGCCGAGTATGTCGGCCGCTTGGCTGCAGGGCGCAGTGATTTCGTTGAGGCGTCCACCCTCGAGCCGGTCTATCTCCGGCAACTGGATTTCGTGAAAGCCCCGCTTCTGCGTGAGATTCCGCCGATTTAGCCGGAGTCGGTTCGGGTCAGCTCTCGATGACGTTGATCTCAACCGGTTCGACGCTGACACCTTTACGGCCCAGCCAGGTGATGGCTTTTTTCACGTCGTCGGCGAGGCCGTCGAGCTCGAGGCAGACCAGCCCGATTTCATCCGTCACGCTGGCTTGCCGGACGTTGGTGATGACGGGGAATTTTTGTGACAACTCCCATACCACCGGCTGGGTGATGAGCTTGGGCGGGAACATGAGCCAGAGGCGTGCGGTTTTGCGGGCCTTCGTCTTGCGCTTGGCTTTCCGGGCCGCCTTTTTCTTGGCTGCCATGATATCGTCTCTGCGGTTCAGCCGCCCGCGATGGCCGGGATGATGCTGATGTCGTCGCCATCCTTGAGCGGGGTCGCCTGGTTGTCGAGGAAGCGAATATCCTCCTCGTTGACGTAGACGTTGACGAAACGGCGGATCTCGCCGTCTTCGCCGACGAGCCGTTCCTTGATGCCGGGGAATTTTCCTTCGAGTTCATCGACGGCTGATCCGACCGTGTCGGACTCAACCTCGACGGTGTCCTGCTCGTTGGTGAGCTTCCGGAGCGGGGTGGGGATTCTTACTGTGACTGCCATGCTGAAATAGATTTCGGGTTACTTCGATTTGACTTTGCCGTCCTTTTCCATCAGTTCCTCAAACTCTCGCAGGCTGGGCTTGATACCGGCCGGCTTGCCGACGTGCCCCTGCACGGCGTCGAGCGTCTTCAGGCCGTTGCCGGTGACGCAAAGCACGACCGAATCCTCGGCGGGAATCTTGCCCGAGGCAACCAGTTTCTTGGCTGTGCCGACGGTCACACCGCCGGCCGTTTCGGTGAAGATGCCTTCGCACTCGGCCAGCGCCGACATCGCCTCGCGGATCTCGTCGTCGTTCACATCGTCGGATGCGCCGCCGGTCTCCTTCATCACCTTTAGCGCGTAGAAGCCGTCCGCAGGTGTGCCGATGGCGAGCGACTTGGCGATGGTGTCCGGCTTGACCGGCTTGAAAAAATCCATCCCTTGTTTGTACGCGGCGGAGATCGGCGAGCAGCCGGTTGCCTGCGCGCCATGCACGGTCGGCTTCGAGTCCTTGGCCAGGCCGAGCTGGATCAATTCCTGGTAACCCTTATGGATCTTTGTGAGCAGCGAGCCGGAGGCCATAGGCACGACCGTGTGCTGCGGCAGTTTCCAGTTGAGCTGCTCGGCGATCTCGTACGCCATGCTCTTCGAGCCCTCGGCGTAGTACGGCCGCATGTTGACGTTGACGAAGGCCCAGCCGTATTTGCCGGCGATCTCCGCGCAGAGTCGGTTCACCTCGTCATAGTGGCCTCGGATGCCCACCACGCGAGCACCGTAAACCAGCGAGTTAAGAATCTTGCCCTCTTCAAGGTCGGCCGGGATAAACACGAATGCGTCAAGTCCAGCAGAGGCGGCGTTGGCGGCTACTGAATTGGCAAGGTTGCCGGTGGAGGCACAGGCTACGGTCTCGAAGCCCAGCTCCTTTGCCCGGCTCAGCGCTACGCTTACGACGCGGTCCTTGAACGAGAGAGTAGGATAGTTGACCGCGTCGTTCTTCACCCACGCCTCGCGTACGCCGAGCCACTTGGCCAGGCGGTCGGCCTTGACCAGCGGGGTATAGCCGACGCGCGTGCCGACTGTCGGTTCACCGGCCACCGGTAGCAGCTCGCGAAAACGCCACATCGTCTGTGGCCGCTTGGCCAAGGCGGCCTTGGTCATCGACTTCTTGATTTTGCCGTAGTCGTACGCGACCTCGAGCGGCCCGAAGTCGAACTCACACACGTGGGTGGCCTCGAGCGGGTATTCCCGCCCACACTCGCGGCACTTCAGCGCCCGCATGAATCCAGCACTCTTGCTCATTGTATTGCTTCCATTGCGAAAAGCGGGAGTGAGTGGGACAAAAAAGCCCCTTCCCGTAAGACGAGAAGGGGTGAAATAAATTCCGCGGTCTCGTCCCATTTTTCCCGGCGACGCGCCGGGCTGGAATTGGCACCTTGTCGTTGGCTTCGCGGGCCAACCGGTTGCCGTGGCGTCATCGGGCCAGATCCCTCAACCACTCGTAATGAGATTGCCGCCAAGGCGGCGAAGGCGAATCAAGCGTAAATCAGGCCAATGTGTCAAACACAATCCATGTTTTCTTTCATCCCTGGCCATTCCCGTCCAAAAGGAACCCTCACCCACGCCCGCTCGTGGAGGTAGTAGACGGCCAATTTGGCCACAAACTCGAACGCTCCAATCTGCAATGCCAGCCCTTGTTCGCCGGTGAGACAAAAGGCGATCGCCACCGTTGTGAAGGTTGCTACTAAGCGCCATGTGAACCCTTTCAGGACACTTCGCATTGGCGATTCGGTCATCAATGGGACTTCGTTTGTTTTCATTTTCAAATCTGTAACTAGGTCAAGCGGCACCCCCTTCAGCAAAGAAAGACATTAAATCTCAATTAAGTCAATAGGAATTATGTATAATTTACTCGATTCCTATTTTTCCTTGTTTCTTTGGCGTTTTACCGCTTGTTTTGAGTCGTGTTTTGCCGTTGGTATTTTGCTGCTGCTTGGCTTGGCTTGTTCGGGTCGTTCGCCACAGCCGCCGAACCGGAAGCGGCCAAACAGGATCTACCCCGCCTGAAACCGATTGAGCCGGTCGCGGCGCTGGACACCTTCACGCTCAAGCCAGGGTTTAGAATCGAGTTGGCCGCCGCCGAGCCGTTGGTCGCTGATCCTGTGGCGATGGCGTTTGACGAGCATGGCCATCTGTTCGTGGTCGAGATGATCGGCTACTCGGAGCACCGAGAGGACAAGCTTGGCCAAGTGCGGCTGCTCGAAGACGCTGACGGCGATGGTCGGTTTGACCGCTCGACCGTCTACGCCCGTGACTTGGCTTGGCCAACGGCGGTCGCCTGCTTCGACGGCGGCGTCTTCGTTGGAGTAACGCCGGACATTCTTTTCTTGAAGGACACCGACGGCGACCGCAAGGCCGACGAGCGGCGGGTGGTGTTCACCGGCTTCGGCAACAAGACGGCCAAGCTGAATATGCAGTCGCTGATGAACAGCTTTCGATGGGGACTGGACAACCGCATCCACGGGACGGCTAGCGGCACGCCGGGAAATGTGAGCATCGTTGGCCGCCCGGAGTTGGGCACGGTTACATTTCGGCGTGGCGATTTCTCGTTCGACCCGCGCTCTCTCGACTTCCGGCTCGAGAGCGGCGGCTCGCAACACGGCATGGATTTCGACGCAGCTGGGCGGAAATACGTCTGCAGCAACAGCCACCACATTCAGCAGGTGATGTACGAGCGGCGTTACGCAGGGGAGAACCCGAACTTCAGTCCGCCGTCGCCGCTGGTGGACATCCCAATTGATGGTGCGGCGGCAACGGTGTTCCGCCTGAGCCCGGACGAGGCATGGCGGGTGATCCGCACACGGTGGCGTGTCGCCAAGCAGGTGTCCGGGCCGGTGGAGGGAGGAGGCCGTCCCTCCGGTTATTTCACGGCGGCTACGGGCGTGACGATCTACGACGGGCACGTTTGGCCAAGCGAGTTCAGCGGCGACGCCTTTATCGCTGACTGCGGCAGCAATCTGGTTCACCGCAAAAAACTGCGGGGTGGAAGAATCCAACTTCAAGCCGTGCGACCCAGTGACGAGGGCGACCGCGAGTTTCTCGCCTCGACGGACAACTGGTTCCGGCCGGTGCAGATGGAGGTCGGACCGGACGGCGCGCTGTACATCGCCGACATGTATCGCGAGGTGATCGAGCATCCGTGGTCGTTGCCGCGTGGCATCAAGCAGCACATCGACCTCGACAGCGGCAACGACCGGGGCCGGATTTATCGGATCGTACCGGAAAAATTCGTACAGCCGAGGCCGCCCCGGCTTGTGCAAGCGAAAGTGGGCGAGTTGGTTGCGACGCTCGACCATCTGAACGGCTGGCATCGCGGTACGGCGGCCCGGCTGCTTTACGAGCGGCGGAACCCAGCAGCCGTCGAGTCGCTACGCCGCTTGGCCAAGCACGGCCAAACGGGCATCGGAAGGATGAGCGCCCTCTACTCGCTAATCGCGCTGGGTGCGCTCAAGAGCAGCGATCTTGTTTTGGCGATTGCCGACGAGTCGCCGGTTGTGCGCGTCCATGCCGTGCGCTTGTCGGAAGGTTTTCTGCCCGGGCTTTCGCACGGAGCCGCCGAGTCGAAGATGGCGTTTGATTCGCCCTTGGCCGCCGGTTTGCGACGCTTGGCCAACGATGCGGATGTGCGGGTGCGTTATCAGCTTGGCTGGACACTTGGCTCGGTTCGCATCCCTGGCAAGGCGGTCGCGCTGGCGACCCTGCTGCGACATGGCGCTGGCGATAGTTGGCAGGAGGTCGCTGCGCTAAACGCCGCCACCGGGAACCACCCGGAGATCATCCAGTCGTTGGCGGCTGACAAGTCGTTTGCCGGTTCGAAGGTCGGTGCGCGGATTGTCTCGTGTCTCGAGACGATGGCGGCGGGTCGCTTGGCCAAGGTACCCGCCGCCATTGTCTCGACTGGCGAGTATCACGCGCAGGTTTTCAAGCCGAAGGCCAGCGTCAACCCGGACCGTGCCAAGGCCATCGAGCAGTATCGTCCGGCGTTGGCCAAGCGCGGCAATGCCATCACGGGAAAGGCGGTGTTCGAACAGCGCTGTGCGGTGTGCCACGATCTGGGTGGCGTGGGGCGCGCCATTGGGCCGGACCTGAAATCCACCCGCGCGAATGGGGCGGAGAAAATGCTTGTCAGCCTGATCGACCCGCATCGCGAGGTGGCACCGCAGTACCTTCTGTTCACTGTGCATCTGGCCAAGGGCGATGCACCGTTCGTTGGGATGATTGCCAACGAGAACGCTGCCGTGGTGGAGTTGATCCAGACGGATGGAAATAGGAGGAGCGTGCGCCGGGCCGAGGTGCTCTCGATCGAGTCGACTGGCCTGTCGCTGATGCCGGCGGGGCTGGAGTCAGGGCTGAGTGTTGAGCAGATGGCAGACCTGTTGGCATGGCTGCTGGAGGCACCGTAAGCCCGAACGCAAAAAAGGCAGCGCCGGGATGGCGCTGCCTCGTTGTTGCACGAGAATGGGCCGGCTCCGAACTTGGAGAGCTGCATTCCCTGGGTTTTATCCTCCTTGGAAATCAGAGTTAGGCAATCAACTGGAGGGCGGCCTGCGGCATGAGGTTTGCCTGGGTTAGCATGGTGGTTCCGCTCTGGACGAGAATGTTGAAACGGGCCAGTTCGGTCGTTTCCTCGGCGACGTCGACGTCGAGAATGCGACTGTTCGTGGCGGCCAGTTCTTCGTTGAGCAGCCCGACCTGGTTGCGGGTTACGTTCAGGCGCCTGATGTTCGCCCCAATGTTGGCGCGCATGTCGGCGAGATTTTGGATCGCAGTCTGGATATTGCTCAGTGCAGATGCGGCATCGTTGGTAGTGTAAATCGAGGTGGTGGTGCCGTCAAACGCACGGGCCAGGCCGGTTGCCGCCGTGGTGGAGTTCAGGTCCAGCGGGTTCATCGTGAACGTGTTGCCGTCACTGTCGATGGTGACATCGGTGCCGGTGGCCGCGAATAGCGACACGCCGTTGAAGGTCTTTGTCCCGATGTCGCTGATGTAGTTCTGCAACTGGGTGAACTCCACCGAGTAATTTGAACGATCCGTGTTGGTCTTGGTGATGTCCATGGCGAGCACAGTTAATTCGCTCATGCGGTCGAGGGCGGTTGTCACCTTTTGCGTGAAGCCGTCCTGCGTTTGTGAGAATGACATCGCGTTGGCGAGGTTGTTCATCGCTGCCGAGTTGCGGCTGATTTGTGCGGCAAACCGGCTGCTCACAGCCAGTCCGGCGGCGTCATCCTGTGGCTGGACGATCCGGGAACCGGTGGAGAGCCGCGTGAGGGAGTTGGTCAGGTTTCGCTGGGAGTTATCCAGCAGTCGGGCGCCAGTCATGGCAGCCAGGTTCGTATTTATTACCATGTCGACAAATCCGTTTGTCGTTTACAGCATAGGCATCCTTGCCGCTGATGAACCTTTGCGATGGGTGGCTCAAAAACCGTTGAGGAATCGTTCCTCGTGCAACGCAAACACTATCGGCAGTGGATGGTTTTGCTTTAGATAAAAATGAAGTTTTGTGCCGGCTAGGCCGGAATCACCCTTTTTTCAGGTTTTTTTTGCGCTTTTTAAGCAGCGAGCGCAGGGTGCCCAGATTTTCGACATCTTCGTGCAGGTCGGGAGACTTCGGCGTCTCGAGGCAGCCGGGCGTGTCGGCGAATCTAGGGTCGTTGACGATATGCGCGAACGCCTTTTTGCCGATCAATCCGTGACCGATGTGGTCGTGACGGTCGACTCGCGAGTTGAGGTCTGTTTTTGAGTCGTTGAGGTGAAACGCCAACACCTGCTCCAGGCCGATCATCTGGTCGACCTCGCTGATCGCGGCGTTCCAGCCGTTGCGCGTGCGGATGTCGTAGCCAGCCGCGAAGAAATGCGCCGTGTCGAGGCAGACGCCGAGCCGCTCCGGCTGCTTGACGCGCTGAAAAATATCGGCCAGGTGGCGGATGCGGTGACCCAGGCAGGTGCCTTGCCCGGCGGTGTTCTCGAGCGCAATGCGCACCGGCGATTTTTTCGTCGCGTGAAAGATTCTGTCGAGCGCCTTAACGATGCGCTTCACGCCCCGGTCGTCGCCTTGGCCAAGGTGTGCGCCGGGGTGCAGCACAAGGAACGGCACGCCCAGCGTCGCGGCGAACTCAATCTCCTGTGTGAGCGACTCGATCGACTTGTTGCGGTTGTCGCCGTCCGGTCCGGCGAGGTTGATGAGGTAGCCGGCATGGCCGAACACCGTCCCCACGTCGCCCTTGGTCAGCTCTGCTCGGAAGCGCTCGGCGTCGGCCGGCTTGGGTGGTTTACCGAACCACTGCATGTTGCTCTTGACGAAGATCTGTGTGCTTTGGCAGTCGACCAAGCGGGCGCGTTCGATGGCCTTCCAGGCGCCACCGGCGGCGGACATGTGGGAACCGAGTTTCATTTTTGCCCCTTTCGGCCAGGCTAAGCGGGGCGGCAGTCTGCCCGCTGTACCCGGGTCGGTAAAGCGTCGACCGCTGGACGCGAATGCGCTTGGCCAAGCGAGGGGGAGTTCCTACCCTCTGCTTAGCCACGCGAACGACCCGCGCATGACGACCTCGAGCAACAAGACGCCGCGCCCCGCTCCTGTCCAGAACCCTGGGGTGTTCGACGATGTCGTGGTGGGCATTTTCCGCTCCACGGAGGAGGGCCGCTATGTCTACGCCAACCACCGGTTGGCAGAGCTGTACGGGTACGACTCCGCAGCGCAGATGATCGAGGCGATCGGGGACATCGAGGGGCAGCTGTACGTGGAGTCGAAACAGCGGGACTTGTTTCTGAAGCTCATCCAGCAACAGGGGCGAATAGAGCAGTTCGAGTCGGAGATTTTCCGCCGGGATGGCTCCCGGATCTGGATCTCGGAGACAGCGCGGACGGTGCGGGACGCCGCCGGCAAGGTGCTTTTCTACGAGGGCACGGTGCAGGATATAGGCGAACAGAAAGCGGCCGAGCTCGATCTGCGCCGATCTGAGATTCTGTTTCACTCGCTGGTGGAAAATCTGCCGCAGTACATTTTCCGCAAGGACGCCGCCGGGAAATTCACCTTTGCCAACAAACGGTTCTGCGGGGAGCTGGGCAGGACGCGCCGGGAGATCATCGGCAAAACCGACCTCGATTTTTTTCCGTCCGACCTGGCGAAAAAGTACCGGGAGGACGACATCGGCATCATGGAGAGTGGCGACTCGCTGGACACGGTCGAGGAGCACGTCACGCCGGAGGGTGAAAAATCGTGGGTGCATGTCGTCAAGACGCCGATCCATGACGAGGCTGGGCGGTGCACCGGCGTGCAGGGCATCTTTTGGGATGTGACGCAGCAGCGGCTCACCGAGATCGCGTTGGCCCATGAGCGGGACCTGTTGCGCACGCTGCTCGACAACATTCCGGACCGGATTTATTTCAAGGACCGCGACAGCCGGTTCCTGATGATCAGCCGGGCCATGGCCGACGACTTCGGACTGGACGATCCCGGCGGCGCGGTCGGCAAAAAGGATGCCGATTTTTTTAGCGAGGAACACGCTCGGCTCGCGCTTGAAGACGAGCGGGCCATCCTTGAGACCGGCCAGGGCATCATTGGCAAGACGGAAAAGGAAACCTGGAACGACGGACGCGAAGGGTGGGTGTTGACAACCAAGATGCCGATGCGAAACGCTGAGGGGGAGATCGTCGGGACTTTTGGAATTTCCAAGGACATCACTCCCCTGAAGGAGGCCGAGGCTGAGCTGGCCCAGGCCCGGGACGCCGCGCTTGAGTCGGCGAAAGTCAAGTCGGAGTTCCTCGCCAACACCAGCCATGAGATTCGCACACCGATGAATGCCATCATGGGCATGACCGGGTTGCTGCTGGAAACGCCGCTGAACGGGCAGCAGCGCGAATTCCTTACCACCATTCAGCAGAGCGCAGACGCGCTGCTGGGGGTCATCAACGACATCCTCGACTTTTCAAAAATCGAGGCACGCAAGCTCGAGATCGAGGCGTCTCCGTTCGACCTTCGCGAGACGGTCGAGAGTGCCGTGGACCTGCTGGCCGAGCAGGCCCAGAGCAAGGGGCTGCACCTGGCCTGCCTGGTGTTCGAGGATGTCTGGACGAGTGTCATCGGCGACCCGGGGCGGCTGCGCCAGATCGTGACCAACCTTGCTGGCAATGCGATCAAGTATACCGATCAGGGCGAAGTTACGGTGCGGCTAAGTAGCGTTGCCGAGACCGACCAGGAGGTGACGATCCGCTGCGAGATTGTTGACACCGGGATCGGCATCTCCGCGGACTCCCAAAAGCGCCTTTTTCAGCCGTTCATGCAGGGGGACGGCTCACTCTCGCGCCGGTACGAGGGCACTGGTCTTGGCCTCACGATTTCCAAGCAATTGACCGAGATCATGGGTGGCCGGATCGGGCTAGAGAGCAAGCTGGGCCAAGGATCGAATTTCTGGTTCGAGCTGCCCTTGCGTAAGCAGCTCCAGCCCGGCGCGGGGGATGAACAGCGACAGTTGTTGACCGGCTTGAAGGTACTGGTGGTTGCTGATGACGAGACGAGCCTCCAAGTCCTGCGCCACCAGCTGCATTCGCGGCGGATCAAGACCGCTGAGGTCCGCGAGGCGGCAGCGGCGCTGCAGTTGCTTCAAGAAACCGTCGCCACGGACCTCCCATTTCAGGTGGTTATTCTGGACAGTGAAATGTCGGAAGAGGACAGCCTCGGCCTGGCCCGGGCGATCAAGGATGACCTGCTTTTCGCCGAATTGAAGTTGATCCTGATGACCCCGATGGGGGACGTTCCACCGCCTGCCGCCCTGCGA
>JASMKO010000046.1 GCA_030749225.1 Verrucomicrobiota bacterium
CCGCCTGGCTGTAGTCGCCCTGGCTGAAGGCGAACGTGGCGTCGTCAAATTGTTCCTGCAACTCATCCATCGAATGCAAGCGCTTGGCCAAAGTAACGGCGGAGGCAGCACTCGACAAGCGCTTGACCAAGCGAAAACAAAAAAAAGTCCCGGCGGATCCACCGGGACCTTTTTCAAAATGGATCGCCGGTTACTTTTTCACCTTGGCGATGTGCTTAGACGGATCCTTCGTGAAGTCGCCAAGGCAGTTGCCGCAACAAAACCCGATCACGAACTGCTTCGACGGATCGATGTCCTTATCGCTGAGCGGGCATTTCTTGTTGTCCGGCCCCTTGACCTTGGCGATGTGCTTGGCCGGGTCCTTAGTGAAGTCGCCGAGGCAATTATCGCAGCAGAAGCCGACGGCGAAGAGCTTGGCTGGATCGATGTCCTTGCCGCTGACAGGGCATTTCTTGTTGAAGGCAACCGGCTTGGTTTCCTTCTTTTCAGGCTTGGAATCTTCCTTTTTCTCTTCCTTTTTTTCCTCCTTCGGCTCGGCCTTAGCCAACTTGAAACCGAGGTTCACATCCACATTCGGTAGTGCCTTCTTCAACTCAGCCACGCCCTTGTCAGTGATGCCACTTTGCCAACCGTATACCTTGCGCAGGAATTTCATGTCCTTGAGGCTTGCCAGCCCAGCATCAGTGACCTTTGTGTTATAGAGGTTAAGAGACATCAGGTTAGAGAGGCCTTCAATCTGCTTCAGACCAGAGTCGTCGGTTGCGGTGTTGGCAAGGCTGAGCTTGGTTAGGCTGTTAGCCCTGCTGATGTGCGCGAGGCCAGCTGATGTGATTTGCGTATTACCCAAATCCAGTTCACTTAAATTTTGGATGTCAGCCAGTGGTGCAATGTGTTTGTCCTTAACGTTCTTCCCGACGAGGCGAAAATTGGCGTAGATCAGCTTGGTGTCCTGAGCAAGGGCCATCACAAGCGGGGCAGCATAGTTTTCCCCGATACCCTCGCCGGAGGCTAGTTTGGCGATAGCTGCCTTCTCAGCGTCAGACACGGGAACTTCCTTGATCTCAGGCTCCGGCAACCGAGCTGCGGCTGCCTTCGCCTCAGCACGGTCTTTGGCGCTGACCAATACCAAACCGTTCGGCCAATTGGCACCTTCATCAATCCACTTTTTGATGAGTTCTATCTGCTCTTTGGTCAAAGGATCGCCCTTGGGCGGCATGATGTCCTCATGGTCCGCTTTTAAAGCAATACGCTTAAAGAGTTCGCTCTCGCCGGACTTGCCTGGAGCCAAGACTGGTTCCTCGCTTTCACCACCCTTCAAGGTGGCCTCAAGAGTGTCCAACCGAAGTTCACCCTTTGCCTTTTTCGGACCGTGACAGTCGATGCAGCGTGCCTCAAAAACGCCCTGAACCGACTTCGCAAAATCCACCTTGTCCTCCGCCCAGGCACTCAGGCCAATGGCTCCGATTGCAGCTGTGGTCGCGATTATTTTTCTCATTGTCGTTAATTTTGAACCCAGACGCAGATTATCACTATGTTATTCATCGTGGCAACCGGAAAATCACGGTTGGCCAATCGCTTCAATAGACACGCCGGAGGTGCGACGGCAGAATGTTTAACTCGGCCCGGTACTTGGCAACAGTGCGGCGGGCGATTTTGATGCCCTTGTCATTGAAGAGTTTGACCAGATCCTCGTCAGAGAGCGGCTTGGTGGCGTCCTCCTTCTTGACCAGTTCGCCGAGCATCTCCTTGACACTGGTGTTGGCCAGGCTGGAGCCATCCTTTGAGGCCAGGCCGGATGTGAAGAAATACTTCATCTCCAGCACGCCGTGTGGTGTCTCAACGTATTTCCCGGAGACCGCCCGACTGACGGTGGTCTCGTGCACGCCGACGGCATCGGCCACCTGCGACATTGTCATCGGGCGCAGGTGCGACGCGCCGTGCTCCATGAACTCCCCCTGCCGCTTCAGGATCTCATGAACGATATTCATGATGGTGGATTGCCGCTGGTGGATGCTCTTCAGCAAAAATTTCCCGGAACGGATCTTGTCCCGGATATAGTCGCGCACGTCGCCCGACGTGGTGGCCTGCGCCATGAGATCCTTGTAGGCGTTACTGATGCGCAAGCGCGGGATGTACTCGCTGTTCGAGACGGCCTGCCACCCGCCGTCATCGCCGCGTGATATAAAAATTTCCGGCACAACAAATTGATTGGACTCGGGAAGGTATTCACGGCCAGGCTTGGGCTCCAGGTTGCTGATGCGCTCCACGGCGTCCTGGACTGCATCGACCGTGTCTCCAATCTTCCGGGAAATCTCGCGGATGCGCCGGCGGCCCAGTTCATCCATGCAATCCCGGATAATCCGGTATTCGAGCGAATCGTCGCGCCCCGCCCGCTCAAGCTGGAGCATCAGGCATTCACGCAGGTCGCGGGCACCTACTCCCGGCGGATGAAACGCCTGCACCACGTCCAGCACCGACTCGATATCGCGGCTCGATCGGCCACTGGAAAAGACCAGTTCATCGACACTCGACTGGAGGAAGCCGGTGTCATCGATGTTGCCAATGACCAACTCGGCAACCTTGAACTGTTCCTCTTCAAAATCCGACAGGCGTGCCTGCTCCAGTAGGAACTCCTGCAGCGACTGGCTGGCAGTCACCGAGTCGAGCATGAACTGCCGTTTCTCGTCCTCCTGCTTCGAGTTGCGCGACGGAATGCTGGTTCTGGAGAAATGATCGCGCCACTCCTGGTCCAGCTCGAGCAACTGATTGATCTCCTTCTGGAAATCGTCCACAGGCTCGGAGACGCTGCTCTCATCGGTTGGATCATACTGCGTGTCACTCGGCGGCTCGGCCAGGTCGGCCTTGGACTCCGCCGACTCGGGCAACTCGCCCTTTTCAGTTGCCTCCGCATCGAGGGCAGCCTGCTCTTCGAGAACCGGGTTGAGCTGCAACTCCTGGTCAACCATGGCCTTGAGTTCCAGCATGGGAGCCTGCAGGAGGTTGAGGGACTGCTGAAGCTGCGGCGCCAATACCTGGTTGAGCGACATCTTCTGCGACATCTGGAATCCCTGCTGCGCCATGCGCCAACAGTAGGAACTTGGCAGCGCAGATTCAAGGTGAATAAGGCATAAAATTTGCTGTAAAAAAACCATGCCAACCAAGCACCTCAAGCCGGTTTGTGAACAACTTTTCTGTGCTCTCCATTGCCGTACCATTCCCACGCGCCTAAAGTCGCGCAGTGCCAACGCGGTTCACGGTTTTGGGGAGCGGTTCGGGAGGGAATGCCTCGTATCTTGAGACGGAACAGACTCGTCTGCTGATTGATGCCGGACTCAGTGGCCGCCAGATCCGCCAGCGTCTGGCCCGGCTGGGGCGGTCTCCGGAGACACTCGACGGCATCCTGCTGACCCACGAGCACACCGACCACACTCAAGGGCTGAAGGCCCTATACGCCAAACTCGAGATCCCGGTCTACTGTAACCGCCTTACTGCGGATGAGCTGCGTTTCAAGATGGAAACCCGGCTTGATATCCGGCAGTTCGTCACTGGTGAACCGTTCGAGGTTGGTGACATGGTGGCCGAGACTTTCCCTGTGCCGCATGACGCGCAAGACCCTGTTGGCTTCCACGTGAAAACGGCGGTCGGCGGAGTCGGCGTGCTGACCGACCTTGGCCAAGCGACACGACTGGTGCTCGAGCGCGTGCGCGGAGCGAGCACCCTGTTCCTCGAGGCCAACTACGACCTGAACTTGCTGCAGGAGGACACCCGCCGCCCCTGGGCGATCAAGCAGCGCATCATGAGTCGTCACGGTCATCTCTCCAACAACGCCGCGGCCGAGGCGGTCGAGACGTTGGCCGACGGCACACTGCGGCATGTCACGCTAGGTCACCTGAGCCGTGACTGCAATACGCCGGAGATTGCAAGGGAGACCGTCGCGGAAAAACTTGCCCAATCCGGTATCGACACCATCCAGATCGACATCTCCACACAGGCTGAGATCACAGAAACCGTGACGCTCTGATCAAGGACTTGGCCAAACGGGAAGTTACTTTATTTTCCTCGGCCAGCGGCGCAAACCGTTCTGCAACCACAGCCGCCACACCATCCAGACTGCCTCGCGCACGATTTTGCCGCTCATTTTAGAGGTGCCAATGAAGCGGTCGGTGAAGATGATCGGCACCTCGGCAATCACGTGTCCGGTTCGCCACAGGATGTGTGTCAACTCAACCTGAAAGCTGTAGCCGTTGGCCCGGACGCAATCGAGGTCGATCGACTCCAACGCCCGTCGCCGGAAACACTTGAAGCCGCCGGTTGGGTCGGTGAAAGGCATGCCAGTGATGATCTTCACGTACTGTGCCGCGCAAATACTGAGCAGCAACCGGCCAATCGGCCAGTTGATCACCCGGATGCCCTCGCAGTAACGCGAACCCAGCACGAGGTCGGCCTCCTCGACTCTGGCTTTTTCGATGAACCTCGGTATGTCGTCCGGGTTGTGGGAGAAGTCGCAATCCATCTCGAAGACAAACTCGTAGCCACGCTCGAGCGCCCAGACGAACCCGGCGCAATAGGCCCGGCCAAGCCCGTCTTTATCCTGTCGATGCAGCACATGCAGACACTCGTTCGACTGGGCCAAGCCATCTGCGATTTCACCGGTGCCGTCCGGCGAATTGTCGTCCACCACCAACACCTCCAGCGCTGGCTCCAGCGCCAATAGCCGCTCCACCATCGGCTGCAGGTTTTCCGCCTCGTTGAACGTCGGGAGAATGATCAGCGTGTCGGACATCTTAACTGGGTTCCCCGTCAACCAGGCGGCGAATCCCCAGTGGGTTGGCCTCCCGCAACTCGGCCGGTAGAATATAGTCAGGATAACCTTGGTAACAGACCGCGCGGGTGAACCGGTGAATCGCCCGGGTACCGACCGAAGTCGATCGGCCGTCCGATGTCGCCGGGAACGGCCCGCCGTGCACCATCGCGGGGCAGACCTCAACGCCAGTTGGGAAGCCGTTGACGACCACACGCCCCACCTTTCCCTCGATCACATCAAACAGTTCGCGGTTGGCCTCCAGATCGGCCTCGGTGCCATGCACAGTCGCCGTCAATTGGCCCTCAAGCAACCGGGCCAAAGCAAGCATCTTGTCTGTTCCATCGTACGTGACCAGCAGGGTTGACGGCCCGAACAACTCCGTACCCAGCGACGCGTCATTCAGAAACGCATCGGCGCTCGTCCGGTACAACGCTGCCCCGGCTTGGCACGGGCCTTCGCCCGCTTGGCCAAGTGCAACCGTCTCAACGGCGGCGTTCCGGCCAAGCGCATCCGTGCCCGAGCCGTAAGCATCGTGGATGCCGGGGTTGAGCATCGTTGCGCCGGGACTTCCTGCAACCAAACCGGCAAGTTGGACCACAAAAGGCTCGAGGTCGGCGGTGCCGTCCACGATCATCAGTCCGGGGTTGGTGCAAAACTGCCCTACTCCCAGCGTCAACGAGCCATGCAGCCCGGCGGCCAACTGCTCCGTGCGCTCGGCCAGTAAGCCCGGCAAAATGAACACCGGATTGATGCTGCTCATCTCGGCGTAGAATGGGATCGGTTCTGGCCGCTCGGCGGCGAGTTTCATCAGCGCCTGTCCACCGGCGCGGGAGCCTGTGAAGCCGGCTGCCTTGATCGCAGGATGCCGAACCAACGCCGAGCCGGTCTCACGGCCCGGTCCATACAGGAGCGAAAACGTCCCCTCCGGCAACCCGCAGTCACGCACCGCCGCCGACACCGCCTGCCCCACCAATTCCGCCGTGCCGGGGTGTGACTGGTGCGCCTTGACAACAACGGGGCAGCCGGCCGCGAATGCCGACGCCGTGTCGCCGCCCGCCACCGAGAAGGCAAGCGGAAAATTGCTCGCGCAAAACACGGCCACCGGGCCAAGCGGTCGCTCCATCGAGCGGACATCCGCCTTGGGCACCGGTTCGCGCGCCGGGTCGGCGTGGTCGATGCGGGCGTCGACCCATGAGCCCTCCTCAGCCACCGAGGCGAACAACCGCAACTGCCCGCAGGTCCGCCCGGTCTCCATCCGGATACGCCCCTCTGGAAGGCCGGTTTCCTCTGGCGCGCGCTTGACCAAGTCGTCGCCAACCGCCTCGATATTGTCGGCGATCCGCCGCAGGAACGCCGCCCGTTCTGCGCCACTGGTCTTGCCAAATACGCCGGATGCCTCAGCCGCTAACTCGACGGCACGATCTAACTCGGTGCCACTCACCGCTGCATAGCCGGGCTGGAGCGACTCGCCGGTCGTGGGGTTGACACCAAAAATGGACGGCTCTCCCTCGCCACCCGATTCAAATCCAATAATTGACTCGCCTGTTAAATGGGCCACGCAACGGAGACTACCGAAAGCATGAAGGCGTTTGAAGTTTTCAGTTTCAAGTTTTCAGTTGTTTTGCATTCGACTCCATGGCCCCAAAGAGAGGGCATGCTGCCCCATGACTCCGCAGGCATTTCAACGCGAACGAATGCCTGTACAACCCGGACGGCTTGGGGCCCCCATCCCTACCATGTCTTGCCATTCAACATTGGACATTCGTTATTCACTTCCCACTTGGATAAACAGGGGCTTGCTCCGCTGCCTGCTTCTGCCGACACTCCGCATATGGACCGTGACGAAGCTTGGGCATTACTCAACGAGCATACGAAGTCGGAGTCGCTGCTGAAACATGCACTCGCAGTCGAGGCGGCGATGCGGCATTACGCGGCCAAGCGGGGAGCGGATGTCGAGCAGTGGGGCCTCACTGGCCTGCTGCACGACTTCGATTACGAGCGTTGGCCGGATATCCCCAACCACACGCAGGAAGGAGCGAAGATTCTACGCGAGCGCGGCGTCGACGAGGAAATTGTCGGGGCAATCTTATCGCACGCGGAATGGAACCAGAACGACTACCCCCTTGACCAACCTATTCGCAAGGCGCTGTTCGCGGTGGACGAACTTTGTGGATTCGTCGTTGCGGTAGCCTACGTGCGCCCGGAAAAACTGGCGAGCATGACGCCCAAGAGTGTCCGCAAAAAAATGAAAACCAAAGGCTTCGCCGCCGCGATTAAGCGGGAGGACATCGTGCGGGGTGCAGAATTGATGGAAGCCGAACTCAACGACCACATCAGTGAGGTCATCTCAGCGCTTCAGGGGGCGTCGACCGCGCTGGGGCTGGTTTGACTGGCCGCAGCCGCCCTGAGCCGGCGAGACTCATCCATGAACTCGGCAAGGCGCATCGACGCCGTGATCGGGAACATCGCCAGCGCCAGGCCGGCGACAAAGTCCACTGCCAACACGAGTTGGCGCAGGGCCACCGACATCTCGAGTTCATTCCAGACTCCGGTTACCGGGTCAAGTCGCGCGATTGGAATCGGTAGGCGCCGAAACTGCATTGCCTCCCACTCGGCGTAGCAGCAAAACCAAACGCCCAAGCCAAGACCAAGCGCGGCGGACAACCAAAAAAGCCCCAGCCAGCCACTTGGCCAAGCGCGGCCGCAATACAGCGTCGTGCTTTTTTTCAGAATCCAGCCGGCAAAGAAAGCCACCGGAACGATGACAAGCAAACCAATCATTTCGCCACGCCGCCGAGGCTGATCAAGTGGCCAAGCGTCCGCAGATACATCCGATTCCCGCCCAGCGCTGGCGTGGCGTTGGACGCTTCGCCAAGGTCGTTGACGGCGATCTGCTTGAAGGTATCCGACGCCGCGATCACCACCATCTTGCCGCTGGTCGAGATGCAAAACAGGCGGCCCTCCACCCAGACAGGCGAACCAAAGAACCGGCCCTCGAGACGTTCCTGCCAATGCAATTCCCCGGTCTTGGCCCGGACACACGACACGATACCGGCATCACCCCAGAGAAACAGCAGGCCGTTCTTGGCCACGCTGGTCGGCACGTAGGGAATTGAGCGGCGCAGTTTGTAAGCAAGGTTCGGTGGCACGCCCTTGGCCGCACGTCCCGGCTTGACCGCGACCAGGTAATTGCCGCCGCCCCCGCTGCCGCAGGTGCCGATCAACAACCCCTCCGCAACCAGGCTGGAACTGACGGAACGCTTGTCAAAAATACCGGCCTGTTCCCAGAGGGTCTTCCCGGTGCTAGGGTCTACGAACGTGATCCCGTGACCCATGCTGTTGAACACCAGCCCCTTCGTCCCGGACGGGTCGGTGAACTCGCACGGCGTCGAGAAAGCAGCCTTGGCGTTGATTCGGTCGACCTTCCAGAGCACCTTGCCCGTGTCGGCATCCATCGCCGCGAGGAAGCTTTGATTGTCCTCATCGCCGGCGAGTATGACTTTGCCCTCGAAAAGGATTGGCGAAATCCCGCCACCGTGTCCACTTACGATAGTCTCGAACGTGCGCTCCCAGAGTGATTTTCCATCGAGATCGAGCGCGACCAGCGTGTGCGCCCCCGGCTTGGAGAGGACGAGCACCAGCCGCTGGCCATCGGTTGCCGGCGTTGATGAACTCAAGTGATTGTACTTGTGCGTGCGGAATGATTTCTGCGGACGGGAAACGGCCCAAGCCTCCGAACCGTCCGCGGCGTTGAGGCACTGGACGATGAACTCGCCTTCCGTCCGGTCAGAGCCAGTGACGAATATGCGCCCATTCCACAGCACTGGCGATGAATGCCCCTCGCCCTTCAGCACCACACGCCAGTTGGCGTCGTCCAAGGTAAACTTGGACGGGATACCCTTGGCCAAGCTGATCCCAGTGCCGTTCGGCCCACGAAATCTGGGCCACTCCTTGGCCTGCCCAAAAGAATCGGCCAAAAGCAATAACCCGAAAGTCATCGCAACAAAAGAGCGATGCGTTTGATGGTATGTCGTCATGATAATCAGTTAGCCAATCGCTTGGCCTCGAAGCAGTGGATGACGCCCTGGCTCGTGCTGGCGTACAGTCGGCCGGCGGCCACGGCCAGACCAAACACCTCCCCATCGGCAGCACCCTGCCATAGTTGCCGACCATCGCCGGCGTGATAGGCCGCCACCTCGTTGTGGCCACCCGTGATCAGTGTCTGCCCAGCCAGTACCATACTAAGAGGCTGGCTGCTGGCCACGCGCCACGCGAAACATTCCTGCATGCCGGCCTGAACCGAATCGATTTTCTGCCCCAGCTGGGCTGCATCCACGAGCAATTGTGATCGCTGGCCGTCGTTGGATGCCTTCTTCAGCGCCTCTTGGATTCGCTCGTGCTGTTTCTTGAGAGTACGCCGTTCGCGAGTCAGTTCGAGGTAGCGGGCACGATCCAGCGCACTCAGGTCAGTATCGCTCTGCAGGAAAGAACGCGACGGGGTGACGATCATGTGGTTGCCCTTGAACGAGGCGAGTTGATCCGACTGGTTCGACTCGACAAGACCGAGCGTACCGGTTTTGCCGGGGCCGAACACCAAACTATCCCCGGTCAACAACGCGTAAGTGCCACCTTGACCGCTCACGACACGGATGCGCTTGCCGTCAGCGCGGCTAATTACAACTGGGTTGTTTCGCCCGGCCGGGACGTAGAGCCGCGTATGCGAAGCCAGCATGTATCCCTGCGCCGGGAGGTCGGTCTGTTTCTGCTGCCACTTGATCTTGCCGGTGTCGACGTCTATCGCGGTGATCAACACGCCCTCGGAGGGGAACATCCCGGCAGCGCAGTAGGCGGTCTTGCCGATTACGATAATGCCGGTCCGCAAAGGCCATCGCGAGATGAGGCGGGCGTTGCCGGGGATGCGATAATCCTTCGGCCCAGGACGAGTCTTCCAGATTAGCGAGCCGCTTTTCCCGTCGAGACAGTAGGCGTGGCCGTCGTCAGAGCCGACATAAACACGGCCTTCCGAAATCGTCGGAGCCAAGCGCACCGGCCCCTCAGTAAAAAATGTCCAACGCAGCCCACCTGTTGCAGCATTGAGGCAGTAGACCTTGTCGTCCGCCGACGAGCCGTAATAGATCAGTCCATCCGCAATAACCGGGTGGTAGGCGTAGTCGAAAATCTGCCGCGACTTCATGTCGTACACCTTGTTGTAGCCGTCCCACTTGGCCTCCCCACGCCAAGCCGGGCGTGGGGCGTGCCGCGAGCGGTGCACCCACGCAGCCGTAAACGGCGTGAGCAGCGACTCTCGTGCGACACCGCTCCGCGCGTAGTCATGCTGATAGGTCGGCCAATCCGCCGCTTGGCCAAACACAGGCACTCCAATAAGGAAAAACAGGCTTAAATATCTTAGGGAAATCATGTGGAATCGCAGTTGCCTCGCCCGCGTTTTTTATGTGCTTCGTGGCGCGGGTGCAATGCAAACCGGCAAAAACCAGCAGGATGAGGCTGGTTTAGCACGGATACTGCTGAGCACCGTGTTGTGATAATGGCTTTTGGGACAGGAATAACGGTTTTGATCGCAGCGATTGGCACCGGCCTTGGTCTGCTCGGTGGCTGGTTTGGATTTCGCTGGCGGCACAAGGGGCGGGTCTTCAGCGAGAGCGACCGGGAGTATTTACAGAATCTCCTGTATCGGGCCGAGTCCGCCGAGGCCAAACTCGAGCAACTGGAGCCAGAACTGTCCAGAACAAGCGACCGGGCAAACATTCTCGAGGACAGCCACCGGGTGATCCAGGAAGAATTGGCCAACGAGCGCCAATACAACCTGTCCCTCAACACCGACCTGAGCCGGGAACGCGCCCAGCAAAAGCTCCTCGAAATTAAGCTGAAGGATCAGGCCGAGGCGGTCGAGACCGAGCGACGTCGCCTTGATGGCGAACTGGTCCGCTTGGCCAAACTGATCGAGGAAAACAACCGGATACTCTCCGAATCACTTCCCGCCCGGCGGAACGCCGATGAACCGGCCTTCGCAACTGCGTCATTCTGAACCGAAGGCATCCCAAAAAGTTCGTTCTTTTCTTTTGACAACAGTCGGAATCGTGCCAGTTTCCCCAGCCAGCTTTTGACTGCTGCCGACCGCCACGCGGTCAACTGAGCATTCCATCACACTCAAGATGAAACGGCTTTTTTCAAGCCTCCGAATTGTCGTCACCGCAGCCGCCGCGGTTCTGGTTTTCACGCACACTCAGGCCGCACCCAGCCTCAAGACGTTGAGCAAGTCGTGCTTCATCCTCCACGACCCCTCCGGTAAATACGACATCAGCCCGGAATGGGAGGAACCGGCCAAGGTCATGCACCGGCTGCCGATCCTCCCGGACCTCACCAAGCGCATCAAGGATGTCATCACCGCCGACCACGGCAACAAGTCGGTTCTGATCGTCGGCGACGCCTCGTCGGCCTACCGCTACTTCCTGGCCAGCCTCGCCGTGAGCGGCGACCCGCAGTTGGCCAAGTTCGCCCACCTCGAAATCGACCTGCCGAAGATCGTCGAGGGCCACACCCTGCTTGGCCAAGTGCAGGAATATTGGCAGAAGAACATCAGCAAACCGGCCTTGGGCGAGGACATCATTCTCTACATCTCCAACCTCAGCTCGATGATCGGGCTGGGCGCGTCGAACCGCTCCTCCACCGGGGTGGAGACGCTGTTCGCGCCGAACATCCAGGGCGGCAAGATGCGCAGCATCGCATTCATCGACTACTTCAACTACTCCCGCGTGCGCTCCGACAACAACTATGTCATCAACTCCTTCGGCGACACGGTCTTCCTGCCAGAATACGGGAGCGACGACATCAACGGCATCCTGCTCAACTACGCCCGCGCCTACATCCCGCAGCTTAAGCTTACCGAGGCGCACGTCAATTACATCAAGGACGTCATCGGCTATTACCAACCGAACAAGCCGGAGCCACAGCGGACGCTAACGGTGTTCAAGGAACTTGTCACCATGATGGAGGAGGCGGTGGCCAAGAACGGGCGGTTCGTGATGGACAAAGCCACACTCAAGGCCGCCTCTATGAAGGCCGCCCAAGTGCCGGACTGGATCATCGCGAAGGATTTCTCCGTGCTGAAGGAGTTGCCCGGCAATATCCGGTCGCGGTTCATTGGGCAGGACGAGGCGGTCGACGGCGTCGTGCGGCTCTCGCGCATCGGCTACGGCGGCGGCCGGACCGATGAAAAGCCGGTCGCCAGCATCATGTTCGCCGGGCCGACCGGCACGGGAAAAACCTACCTCTCCAAGCTGCTCTCCAAGAGCCTCGGCCTGAAGATGATCACCATGGACATGACCACCTACCGCAGCTCCGTCAGCATGGATCGCTTCCTCGCCGTCATGACCGACAACCTCACGATCAATCCCCACGCCGTGTACGTGTTCGAGGAGATCGACAAGGCCAACGTGCAGGTGCTCGACCGTCTCTACTTCCTCCTCGACGAGGGGATTTTTTACGATCGCAACCAGAAGCCGATGTACGCCCGCGGCTGCTTCGTCGTAATGACCACCAACGCCGGCTACGATGTCATCGTCAAAAACCGCAACAAGGCCAACGTCCGCGAGCTGTTCGAGTTGGCGCTGCTTGACCGGTTCCGCCCCAGCTTCCTAAATCGCTTCGACGAGATCGCCATGTTCCGGCCGTTCACCGACCCGGAGTACATCGACATGGCCGAGCTGCACATCCGCCTCAAGGCCGACGGCATGAAGGAGACCTACAACTGGAACCTGACCGTGGACGATTCCATCCACAACCTGATCGCCCGTGAGAGCCGCAGCCTCACCTTCGGCGCGCGCCCCACCCTGCGGATGATCAACGGCATCCTCTCGCTCGGCGTGACCAACTACCAGATCGAGAAGGCCCCGCTCGAGGAGGGCTCTAACATCAACCTCGAGTTGTTGTCCGCGGAAAACCACCGGTTCCGCCTCAGCGTGGAGGGCGGCAGCTCGCTCGATTACCAGGTGAACCTGTGACCGGCATCGACGCGGCCAGCTAAGAGTCAGTCGATGCCCAACGCCCATTTTTCAACCGGCAAAAAAATCGCCTTCACGGCGGTGATGTTCCTGTACATTAACCTTGTGCTGACGATTTTTTGGATTCTTAAGCCGCTGAAAAAGAGCCTATTCATCGGGCAATACGACGGGGACGCCACCTTCAAGCTGGGCTCAATGGAGATGCTGGGCAGCCACGCCGAGCTTTTGGCCAAGGGCATGAACTTGGTCATCGCCTTCCTGCTGGTCGTCTTCCTCACAATGGTCACGCGCTTGGCCAAGCGACAAGTACTGACGTACACCTGCATGGGCTTGGTGATCGCCATGACCGTTTATTTCTCCTTTCAAATTAACAACCCAAGCGAACTCACGGTTTGGCTGTTTTATTGGTTCGGCGATCTTTACATCAGCCTGATGTTGGCTGCGTTTTTCTCCTTCCTGCACGACACGGTGGATCTGAAAAACGCCAAACGGCTTTACGGTTTCATCGTGCTGGGAGCCGTCTCCGGCGGCGCCATAGGCAGCACCTATTTTCGGATCGAAGAGATGACCAACCAGCAATGGCTGCACGTCGTCATTGGCATCGGCGTAGTGATTTGTCTACTGGCGGCTGCCGCAGGTTGGATGGCGAAAACCATCCCGCACAATGAACCCGACCTAACGCCGGACGGGGTGCCAAAGAAAAAATTTAACGCCGCCATCGAAGGTGCTTCACTCGTGTTCAAATCGCGCTACCTCATCGCCATCGCCGGTATCGTCGGTTTTTATGAAATCACATCCGAAGTGCTTGATTTTCAATTCACTGCGATGAGCGAGCAGTTTGTGGACCGGAGCGAACTCGGCAACCACATCGGTACGGTCTACGCCATCGGCAATATCGCCGCGCTGGTCATCCAACTGGGCTTCAGCATCTTCGCCGCCAATTTCCCCAAATATCGGATTCAATGGATCCTGCTAGCCCTGCCGCTTTCCATTGCATTGAGTTCGCTCTTTTTCATCCTCGCGCCGATCCTGATTGCGGGCAGCCTCCTGAAAATTTCCGACAGCACCTTCGCCTACTCCGTCAACCAAACCGGTCGCGAGACCCTGTACAACCCGCTGTCACGGCAAGAGAAATACGTCGCCCGGGCATTTGTCGAGGTGTTCGTCCTGCGCACCGGCAAGGTGGCCGCGCTGTTCATCGCCCTCCTCGTCCCGATCTTCCTAAGCACCCGCAACGAGGCCGGCCAGCTCGAAACCAGCCTGCTTGGCCTGCAACTGCTCGGCGGCTTTACCTGCATCATCATCGCCCTCTGGTTTTACTGCGTGAGAATTGTCGGCCGAAAGTTCGAGACCCTTGAGCGCGAACAGAAAGGCAAAACGGAACCGGACACCGCCCCGCTTGGCCAAACGCAGGAACAACCCAGCTAGCGACCAAACTGCTCAGCGGCGATTTCGCGGAGCTTGGTTTTCAGAATTTTGCCGGTGGCGTTGCGGGGGAGCGCTTCCATCTGCATCACTTTGCGCGGCATCTTGTAGGCAGCCAGCTTGTCCTTTAGGAAGCCAAGGAGGGCGGTATCCTCGATGATAGCGCCCTCGGCGGGAGCCACGCATGCCACGACCATGTCGCCCTTGCGAGGATCGTTGACTCCGATCACTGCCGCCTCCTTCACACCATCAAACTGGTAGATGACTTCCTCGAGTTCGCGCGGGTAGACGTTGATGCCATTGACGAGCAGCATGTCCTTCTTGCGGTCGGTGATGTAGAGGTAGCCGTCGTCGTCGAGATAGCCGATGTCCCCGGAAAGAAACCAGTCGCCCTTGATTGCCGCCGCGGTGGCTTCCTCGTTGTTCCAGTAACCCATCATGACGTTGTGGCCCTTGATGCAGATTTCGCCCTGTTCGCCGGTCGGCAGCACCTCGCCGGCGTCGTTCCAGATCTGGAACTCGACTCCCTTGATCGGGAGGCCGACCGAGCCGGGCTTTTTCTCGCCGTGCAACGGGTTGAAGCAGGCGACCGGGCTGGTCTCGCTCAGGCCGTACCCCTCGAGCAACGGAATGCCGACGTTTTCGTTGAACGCCTTGAGCACCTCCAGTGGCA
>JASMKO010000047.1 GCA_030749225.1 Verrucomicrobiota bacterium
GGGTGATAACCTAACACTACGGCATTTTATTGACCACTATTGACCAAACCAAAAACCGTCTAAATTAAGTTATAGTATAAGAAAAAGTAAGGTTTAAAGGTGATATAGTAGATTGCCTAAAAGACGTGCAATGAAAGTATGTGTTTCATTTCCCAGTTGCTTTCAATTTAGGTGCTTTTTCCTTTTTTTTATTGGAAATCTTGACGCAATTTGAATTTTTACACGCCTCTCCACTTTTCTTTTCTTTTAAGTCGCAACAGTTTTCCATGCCGCAACATGGGTCAGCTTCACAACAAGCATGATAAATAACACCATGCTTATTAAGGTCTTTACCTGAAAAATCAGATTCCGACCCGCACCCTGCCAACATCACGGCTGCGAATGTTGAGAGCAGGAGGTGCTTCATTTCCTGTTTGCTCCCGGCATTTGGTTTGGTTTGATATCAACTTCCTTGATTAGTTGCTCTAGAATTTTTTCGGTTTGTGCAGTCGCTTTGGCATAACTGGGGTGGCCTGCAAGATTGTTCATTTCATTCGGGTCTTTACCCAAATCATAGAATTCGTAGTCCGTTGTGTCTGGAAATCGTACTAGTTTGTGCTGGTGGGTGCGAACACCCCAGTGAAAATGTCCGGTCGCCCAGTAGGCATACCAGATTCCCTTTCGCCAGTTGCTCGGGTGGCGTCCCTGTAAAAGTGGATGCAGGTTCACTCCCTGCATGGTCTTTGGAACCGGAATCCCAGCAACACCAAGCAGCGTGGGCGCAAAATCCACATTGCTGCACAACGCATCATTGACTGTGCCTGCCTTGATCTTCCCGGGATATCTGACGATGAAGGGCATCTTGATCGAGCCTTCCAGAATAAGCCGTTTATCATAAAGCCCATGCTGACCAAGCCAGTACCCTTGATCGCTGGTGTAGATAACCACGGTTTCTTTCTTGATATTCTCCTGTTCAAGAAAATCCATCACCCGCTTGATGTTCTCATCTACAGCTCCCACCGCACGAAGATATTTGTGGATCATGTGCTGGTATGCTGCAGAACTCTTGCCGCGAGCGGTGCCGTCATGCGGCCACATGGGAGGAGCCTCGTCCATTTCGTGTCGCCCAAAATAGCCGTTTTTATGGATCATGTGCCAGGTGTGCACACCCTTTAACCGAGGACTGCTTTTTTCGACGTCCTCATGCAGGCTGGGCGGCTCCGTTATGAGTGTATCTTTGAGGTAATCCTTCCAGCGCTCTGGGTACTCATAGGAATGATGCGGCGCCTTGAAATGCAGCATCATGCAGAACGGCTTCTTGGCATCACGCGCCTTCAACCACGCCAAGGCCTGGTCTGTGTAGACATCAGAACAGTAGCCGGTGTGCTTTTCACCTGGCACCGTTTCACGCTTTTTCCGCCTGCCGTACCATTGTCCGCCTTCAGCATAGAAAACCGGGTTAAACCATGAACCCTGCCCGCGAGTAACCTTGTAGGTATCAAAACCCATTGGACGGGAGGCAAGATGCCATTTGCCGAACACCGCAGTCTGATAACCGGCCTTCTTTAATTCCACGGCCAACTGCGGTGAATCTTGATTAATGAAGCCGTTGAGATTCAGGACTCCGTTCTTGTGGCTGTATTGGCCAGTCAGAATACTTGCACGACTGGGTGAACAGATGGAGTTATTGCAGCATACATTAGTGAAGCGCATACCCTCTGCAGCCAGTTGATCAATCGCAGGCGTGGGGCAATATTTTTTCAACCATGACCCATATGCCCCGATCGCCTCCAGCGCATGGTCATCAGACATGATAAAAACAATGTTGGGGCGCTCCCCCAAAACCAAACTCGCGGCGGATAAGACAGCTGCGATCGTCGTGATTAGAATGTGTTTCACTGTTTGTCTCTTGAGTTTATTAAGGCGGGCTGTTATAACGCTACTCTTAATGCTTTGGCACAACTGCGCGAGCGGAGCGGTCCCCAACTTCAACGTAACCAAGTTTTTTACCGGCTTTGCCTTCGGCTTCGGCAACCATCCACACCGCACCGGGTCGGGTCTGTTGTCGGTATTGTACTCCGTTGGCAATCACCTTATAGGGTTTGCGACCACCGGTGCGGTCCATCCAGAACAGCTCCACTTTGCGACCGCTCCGGTTAATGAACACGACGTCAAAGGGATTACCGTCCGGTTTCGATGGTGGCGCTTTCGCGGAGTTAGCAAGCGGTTTCCATTTTAGCGTCGGTAACGTTCCAACTTTCGGCTGAACGAACTTGGCAAACTTCTTCGGAGCCAATGCGCGTAAACGTTCCAAAGTGGCTTGATGCGCTCTTTGATTTGCCAAGTTTTTCCATTCATAGGGATCGGCCCTGACGTTATAGAGTTCCTCACTGCCTCCGGCATAACGGATGTAGCGCCAGTGCTCCCCGCTTAAACCAAAGCTGCCCGGAGAGCCGAGATGAGTAATTGCGATGTGTGGCCAGTGGTTCTTCGGGTTTCGGAGAAGGGGGATAAGGCTGGAGCCATCGTGGGCTTTAACGGGCGGGAGTCCGCATAGTTCCAAAACGGTCGGCGCCAGGCTAAGCAGGCTGACTGGCTTTGAACAGGTGCCAGATCTCGTTCCTGTCGGTAGCCCAGGAGTCTCCGTCGGAACACGCACAATCAGCGGCACGCGAGTGCAGGCACGCCACGCAGTAAATTTCTGCCAATGCTGTTTTTCGCCCAGATGCCATCCATGATCAGACCACAGAACGACGATTGTGTCTTTGGCGTTGGGTCCTTTCTTCAGAGCTTCGAGGACGTGCCCGAGCATGGTATCAGCAAAATAGATGGAGGCAAGGTAGCCTTGCACCGCACTCTTCCACTGATTGTGGGCTCGGATGTGAGCAAAGTATCGGTTTGGCCCAATCCGTTTTCCCTCTGAAGGTAGATCATCAAGATCATCCTCCTTGTATCCGGGAGGCAACTGGATTTCCTCAAGCGGAAAGGCATCGAAGTATTTCTTCGGGACAAACCACGGTTCATGCGGCCGGTAGATACCGCAGGCGAGAAAGAAAGGTTTATCGTGTTTCTTTAGCAACTGTTTGCCAATCCAGTCGGACACAAGATAGTCCCCACCGTATTCCGCGTCGGTGGCGTCAAGCGGACCCCAGTCGGTTTCGTAGTACTGCCAAGGCCCGCCCCGCGGCAGACTCACCGGTCGTTCATCTGGGTGCAACGTACGCGGGAAAGGATTCTCTGTTTTTTTGGGCGGGAAATATTCATCCCAAGAATGCGCGTCGATGAAGTAATGCAGCATCTTTCCCGATCCTGCCGACCAATAGCCGGCGCGAGACAAAGTTTTTGGCAACAACTCGGCAACAGGCAGCACCTGACGCATCTTCTGACCGTTTTGGTAAAGACCGGAGCGGTGTGGCGAGATCCCGGTGAAAATCGCGGTGCGTGAAGGATTGCAGGCTGGTGCCGCGCAATGAGCGTTTGTGAATAGAACGCCTGAGGCTGCCAGTCGGTCTAGATTTGGCGTTCTTGCCTGCGGATGTCCGCCAAGCACCCCGACCCAATCGTTCAAATCGTCAATCGCAATGAAAAGAACATTCGGCATGGCCGAATGCAGCGTGGCGGCCAAGAAGGTGTTGATAGCCAAAGTAAATATGCGTTTCATTCGGCTCCTATTTTAACCCTATAAAATGCGTTGTTTTTTGGTTCTAAGTTTAGTTCAATGTTCAATTCATGCGGCCAATGATATTCCTTTGGCAATGAATCTGACAGCTTAACTTTAATCCATCTTTGTAAATCATGTGATTTTTCAATTGTAAATCTTGGAATATCAAAAAGCGGAACATAATCCAGTGTGTCAAAGTTCAATAGATTAGTTTCATGATCAAAAACACCGATAATCTCAACCAAGTAGCCGGAAATGGATGCCTCAACTGTATATTCATCAGATTGAAAATCTAATCCATATTCTTCTGAAAATTGCCTAGGAGCAAGCATCTCGTATTGACCAGTGCGCTCATTGAATGATTTTAAATTACCATTATTGTCGATGGACCAAGTGCGAACCCCAAAGCCGCCATGCTTGTCAATGTATTGGTTGAGAAGATCTTTTGCCGAGGTCTCTTTAAGATTAAATGTTCCGGAAAAGACCACGTCTGTTTGCCTCCAACTTACATTGTTATTAGATTTGAAGCAAATGGTATGCGGCATTTTGTTCCCGCCCCTCATGGGGAATGTCTTAATTGACTCAAATTTTGTATTTTCCCATCTAAATGGTTCATTAAAATTTAAGGCGATTGTAAATTTCCCATCTCCAACAAAACCATTGTTATCGACATTCAGAATAGCTTTGCTGGGTTGTGCAAGAACAAAGGGAACACCCTGTGTTAACGCCATCGCCATGATTAGCAATTTCATCTTCATGTGTTTAGATAATTACTTATCTTTTCAATTTATTTCAAGAACAAAACAACTATGATTGTTGTGGTTAATTAATTTTTCTTTCCCTTCAGCTTTTGATTCTACACCCGTGTTGCCGCCATGTTTGCAGAGGAAGTCGGCAAATTAAGGCATATTTTTGACCCTGTCTAATGATTTGGGCAAAATATCATCCCAAAAAAAGCGCGATGCTTTTATTTCTCGTGGATGGGTCGGCCAGCCGGGGGCGGAGGCGGCTGTTGCCAGTCCCAGTTTGAATGATATGGAATGTCGAGATACGGCGTCGATACTGCTGTGCCGCTCCGCTTCAATGAAATGAGTGCCGCATCTAGGATGGCGCTGGTGTACAGTGTGCGAGCCGCTGGCCAAGAAGGTTTGCCCGTATTAAACATCTGCTCGATGCCTTTCACAAGATAAGTGAAGTGCATGAACGGTCTTGCTTCCTGCGTCCAGAACATTGTTGCCTTGGTCTTGCCGTCCTCATGCCATGCCACACTCCATTCGTTGACTGCGCCGTTTAGCGTCACAACGCTGGCTCGAAACCCGTCCCTGTAGTCGATTATCATCGCTGTCGGTTCCTTTGCCAGTTCCGTGAGCGATCGGTTTCCCTGCCTCACCGGGCTACTTTCCAGTGGAACCAGAGCGGCCTGCAACAATCCCTCGTCTATCGTGCCATCGTTCAACGCCTCCCAGACTGCATCACCTGAGAGACAGCGCACCTGTTGCACGCCTGTCTCACCGCCCGCCCGACGCTCAGCCAGACACTGCACCATCTCAAGCGCGTGAAAACCGTACGCATCCAGCGTGTGATACGAGATGGCAACCATCTGGGTAAGTTTTACTCCGCGCTGCACATCTGCCTGGGGGCGCCGCCAAAGAGTGGGCAGCGACGAGCCGGCCATCAGCGGCGACTTCAATTCAAGTGCCGTGTTGTAAAGCCATTTGGCATCGCTCCAGTTGTCGGCTAAGTGTTTGTCGCAGAACACCGGTACTGAGGCTTTGCTGTCGCGGAAAACCTTCGCAACTGCCTCGAACATCCGCCGCTTGGGCCAAATGACGTTGCCGGTCTCATTCTTGAGATAGTCCCCATGTTCAGCCACAAGCAATACGCCATCAACGGCCAGCCTGTCTGTGCCGAGCGTGAGGGCATCGGCAATGTTTGTAAAAATGGGCACCCCATATTGCCGCATCAGATCCCGGCTCGTATCGTTAGTGGGCACTTGGTCGGTGTACAGCGAAACTAGTTTTAAATTGGGAAACTCGCCTTTCCCATCGAGCGTATGAGATTCCACTAAACGCCCGACGATGACGTCCGCATGGGAGTTGTGCCGGTACTCGGTGACGATGGCGGCAATGCGCTTGGGTGGCTGCTTGGCCAAAGCAGCGCACCCCGTGAACAGTATCACGCAAAATGCAAACAAGGTAATTCTCATGGTAGGCGGAGCATGCTTCCATCCACCTCTAGGTCAATTGGAAAACTGCTTGGCCAAGCATTATACCTTCCGGCAATCACTCAAGGGGAATCTTGTGATCCCGGCCCGAGCGACAATTCAACCACGGCATACACCAGAAATTCCGGGATGGTGAAGTACACCATTCCTGTTTCTTGGACATCACCGGCTACCTCAACAGGATTCTTTTTTTCCGGAGTTAAAAAGCGTATGCCCTTTAGCCTAGTGCCATCGGGAATAGGCAGAGCGCATAAGAACTCGCTCACGCTGATTGGTTTTTCGTCTTGAATTCCGCCGCCCGGACTTTTGGGTTTTGAAGGTTCCGTGCGGTTATAGTTGACTAAATGCAAATGCAACGCATCACCAATAGCGGGCCGAGTGGCAGAGACTCGGACGGTGGACGGTGCGGAGAATTTTGCTTGCCCTTCCTGCGCACCGTCGCCCGCCTTATAAACCTTTGAGTAAGCCGAAAGTCGATCGGTTGTAGCCAAGTCATCCGGCAGGACATCAAATAATACATGCCGATCAAGCAACGCCTGGCCGGTTTGGCGAAAGGCCTCAACCGGCCCAACATTACCGGCATGAACCGACTTGCGGGGAAAAAGCAGGACGGCTTCCGCATGTGATTTGTTTCGACGATAAATGGCATCATGACGTTGAATAAAGCGGTAATACTGTGTGATGACTTTTCGCGCCCCGGGATCGGTAAAGCGGGTGTAAAAACCCATCGGCACGCCTCCGTTGGCAGCCAACTCTGCGATGGCTACCCGCGTGCGGGTGCTCTCATATTTCCCAAGCGTATAGGGCTTGTCACCCGATGCACCCCGAATGTAGCGCGCCTGTAGCGTTCCTTCTCCAAGGTCATTGTTTTTCAGGTCGGTATAATTTGCCGATCCGCCGGTGCTATACCAAAGATAATCCTCATTCTTCGCCCAAAGCCGGGCCGGCAACAGGCAGCGTTCGTCGCCGTTGATTTGGGCGAAATTCCCAAGATGATTCCACTGGCCAACAATCAGTCCTGGCTTCAGCGAACGACCGTACCTGACAATCACCTGGTCAAAACAATCCTTGGTGGCCATCTGTGAGAAGCGCAATTGTTCACGCTTGAAGGGGGTGCTGTTTTCCGGATCATGCCACGATCCAATCTCGGTAAACTTGTGCGAGGCGAGGGCAGTGATCCCGAATTGGTTCTTTAACTTTGCCGCATCAAAACGATCATCCAGATAACCGCGAAACGCGGACTGACAATGACCGCAAAGGCAGTTGTGGCGATAAAAGTAATTAATCACGAACCCATCTAACCCTTGGCCTATGCCGTGTCGGACCCAGGCCTTAAGCACCGTGCGCCAATGGGGATTGTTCAGGCAAGCCCAGTATTCCTTCATGCCTCCGATAGAGTAACCGTTGTTCCGGATCGGTGAGCCATCGGCATTTTTTTCAAGCAGATCCAGTGGATCATCGACAGGTTTCGGGCCAAGCAGTTGCTCGTCCCAGAGTTCCCGGTACCACTTGAAGAAACCACGTGGCCCCTCATCGCTCTCGAGATCGCCCACCAGAAACTCAATGTTAAAATGACCGACCACCATCGAGTCGAACTGATGCAATTTTTGGTTTAGCTGCCTCAACCAGTCTCGGTTTTCGCCAAGGCCAATTATCGGAAAATGTGCCGGATAACCGGCACCGTATTTCGTGTGTGCCAAGCTCCAGTAATGCGCACCGTAAAAACCGACCTGAACCAACTCAGGTCCAGCCTCCCCCACAAACGGGAGGTAATCCTCGTGGGCATAGTTTGCCCAATGGGCAATCATGGTCGTGAACTCAAGAGGTCGCTCCCTCTCGGCACCCTTGACCACGGTAGCTGCAACAATCAGGGCAAGCAGGGCCGAAATACCACTCCGGGCACAGTCAAAGACAAGCAAACTTTTTCTGTTCGATGCCGGAACCGGTAATCGTCTTAATTGTTTCATTGCTAGATGTTAACCATTCCGCCAAGCGCTTGTCCAAACTGCAGTGAACGGGTTTATGTCCGTTTCTGCCGGTGCGACGATCAGCGAGGAGACTTCGCAAGCATCTTTGACAAGTCAAGGTTCACAAGCACCTCTTCTCCTATTTGCTCGGCCCCAGTTTCTTTGTCCAACATCTTGACGAAATCCAACGAATCCAAGTGAGCATCGAGTCCGAGCAGTCCCTCATTTTTGGCGGCTTTTCACTATCTCGGCTATATCTTCTGCCGTACTATTCCTGCAAATCAGGATCACTTCCCAGCTCTTAAAAAACCTTACGTGCAATAGACATTGTTCCGGCCAAAAACCTTTACAAGTTAACCAAGCAACTTAAATTTAGTCCATGCGGCCTTTCCTGATGCTGGCCTTGGCCATGTGCTTTACCAAGACGCTGGATGCTGAAAAGTTGAATGTGGTGTTCATCCTTGTGGATGACTGGGGATGTGCGGATGCTGGGGTAACAGGGAGCGATTTTTTTGAAACGCCCAACATCGACCGGCTGGCGAGAGAGGGAATGCGGTTCACTCAAGCTTACGCGGCCGCGGCGATTTGCTCGCCGACCCGCGCGGCCATCATGACCGGCAAGTCGCCTGCGCGACTTGACATGACGATCTGGCACGAGGGCGCCGTGCGCGGCGGACCGACAAATAGGCGTTTACTCGAGGCCAAGGCCCAGCCCAACCTGCCGCGCAAGGAAGTCACGTTGGCCGAGTTGTTTAAACAGCATGGGTACTCCACCGCGCACATCGGAAAATGGCACCTTGGAAAAGCCGCTTTCTATCCGGAAACCCAGGGTTATGACCTGAACATTGGTGGCACCTACTGGGGTGCGCCGGCAACTTTCTTCTGGCCCTACCGCGGTCCTTGGTCGAGGAGCGACCCCGAACTGCGCTACGTGCCAGTGATTCAGGGGAAGCCGGGCGATTACCTCACCGACAAACTCACAGACCACGCCCTGCAGTTCATTGAACAGCAGCGGGAGCAGCCGTTTTTTTTGAGCCTTTGGTTTCACACGGTACATACGCCCATCGAGGGCAGGCCGGGACTCGTCAAACGATTCAAAACCAAGAAGCCGGGTAAAATGCACAACCATCCTGAGTATGCGGCGATGGTCGCGAGCATGGACGAAAACGTTGGCCGCGTGCTGTGCAAACTCGACGAACTCAACTTAGAGGACAACACGGCAGTTATAATCACGAGCGACAACGGCGGGGTTGATTTCCAGACTGGCAGGTCCGGCAATCGCCCACCCACCCGCAACGGCCCATACCGCTCCGGCAAGGGTACGCTTTACGAGGGCGGTTTGCGTGTGCCGCTTATCATCCGCTGGCCTAGTCGCACGAAAGCCGGAACGGTGTGCAACGAGCCGGTCACCTCGCAGGATTATTATTCCACCGTCGCCAGTTCGCTCGGCCAATCGGATGGCCCGTTGCACGACGGCGAGAGCCTGCTACCGCTGCTTCATGATTCCCAGGCCAAGCTTAGCCGAGAGGCATTGTATTGGCATTACCCCCACTACTACCCGCGTATGACACCCGGCAGCGCTGTGCGCGAGGGCGAATGGAAACTGATCCATTACTACGAGGAGGATCGTGAGGAATTGTTCAATCTCCGCGACGACCCGGGCGAAAGCAAAAACCTGGCCGCCGTCCACCCGGGCAGGGTCAAGGCCCTACGCGGACGACTCGATGCCTGGCGACAATCTGTTGACGCCAAGGCTCCAACACCTAATCCGGCTTGGCTCTCAAGGAAGTAGTTTTTGTCTGGCTTGTTTCCTTCCAGAAGTTGGTTTAGTTGACACTAGCATTACGGCTGCGACGATTGCGTCTAGTTGTGATTTCATGGTGAACTGGGACTCATCTCAACGAGCAAAGTTTTCAAGTCGTTTAACTGTTGGCGCAAAACCTTTTAGCCTCAAAAACTGAGGGTTGATGGCTGAACCGAAAGTATACGAACCGGGGAAACTGACCAGCGGAGTCACATGGAAATGGAAAAAGACCATCTCAGACTATCCCGCCAGTGAATGGACTCTCACGTATTATCTGCGCAAGGACGGCGCAACCGCGAAAAGCTTCAGCGCAACGACTGACGGCGACACGGATCTGGAGGGCTATCCATGGTCGGCAACGTCAAGCCCCCCCATTCTCCCTAAGCCACAACCAAGGGGCGAAATTGTGTAGCTTGATCTCCACGCGACTGGTGCGGTGTTCGATGACGGTCAGGCTGGCGAAGTCCACCTCATAGCGATCCATTTTTGAGAACGACTCGTCAAGAAGCAGTGACAGAAGCATCCGAATCACCCCGCCGTGACAAAGAACTAAAAGATCCTGCTCTGCTCCTTCGTTCATCATCCGATCGAGGCTGCACTGAATGCGCGATCGATAGCCGTCCATCGACTCCGCCTCGGCAATGTCATTGTTCTCCAGGTGAAGCAGCCAATCCTCTGCATCCGCATTAAAATTTTCCTGTATCTCATCCCACTTGTAGCCGGTCCAGACGCCAAAATCGACCTCGCGCAAATCGTCGATCACCTCGGCCTCCCGACCAAGCGCATCGAGCAACGGCTCGGCCGTCTGCCTCACCCGAACCATTGGGCTGCGGTAAACCCGGTCAAAATGGCGACGGCCGAGGAACTTGGCTAAGCACTTGGCCTGTTCGTGGCCGTTCGGCGACAGTTCCATGTCGATCTGCCCCCCAAACACCTCATGGTAGGCCTCGTCGACCTCGCCGTGGCGTACGAGATGCAACCGGGTTGGTTTCTCCCTGCAAAACATAACAACCTCCGCCTTACCCCTCAGCGATGGCCGCCCGTTGCAGTTCCAGCAATTTGCCAATCCCCTTTCGCCCATGAGCCAGCATGGTGCCCAACTCAACGTCGCTGAAAGTGTTCTTTTCGCCGGTACCCTGTAATTCAATAAACTCGCCCACTCCGTTCATCACCAGGTTCATGTCCACCTCGGCAGCGACGTCCTCGACATACGGCAAATCCAGCACCGGCACGCCGTTCACCACGCCAACGCTCACCGCGGCTACCGGCGAAACAACCGGGTCACACTTCAGCAACCCATCTGCCCGCAACTTGACCAAGGCCAGTGACAAGGCCACATAACCCCCGGTGATCGATGCCGTGCGCGTGCCTCCATCGGCCTGCAATACGTCGCAGTCGATCCAAATCGTGCGCGGGCCGAGTTGCATCATGTCCACCGCAGCCCGCATTGAGCGGCCAATGAGTCGCTGGATTTCCTGTGACCGCCCGTCGATCTTGCCCCGGCTGATATCGCGGCTTTTGCGATCTAGCGTCGAGTACGGGAGCATCGAGTACTCTGCTGTGAGCCAGCCGCCCTCGACGTTCTGCATCTTCATCCAGCGCGGCACTGATTCCTCGATCGTCGCACTGCAAATAACGCGGGTGTCACCCCACTCGATCAGTGTCGATCCGGTGGCGTGGGGAGCGATGTTGTTTTTGAAGTTGACCGTGCGGAGTTGATCTGCCGCGCGGCCGTCTGGTCGTTGTGTTGTGTCAGGTGCAACCTCGCTCATGGGCACGCAAACTAACTTCACCCGGAGGGCAACTCAATCCTGATCGCACTGTTCAGTGATAATGACGCGGCAAATCCCGCCGGACATCGCGATACTTGGTCGCAAATTCAACACAGGCCCCAGTATCGAGTTGGCCAACACAGCCCCTGTACATCTCCTGCCACGGCGTCTGGTGATGCAGTTTGGGCGGCGAGTAGCTTTCAGCCCGCTTGGCCAAGACCTTGTCGGATACCAGCAGATCGACCCGGCAAGCGTTGAGGTCGACCCGTACCTCGTCCCCTGTCTCCAGCAGCGCCAGGTTGCCGCCGGCCAGCGACTCGGGAGCGATGTTCAAGATGCTCGGGCTGGCCGCGGTGCCGCTTTGCCGGCCGTCGCCCATCGTCGGCAGCATGTCGATGCCGGCCTTCAACAGCGCGTCCGGGGGCTGCATGTTCACCACCTCACCGGAGCCGGGATAACCGACCGGCCCGCACCCCCGGATCGTCAGCATGCACGACTCGTCAATTTGCAATGCAGGATCGTTGATGCGCTCGCGGTAATCCTCCGGCCCCTCAAACACGATGACTCTCGACGTGAACACGTTCTCGCTCCCCAACTCGGAGAGATAACGTGCACGGAATTCGTCGTGAATAACACAGGTCTTGATCAGCGCAGCGTCAAACAGGTTGCCGCTTAGCACCAAAAAACCGGCCCGCTCCTTCAGCGGATCGTCGTAGCCTCGGATCACTTCACGATCCGCCGCCGGGACAATCGACTGGTTTTCAGACACGGTTTTGCCGCTGACGGTCAACACGTCCCCGTGAAGCCGTCCCGCGCCAAGCAGTTCACGAACCACGCCCGGGATGCCACCCGCGCGATGAAACGACTCGCCGAGGTATTTGCCAGCCGGCTGGCAATTGACGAGCAGCGGCACGTCGTAGCCAATGTCCTGCCAATCCTGCAGGCTCAGCTCAACACCCAAGTGTCGCGCGATAGCGGTCAGGTGCACAGGGCAATTCGTGGAGCCGCCGATGGCGGTGTTCACAACAATGGCGTTCTCGAACGCCTTTCTCGTCATAATCTTGCTTGGTGTCAAATCTTCACCAACCATCTCCACGATACGGCGCCCGGTGTGGTATGCCATCTGGCCACGTTCGCGGTACGCCGCCGGGATCGCCGCGCAACCGGGCAACGACATGCCCAGTGCTTCGGCCAGCGAGTTCATCGATAACGCCGTGCCCATCGTGTTGCAGTGACCGACGCTGGGCGACGAAGCAGCCACCTGGTCCAGCAGTTCCTCAAAGGTAATCCTGCCCTCAGCCAACTGCTTGCGCCCCTCCCAGACCATCGTGCCGGAACCGGCCAGTTCGCCGTTGTGCCAACCGTTGAGCATTGGACCGCCGGAGTGGACAATCGCCGGCAGATTCATAGTCGCCGCCGCCATCAGGCAGGCCGGGGTGGTCTTGTCACATCCGGTCGTCAACACCACGCCGTCGAACGGATACCCGTGTAACACCTCGACCAGGCCAAGGTAGGCCAGGTTGCGGTCCAGGGCGGCGGCCGGCCGCCGGCAACTCTCCTGGATAGGGTGCACCGGAAACACGAACGGGATGCCGCCCGCGTCGCGAATACCGGCCTTGACACGCTCTGCTGTCTCGAGGTGTCCGCGATTGCACGGCGTGATGTCACTGCCTACCTGGGCAATTCCAATGATTGGTTTGCCGGCGCGCAACTCCTCCGGCGTGATGCCGTAGTTCAGGAACCGCTCGATGTAAATGACCGTGCCGTCCGGGTGCGCCGGGTTGTTGAACCACTCCTCGCTCCGAAGCCGCTTGGTTTGCTTTTCAGAATCACTCATACTCTTGCCCAAGCGTAAATGATCGTTCCCCGTTTGCCAGCTTAGAACCTTGGCGAAGTGTTAGAACTTGCTAAACAAGGCGTTCTAGAGGACGTTGCGGCGCATGTTCAACCTTTCGGGTAAGTCCGCCGTCGTGACCGGAGCAGGGTCAGGTATTGGCCAAGCGATTGCTCTTGCCCTGGCCAAGCAGGGCGCCTTCGTCAATGTGCTCGAGATCGACGAACAAGCCGCGATCGAGACGATTGAGAAAATCCACTCCGCCGGCGGCCAAGCGGGTGCCACACAGTGTGACGTGGCAAATCACGGCCAAGTGCAGGAAGTATTTACCAGGCTTGGCCAAGATCGAGGCGGGTTGGATTGCCTCGTCAACAATGCAGGTATCGCGCATGTCGGTAACATCATGAACACCAGCGAGGACGATTTTGACCGTGTGATGAGCGTAAACCTGAAGGGCGTATTCAACTGCCTTAAAGGCGGCGTCAAGCTAATGCTTGAGAGTGGCGGTGGCTCGATCGTCAACATCGCCTCGACGGTGGCTACAATGGCGATCAACGACCGTCTAGCCTACAGCACGAGCAAAGGCGGTGTGCTAGCGATGACCTACTCTGTAGCTAAGGATCATCTACTCGACAGTATCCGCTGCAACGCGATTTTGCCGGGCCGCATCCACACGCCGTTCGTCGACGGTTTCATTGCGAAAAATTACCCTGACAACCAAGAGGAGATGTTCCGAAAACTATCAGACTACCAACCAGTCGGGCGCATGGGCAAGCCGGAGGAGGTCGCCGCCATGGCGGTGTTCCTCTGCAGCGACGAGGCGTCGTTTATAACCGGCGCACCCTTCCCCGTCGACGGAGGAACCCTGTATGTGCGCTGATTCAGCAAGATGTCGGGACTTTCCCCAGACACTGCCCTAAACGACGAAGCCCTGCTGCAGAAGGCCGCCAAGCAGACCGGCTTGTCGGACTTTGGGGATAATTCGTTCCGTGAACCGTTCAAGGTCCTGCTGCGATCCCTGCGGGATGAGGCCGATCTAAACACGCAGGGGGTGATCCTGTTGCAACGCACAATCCTGCGACTCCTCATAAACAGGCTGCAAACCGAAGCGGCGTTTGCCTTGCACCCTGAGATGTCCGAGACGCCAATTGAACGGCCACTGTACATTCTTGGATTTCCCCGGACCGGCACGACACTGCTACACAACCTACTCGCCTGCGACCCAGCCTCGCGCTGGCTTCGCCTGTGGGAGGGGCTGCACCCCGCCCCACCCCCGGAGTCGCTCGAGAGCGATCCGCGAATAGCGCAAACGGAGTCGTTCGTCTCCGGGTTTGAAAAGATCGCCCCCCGGCTCGCGAGTGCGCACAAGCTCAACGCCACCGGGCCGGAGGAGTGCCTGTGGTTAATGGAGCACACGTTTGCCGACTTTATTTTTGAGTTGCGGGCGCACATCCCAAGTTATTCCGACTGGATTGCCGGGCACGAGGCTGATGCAGTGTGGTACCGCTACTACCGGCGGCAACTACAGATGCTCGGCTGGAAATGCCGCGGAAACCAATGGGTCTGCAAGGCACCCCGCCATCTCCCCGGGCTGCTCGGCCTGCTGGAGGTGTTCCCGGATGCTCGCATCGTACAGACGCACCGCGGCGCGGAAAGCGTCTTGCCGAGCATTTGCAGCCTGTGCGAGATCACGCGCAGCGCCGCCAGCAACACGGTCGACAAGGCAGCCATCGGCACGCATTGGCATCGTCGACTGCTCGAGATCTCTCGACGCTCGGCCGAGGTTCGCACCGCCGCCGATGCGGGGCAATTCCTCGACGTGCAATATGCTGACCTAACCCGCAACCCGATCGGCACCGTACAGCGCATTTACGAATACCACGGCTACACCTACTCGGATGATTTTGAAGAACGAATGAAACAATGGCTAACTGACAACCGCCAGCACAAGCACGGACCGCACCGCTACTCGCTTGAAGAGTACGGCCTGAGCGAAGAAGCCGTGCGTCATGATTTTGAAGGAGCAACCCCATGAAAAACGACGAACTGGAAAAGATATGGTCGACACTAACCTCGCAACTCATAAACGCGGCGAAACAGATCGATACATTGACAGAGGGACGCGACCCCTCCGAACGCGCGGAGGGGTACCGGTTCCTCACACGGATCCTCGTCGCCATGACGGAGTTTCAGGTGGAACAGGACGCCAACGCACCAAGTCTGCTCCAGGTCATGTCGCCAATCCGGAAGTTTTTTGTGGACAACCCCGACACGCTGTACCACCGGGCGACGCTGAACCCGGCCCTCCGCTACCGCATCCAAGGGCGGCGCGGGGAGGAACTTTACCTGGCCTTCTGCCTTTACGGCATGCGCGGCCGGAGCAACATCATATTGTCGAACATCTGTGATGCGGAGATGGAAATTGACGATGATGGCGAGTTCGAACTAGTGCTCTCCGCCGAGCGGCCGGACGGTGCGCGCAACTGGGTCCGACTGGACAGCATCGCCCGTACGCTCGTGACCCGCCAATACTTCACCGATCTCAGCCAACAACCGGCAGAACTGCACATCCAGTTGCTCGATAAAATCGCGCCCCCACCGGCACCGACGGTGGCGGGAGTCGCATACCGGCTTCGGGCATTGAATCAAAGCCTTGTGCGTACGATGAAATCGACCCAACTCGCCTCGGAGGCATGGATGAAGGAACCGAATACCGTTGGCATCGACAGCACTGTGGAAGGACTCGACAGCCTCTTCCCCACGCCGGACAACGAGTACGTCGGCGGTTGGTACAAACTGGAGGAAGACGAGGCGCTCGTGATGGAGGGCCGAGCGCCAGAATGCCGCTACTGGTCGGTGCAGCTTTGCAGCCGCTGGCTTGAGTCGCGCGATTTCGTGAACCGCCAAATCATTCTGAACCATTCACAGGTAAAACCGGAGCCGGACGGCTCCTTCCGTATCGTTGTGGCACACCGCGACACCGGCGCACTCAACCAACTCGACACCTCCGGGCATCACGAGGGCGGCGTGGTCTTTCGCTGGCTGCTGCCAAGCGGGCAATGGAGGCAGCCGACGTTTCGGGTGGAAAAAGTTTAGCCTGCCAAGCGCTTGACCAAGTGCGTGGTTAGTCGGAGAACAGGTACTCGAGATCGTTCGTTGTCAACCCCTTGGCAAAGCCGTCGTCGCCTAGCACGTCGGAAACCGTCTTTGCCTTACGCTGCTGCAGGTCCCATATTTTCTCCTCAACGGTCCCCGGCGAGATCATCTTGTAGGCGTTCACCGTGGCGGTTTGGCCGATGCGGTGCGTGCGGTCGATAGCCTGCGCCTCAACGGCGGGATTCCACCAGGGATCGTAAATGACCACGTAACTGGCGCTCGTGAGGTTGAGTCCCGTACCGGCAGCTCGAAGGCTGAGCAGGAACACTGACGGCGACTCGTCCTCTTGGAAAGATGTGACAATGTCCTGCCGGTTTTTGGTTTCGCCAGTCAGCAGGTAGGTCGGCATCGCGCGATCCTCACACTGCTTTTCCAGAATCTGTAGCATCCGCACGAACTGACTAAACACGAGCACCTTGTGCCCTTCCTCAAGGAGCGGCTCGACCAACTCGTAGAGGGTATTCATCTTGCCAGACTCGGTGTCGCTGCCGACAAGGCCCGGGTGGCAGCAGATCTGGCGCAGCCGCGTCAGAGCGGCCAGCACATGCATCTTGCTCTTGGCCACTCCCTTCTGCTTGACCGCCTTCATCACCTGCTCACGGCTGCGCTTCAACTCGGCGAGATAGAGCTTGCGCTGTTCCTCGGGCAGCTCGCAGTCGAGCCTCTGCTCGACACGCTCCGGCAGGTCCTTCGCCACCTGTTTCTTGACGCGGCGCAGCAGTAGCGGGCGCAGCTTGGCCGAGAGTTTTCGACGCCCAATGCGGGCGTTGCTCTCGTCCTTCTCCGCCCCACGAAGATCGTACACCTGGCTGAAGTGATCTTGGTTACCGAGATAGTTCGGCTGCACAAAATCGACAATGCTCCACAGGTCGAGCATACGGTTCTCGATCGGCGTACCGGTCAGCGCCAGTTTGTGGTCAGCCTTGAGTTCCTTTACCGACTTGGTCACCTGCGCGCCGGGGTTCTTGATGAACTGCGCCTCATCTAGCACCACGGCCCGGAAGGCAAACTTGGCCAGCTCATCGAGGTCGCGCCGCAAAATGGAGTAGTTTGTGACCACGATGTCGTGGTCGGGGACTCGCTTGCGAAGGTTGTGCCTCGCCTGCCCGCTCTCCAGCACCAGCACCTTCATGCTGGGGGTGAAGCGTTCCGACTCACGCCGCCAATTGTGCAGCACTGAGGCGGGGCAAACGACCAAGGTCGGTTTGGTCTTGGCATTTTTTCTGCGGCTGGTTTTCAGCCACTTCAGCCAGACAAGCGTCTGCAGCGTCTTGCCCAAACCCATGTCGTCGGCGAGAATACCACCCAGCTTGAGCTTGGCCAAGTGGCAGAGAAAGCTGAATCCTTCAAGCTGGTAGGGCCGCAACTCGGCATCGATCCCTTCCGGCAAGTCCGTGGACTCGATGCCCTCGAACTCATCAAGCCGTCCGCGTAACTGTTCCAGTTCCTCGGACGGGACGAACTTGGCCAAGCCATCCTCGTCGAGATGGGCCGCCTGCTCGATCCCAATCTTTTGCTCGAGCGCTGACAGTCCATCTACGCCCAGGTCGGCCATGGCTTCCTGCGCGTCCTGAACTGCCTTTTGGTCTAGCTGCACCCAGCCGGCATCGGGCAGGTTAACAAAGTTGCCGCTGGCTCCGGCGAGTTGCTGCAAGTCACGCTCCGTCAACTTCATACCCTCCTCCTCCCACTCAGCGGAGACGGAAAGCCAGTCGATGCCGCTGCCGCGAACGATCAACTTCGGTTTGAGGCGCTTTGGCTGCAGAAAGAGCCGCTTGAATTCCGTGTCACCGAGGTACTCGGCCTCAGGCTTGTCCGGCCAAGCGGCATGCAGGCTCTCGAGAAAAAGAGGATTGGCGTCCCCCACCCAAAGCCCCGGCTCCGGTGTGAACCAATCCAGCCGCTGAAGCCAGCCAACCGCCAGTTCCAGTCGGTCGTCATCTAGCACCTCCGGCTTGTTTGCCTTCTGGCTGGCGGATTTCTGGCGAATCCACTCATGGCCGTTCCACTGCCAAAGACTCTTGTCCGATTCGCTCTTGGCCAGAAGCTTCAATCGAACCGTGTCGTTGGCCATTTCAAATACGAACTGTGGCGTCGCCTTGTGGGTCTTGCAAAGCTGCTCCCAGTTGATTCCGTTGGTGGTGCTGATCTTGCGCAGCTTGGTCAGCAAGCGGTGGGTGAGTTTTGAGACCGGGGCCTTTTGCATCTTCGCCCAGTTCCCTAGCACTTCCTGCGACGGAGCGTCACGCAGAAGGAACACCTCGCTCCCAATCAGCGCCAGCGCAGGTTCCCCGGCAAAAAAGCGGGCTTCCGACATGGCGCAACTCTTCCCACCGGGCAGGATGATTTTATGGGTGAAATACAGGTTTGACTTCTCCTTGTGCAAGTGCGGATCCATTTCGATAATGCGCCCTAGGAATTCAACGGGTTTTCTTTCCCCTTCAAGCTCGATCCTCCCGGTTTTCCCCCACTGCACCAGCCACTTGAGCAGGTCCGCACCGTCCAAGGGAATCAGTTCCGCCTCCGTGTCGTAGTCATGCCGGATACCGGAAGACCAGCGGATGAACGACCAGTCATCTACCGGAAATAATTCCTGCTCATGGGCGGCACGCATTGTCAGGTCGGCCATGTCATCGAGCGTCTTCACGCGGTCTCCGGTGCGCGGCCTTATTACATGAATCTCTATTCCGAACTTGTGCAACCCCGCCGACTCCGTGTTCTCAACGAGGCGGCCAACTACGCGCAGCGCAGCACGCGGCGCATCCAGGTGCAACGGCGACGGGGGGAACATCCATTCCTCCAGTCCCTTGAATAGTTGGTAATCCTTCTCCGCCTGTTCCACCTGTGCAAAGCGGGAGAAGTTGGCGTGTGGCATTAACTCATTGGGGACAGAGCGGCCCGACTTCATGAACACCAGCGCCAGATCCTCAAGTCTCGTGTCCCCTTGCGTCTGCGACATACCCGCCCACCAATCGTCCTGACTGAAATCCTTGCGGGCAAGATTCAACTTGTCGAAATAATCCTCCAGCAACAACCAAGAGCGCTGCGAATCGTTGCAGGTAGCAAAGATCTCCAGCAGCTTGGAGCGCTCAGCCACATCCTCCTTCGACTCGGACAATTGATGGCGCAAATCGGCGAAGTCACCGTAGGTACTGTTGATCACCTTGTGATGAGCGTCGTACTTCGACGCTTTCGCGGAACTGACAACTGGCTTTTTCTTCTTCGCTTTGCGTGGCATTGCTAACTCAATAAAACAGACTAGTCATTACGACATAAGGCAACCTGTCTCGTCAAACCCAAAATTTATTCTTTCTCTCCTCTCAAAAAAGGAAACAGGCTTGACAAGCATGCAGTCCACTGTTTTTGACATTTCTGGGCCAATGCCCCTATCTTCCCGCCGATGAATATAATCCGACACACGGATTCCGGCTTCACCGGCAAACTGGACAAGCTCATCGCCGCCTCCAGTCTGTTTGATCCGAGCATTGAGCAGCGTACTCGAAAAATCATTCGGGACGTCGAGCAGCGCGGCAACAAAGCGCTGATTCAGCTCACGGAACAGTTTGACGGGGCAAAACTGTCCCCCCACCAACTCCTAATCACCCCCTCAGAATTGAAGGAGGGCTGGTCCTCGATCGACCCTCGCACCCGCAAGGCGATCCGTATGGCCAAGACCAACGTGGCCTTCTTTGCGAGGCAGTCTCTCCGGAAAAAATGGCAGGCCCGCAACCTGCAAGGCGGCTTGGTCGGCGAAAAATTTGACCCGTTTCAACGGGTAGGCGTCTACATCCCGGGCGGCACCGCGCCACTGGCTTCGACCACGCTGATGACCATCACTCTGGCCAAGGTCGCCGGGTGCCGTGAAATCATCGCCTGCACGCCTTGCGGCAGGGACGGCCAAGTGAACACCTCGCTACTCGCCGCGCTTGGCCAAGCAGGCGCCACCGAGGTGTACCGCGTCGGCGGCGCGCAGGCCATAGCCGCGATGGCACACGGCACGAAAACGATTCGCCCAGTCCAGAAAATCTTCGGCCCCGGCAACGCCTATGTGGTCACGGCCAAGCGACTGCTGTTTGGCCGCGTCGCGATCGATTTGCTGCCCGGGCCAAGCGAGATGTTCATCCTCGCCGATGCATCTGCCAATCCGAGATTCGTAGCCGCCGACCTGCTCGCCCAGGCGGAGCACGGCTCCGGTCATGAACGCGTCTGGCTCGCCAGTCATTCCAAGAAACTCATCGCCATGGTTCAGCGGGAGATCGGGCGCCAACTCCCGGCCCTGTCCCGTCGAGAATTTATCGAGCGCACTCTCAAGAAAAATGGCTGGCTGATACAGCTCAAATCGATCAACGAGGGCATCGCTCTAGCCAACCGGATCGCACCGGAGCATTGCGAACTGATGCTCTGCAAGCCCAGCCCCGCCATAAAACAAATCGTCACAGCCGGGGCGATATTCGTCGGCCCATGGTCGCCAACCGTCCTCGGCGACTATATGGCTGGTCCAAGCCACACGCTACCAACTGGTGGTGCCGGGGCGTCGTTTGCCGGCTTGACCGTGGATCAATTCCAACGACGCACTAGTGTTGTGGAGTATAGCCGCCCGGCACTGGCCAAGTCGCTGGACACGCTTTGTACTTTCGCGGAGATGGAGGGGCTCGATGCCCACGGGCGATCCGCCGAAATCCGGCTAGAGAATTGATCCAGTCAATGACGGCCAAGTGCAAAGGCAGCCCCCTGGATCGGTTGATTCGCCCACTGGTACGGAACTTACGCGGCTATGTCCCGGGCGAACAACCAGATGTCCCCGGCCTCATCAAACTCAACACCAACGAGAACCCGGCACCGCCATCGCCAAAGGTAATCCGCGCCATCCGAGCGGCGACCGATGATCGACTGCGCCTCTACCCCGATCCGGTCGCGCAACCGCTGCGCGAAGCCTTGGCCAAGTTCCACGACTGCAGGCCGGAAAACATCATCGTCGGCAACGGCTCCGACGAACTGCTTGCGTTGGCCACACGCGCCTTTGTCGAGCCGCGCCAAACCGGCACACCCACCCGTCGCCAAGCGGCAAAACAAACCATCCAGTATTTCACACCCAGCTACTCGCTTTACCCCATTCTTGCCGACATCCACGGTGCACGCCGTAACGAGATCAGGCTGCCCGCCGACTTTGGACTACCGGACAACGACTCTCTGCGGAAAAGCAACTGGGATTTCAACGCAGCCCTCAACTACATCACGACACCGAACGCCCCCAGCGGCAGAGGCTACACGACGCGCGAGTTGGCCAAGCTCTGTACTGCGCAAAATGGCGTGACGATCCTTGACGAGGCGTACGTTGACTTCGCCGATGAACACGCGCTGCGCCTGGCCAAGCGATTCCCGCACGTAATCGTTTCCCGCACGTTCAGCAAGGCGTACTCGCTCTGCTTCCAGCGCATCGGCTACTTCATCGGCCACCCGGTGCTTATCGGAGCGCTCGACCGGATTCGCGACAGCTACAACGTGAATGGCCTTGGCCAAGCGGCGGCGCTGGCCACGCTCGTGGACACACGCTATTACCAGAAGCAGTTCAGGCACATTTTGCACTTGCGGCGGGAAACCGCGGCGGCGCTGGAGGCGCTTGGCTTCGACGTCCTGCCCAGCCAGGCCAATTTCATCTTTGCCCAGCCAACCAGCCTGACGGCGGAGGAGTGGTTTCACCAACTGCGTCAGCGCAACATCGTGACCCGCTGGTTTGACGCGCCCAATGTACGCAATCGACTGCGCATCACCATCGGTACCGAGACGGAGATGGGCAAGTTTCTCGATGCAACACGATCCATATTGGAGCGATGAAAGGATTGACCGACAAACTACAGGCCTCCCCGCTGCTGGCGCGGGCACTCCCGTTTGTCGTGTTTCTCGTGTTGACCTCCTGTCAAGGCAGCCTTGGGCAGGAGTCGCACTACTGGATTTACACAGCCAAATGCATCATCGGCGCTTGGCTGGCTTGGACCACCTGGCCACTGGTATCGGAAATGCGCTGGGCGGTCAGTCTTGAAGCGCTGTTTGCCGGAACGTTGGTTTTCACGATCTGGCTGGTGCTGGATGTGTCTTACCCAAAACTGAGCCAGCCGGGCAATACATGGGACTTGCCTGCCCACTTCGGAACCGGATCAGCGATGGTTTGGTTTTTCGCTGCTATGCGCATTACCGGCTCGACGCTGCTGGTGCCCCTACTCGAGGAGATTTTCTATCGTTCATTCCTGTACCGTTACATCGTGGCACCGAACTGGATCTACACGCCTCACAACCAGTTCAACGCGAAAGCATTTTTGGTCACCTCGGTCATCTTTGGGTTGACGCATCAACATTGGCTCGCCGGCGTGGCTTGCGGGATGATTTATCAACTGCTGGTCATCCGCACAAACCGGATTGGGGACGCCATCACCGCGCACGCGATCACCAATCTCCTTCTCGGTCTTTGGGTGGTAACACAGGGCTTCGGCTTTGCGGAAAAGAAGCAATGGTATTTCTGGTAGACAGTTGAGCAAGCCACCTCCATCGCTATCCAAATTGCGCGCCGGGCGCAACCCGGAAACCAACGCCTACCGTCTCATTCACGGCGAGGCGGATGGCTGGAAGGAATTGTACGTGGATCGACTCGGCGATTTCCTGCTGATGCAATCCCCACAGCCTCTTACCGATCCTCAGATCGACGTCGCAATAGAGTGGAAAAACCGACTCAACATCAGCGGCGTTTACTACAAGCAACTAAACCGACTGGTACAAGCAAGCACGAAGAGAAATGCCTCCCCACGACTTGTCATGGGCCTGGAATCTCCCGACACCTTTGAGGTGCAGGAGAGCGGAGCAACGTTCCGCTTGAGTCTAAACGAGGGCTATTCAACCGGGCTGTTCCTCGACATGCGAGAGAACCGTCAGCGCATCCTAAACAACCGGGTTGAGCCTGGTTTCCCTGTATTCGAATCCGCCCCGGCCAACTCCTTTGTGCTGAACTGTTTTGCCTACACCTGCGCCTTCTCGGTGTGCGCCGCCCGAACGGGCGCCGCGACCACCAACCTCGACCTGTCACGCAAATACCTGGACTGGGGTCGAGACAACATGCGGCTAAACGGGATCGACCCCGGTCATCATGATTTCATTTACGGCGACGCTCTCGACTGGATGAAGCGCTTGGCCAAGCGGGGAGACACGTATGACTTGGTCATCCTGGATCCGCCCACTTTTTCGCGGTCAAAGAAGTCTGGGGTGTTCCAAGCCAAGCGTAATTACCCCAACTTGGCCAAGGCAGCAGCCCCACTGGTCGGCAAGGGCGGCATGCTGCTCGCCTGCTGCAATGCAGCCGGTTATTCAGGGAAAAAGTTCAAGGAAGATGTGAGAATTGGAATTCGCTTGAGCCGTCGAAAAATTGTGAACTCGTTTACCGCACCGCAGCCCCCGGATTTTCCTGCCACCGCAAAGGAGCCAGCCCATCTGAAGGTGTCGTGGCTTCGGCTTAATTGAAGATTAGCGCCAGGACTGGTAGTCGCTCAACAAGTCATGGTGCGGCTTGTTGTCGTTGTTCCAGCGGCGAAGCGCACGGTAACTGCGTTCATGAAGCCGCTTGCGGTCGACCGCCTCGACATGCCCATCACAGAAAGTGATGTTGTACCCGCCGTCATGGCGTGACTCGGTGGCGTCAATGATCTTGCCGCTCAACGGGTAAGACTTGCGCTGGACGAAGTTGCGGTAGTTGATGTCCAGATGCGCCATCCCGCTGGCCCCTTCCTCGCTATCCTGGCCGTATAACATTCTGATCATTGGCTTGGTCAACCAAATCAGCGTGGCATCCCCAATCGCGATCATGTTTGCAGATGAACGCACATCAGAATCGCTGATACGAGAACCCTCGGTAGGCGCATCGTCCAGTTGTCCACTGATGATCGTGTGACTGTACGTGCCGCCGAGGCCAAGTTTACTGTAACCAAGTTTGACGCCGAACGCATTGTAGCCATAACTGCCCAGCGCAACAGCGTTGTCGTTGCCGGTAATTGTGACTCCCTTGTAGTCCATGCAGGTGAACGGCGCCTGCCCAGCCCATTCGGCACCGATGTACGGCAACAGCCGCTCATGCCAATACTTCTGGTTCTCACCCTCGGCATCGGTCGGATCGAAATTGTAAACGGGATAATGGGCACGATCCCCAACGTAGGAATTGAGAGCAATGCCGTATTGCCGAAGGTTATTCTTGCAAGCGATTGTCCGTGCCGCGCTTTTGGCCTGAATCAGGGAGGGCAGCATCAATGCCGCCAGAATGGCGATGATCGCGATGACGACCAGCAACTCAATGAGCGTAAAGGCAACCTCTCCCCGCCCGTGTTTCAAGCCGGGACACCGCTCAAGCCGCTTGGCCAAGCGTTGGATTGCCTGCATTTTCATCACTTCACTCCAGGGACACAATCCGGTAAAATCGGTGTTTTTTAGAGGAAATGTCGTCTAAAACGAAATTTCCGGTCGTTTTTTTCAACTCCCTCCAACTGCCCGCAACCAAAGTATCGCTGTATTGAACCAAGTATTCAACCGTATTTTCGGCTTTTTTCCAGCTCAATAAAATCCTGTTTCCGTTCGGATCGAGGGATATTTCGAACCCTTTAACCGGCTCGGCGGTCTCCGTGGATTTGCCGTGGTTGTTCTCGAATTGCCGCCACAAGGCGCTGGCGACTGAAAACTCATCCGCCGGCGGGACAGTTTCTGGGTTGGAACTGATTTGTGCCACGATACCCATGTCCTTGCACAACCAGTAATAGTTGCGGGTAAACTGTGTCATGGCTTCCTGCCAGTCGTCGATTACTCCCGGTATCTTGACAAACGCCACATTCTTGACGACTTCGTTGATGCGCAGGCAGTCGTGAAAGCCCAAGCCAGGTAGCATGACAATCCCGTAGGCGTCCACTTTCATCTCAGACTCGTAAACCACCTTGGTCGGCGAATCGAAATTCAACAACTCGGAGCGAGTGACAAACTCATACGAAGTCGATGCCTTCCACTCGTTGCCGTACCGGATAACGGCGGGAAAATCGAGCAAACGCCCGCTAAACGGAATCGCGGGGTTCTCGCCATCAATGCTCTCATCATGGAAACCGTAAACGTACCGCCCCACTCCGGGCTTCAAGTCCAAGAACAGGCTTTTCTGCTTGCCGGTTGAATCGTACGTCGCCCGCTCCACAAGGGTGGCGCCTTCAAATTCTATGTCGGTGTCAATCGCATTGGGCTTTACGTAGTCGAACTGAATCACTTCATCCTCCGGTCCTTCGCGAAAATCCCAAACCTGGTCCTCTCCAGCCTCGCCAATATAATCGAACACGTCCACTTCCTCCCGAGGTGCTTCCGAAAAATGCCCGACAAAGTTGGAGTACATTTTGTAGTACTGCCCCTCCTTGGTAAACATGTCCTTCGTGGTGATGGTGATCTGTCCAGCAACCTCGATTGGGGTCACCACGAAACTAAGCGCACCCGCCCAACACAGCATCCAACTCTTGGGCAAGCGCTTACTCATCACTCTCTTCATTACGAATGTAAGCCTCATCGCAACATCAAATTAGCATCACGCATGCCACGGTTTTGCAGTTTGGTTTCATAGATTGCCATGCTAAACAACTCGCGTGTCGCTAACTCCCTGCGCGACAATCACGCACCCTGCGTGGCACGGACACTCGGAGGCTAAAACCTGCCGTTGCTGGGGTCAACCTTTCCCAATTCGGATTGCACCTGCGCGCCTTGACACTACAATCCGGCTCGAGCGGCCTCCCGCAACCCCGGAATGAAAGACCACCTCGATTTTGAACAGCCAATAGTCGACCTGCAAGCCAAGCTTGATGCACTCAGCAAGACCGAGCTGCCAAGCAATATCGAGGTCGATTTTCAGATCGAAGCCGACCAGATCCGAGCCAAGATCGAGGAAACCCGCAAGAGCATTTACTCCAACCTCACCCCTTGGCAGCGGATTCAATTGGCCCGGCACCCCCGCCGACCATACACGCTCGACTACATCCGCCTCGGCTTTGACCACTTCTCGGAGGTGCACGGCGACCGCCTTTACTCGGACGACAAGGCGATGGTATGCGGTTTTGCGAGGCTGGGCGATGACCCGGTCATGGTCATAGGCACTCAGAAGGGACGCGACACGCGGGAGAACGTGATGCGCAATTTCGGCTGTGCCCACCCGGAGGGCTACCGCAAAGCACTGCGCCTGATGAAACTAGCCAGCAAGTTTGACCTGCCGGTGATCACGATTATCGACACCGCCGGCGCCTTTCCCGGCATCGGCGCCGAGGAGCGTCACATTGCCAAGGCCATCGCCGTCAACTTGCGTGAAATGATGACGCTCAAGGTACCGGTCATCGCGGTGGTCATCGGCGAGGGCGGTTCCGGCGGAGCGCTGGGCATCGGCGTAGCCGACCGCGTCCTCATCCTCGAGAACGCCTACTACTCAGTCATCAGCCCGGAAGGCTGCGCCTCCATCCTGTGGAAGGACCGCGCCGCCGCGCCCGACGCAGCCAACGCGCTTAAAATCACCCCCGATCATTTGAAAAAATTCGGCCTGGTCGATGAGATCATCCCCGAGCCTTTGGGCGGCGCACACAACGACCCAGAGACCACCGCCGCCACGCTGAGGAAACACCTGCTCAAGCACCTTAAGGCACTCAAGCGCACGCCGGCCAAAAAGCGGCTCAACGCCCGGTACGAAAAATTCCGCGACCACGGTCAGTTCAAGGAGGATTCCCTGGCTGGTGCGGCCCGCTAATCACCATTCGCGGTGAGCGGCAGGGTCATGCTTTTCTGCCGCCCAAAGCCCTCTATCTCAAACCGGTCTTTGTACACATGGACGACACCGTAGGCGGTCTGCTCCGTATCCACCATACCTGAAAACGTGACGAAGTGCCGCTTGGCCAAGCGGCCGTAGTTGCCAGCGTGATTGTGCCCGTTCATGTACGCCACCACGCTCCGACTCCCTCGCAGCGCGGCCAGCAATTCGGCGTCGTTCCACAGGTTGTGGACGTTCTCGGGGTAAATCGGGAAGTGGCAAAACAGAATCACCCGCTCCCCCGCTCGCCTGGCCTCAGCGAGCGCCTTTTTGAGCCAATCGAGCTGCGCTTGGCCAACGGCACCGTTCCAGGTTGGCGTCCCAGCCGGTAGTTTTTCATGAAATGCCTTAGCGGCTTTGTGGCGTGGATCTCCGGCAGGGTAGGCGTGCAGACTGACGTCGTTGCCATCCAGCACGATGAAGCGGTAGCCGTGATACATGAACTGGTAATACCGCGACTTAAGACCAAGCGCGGCGGGCACCTTGGCCTTGTGTTCGTCGGCGACGTCGAAGTCGTGATTGCCGAGGACATGGTAACGGTCGGCCTTCAGATTATCGTAGATTGGCAACACGACCGCGAAGCTCTCAAAGTCGCGGTCGATGAAGTCACCCAAGTGCACGACAAATCGCAGGTCGAGCCGGTTCAAATGCCCTACGCAGGCTTTCAATTTTTTCGATGACAACAGGTACTGGCGCTGCGCCGCCTTCGGCACTTTAAGGTTGCAATATTGGCAGTCGGCGATGACACCGAACGAGAACAGCGGGCTGTCGATTGCCTCGTCAGCCAACAGTCCGGCTGCGCAAAGCCAAGCGCCAAGGCACAATGCGAATCGGTTCATCGTTTGACGAGATCGCTGCTGTGTTCTTGCATCCATAACATGTCAGGGTTATCCGGCGTGGAGACATTGAGCTTCAATTCCCGCCCCTTGGTCAGCAGTGGAACGGTTCGGGGGTCAAGCCACTTGTGGATTTCCGAGTGCCCGTCGGCGAAAGCAATCCCGGCGGCTTTGTTGTGGTACGAGGCGGGGTAGTCGACTAGTTTCATTGCCTTGGGATTTTTCGGATAGCCGGTCATGTCCACCGCGAAGTAGCCGTCGTTAATGCTGTCCTCCCGCTCGTCCAACAGCACCATCGCCTGGGACGGCGACGGATCGACAACCTGGTGCATCTTCACAAACACCCGATACGGGCCGCTGTCAGGCTGGCGCGAGCCCATCCCAGCGCCACCCCAACCGGGGCCACCCATCCAGCACTGCATCGACATGCTACGCACGCGGGGATAGACTTTACCCTGCCATTTTCCGGTGGTCGTGTCGGCCGGGCAACGCCAAATCTGAGTAGAGTTACCGCAATACTCCCAGAGTGGACTGGTCTTGATGGCGATTTCCGGCAGAACGTCATCCGCGCCGCTCGACGGCAGGTCGAGCCAGCCTAGCACCCATCGCGGTCCTGCCCAGCGGCGGCCGGTTCGCATCCCCTCCTTGGCCGACACCAGGCCGTCATCGTTGTCCTCGGCGTACATTCGCCACGCAAGCATCAACTGCTTGGAGTTGTTCATGCAGGCGATGCCGTGCGCCTTGGTCTTGGCCTTGGCCAAGGCCGGCAGTAGCAGGGCGGCGAGGATCGCGATAATCGTGATGACAACCAGCAACTCAATCAACGTGAACGCCCGACCTGAGGTGGATTCAAACGGGTGTTCCATGTGGGGAATGGTGCCCACCTCCAACTGAACCGTCAACGTCCGATTCAGCACATGGCCAAGCAGCCGCTCACAGTTTCCAGCCGGTGCGGTATTCGCCCCGGACGTAGCGATTGGCCTTGTCGCTGTTGGTCGAGCGCAACGCCTCAGCGTCCCAATGCACCGGTTCGGCGGCGCGGATAGCCAGATTGCCCAGAAGTACCATCTCAGTGAATGGCCCAGCGACCTCAAACCGGCTCAGTGGTGCATGGCCGTTGCCGGTGGCGGCATTGACCCACTCGGCGTAGTTGCCCTCGGTTCGAGGGATGGTTCTCGGCGTGTTGGCCTCGATCTGTTTCACTTCATCGGCGTCGCGCCCGGTGATTCTCCAGCCAGTGCCTCTGCGACTGAAGAACATCCTACCCTTGTCCCCAATCAACACGGTGCCGTAGCCCTTCCCCCCTTTGCCGACCATCTGGACGCCGCCGGTGATCTCGAGTGACGGCGCATTTTGGACACCGCTCTTTTTGCCGTCGTACCAAACCAGCTTCACAGGCGGTCGGCTGCCCCGATAGCCGAACTGGTAATCGATCACCGCCCAGTTGGGGGCGCTCTCGGCGGTGTTCCCGCCGTGTCGGGCGCTGACGCTCGTTGGTGCGCCAAGATCGAGACTCCACCATGCCATGTCCATGATGTGGCAGGCCATGTCGCCAAGCGCCCCTGTACCAAAGTCCCACCAGCCGCGCCACGCAAACGGAACGTAACCCTTGCCGTACGGACGGTGCGGCGCGGGGCCTAGCCACAAATCCCAATCCAGTCCCTTGGGCACATCGGTCTTGGCCGGGCGCGCCTTCATGCCTTGCGGCCATATCGGGCGGTTGGTCCAGATATGCGCCTCGGTGACATTGCCGATGATCCCGGCGCGAACCAACTCAACCGCCCGGCGGATCGGCTCGCCGGCGTGCGCCTGGTTGCCCATCTGCGTGGCTACGCCGGTGCGCTTGGCCAAACGGGTCAGGTGGCGCGCCTCGTAAACATCATGAGTCAGCGGCTTTTGCGTGTAGCAATGCTTGCCCATCTTCATCGCCATCGAGGTTGCCGCAGCGTGTGTGTGATCCGGCGTGGAGATGGTGCAGGCATCGATGCTTCCACCCATCTTCTCCAGCATCACACGAAAGTCTGGGAAGCGCTTGGCCTTGGGGTGCGCCTTGAACATCCCAGCGGCACGGGATTCGTCCACATCGCACAGCGCGACAATGTCCGCCCCGGCATCAACGGCACCAGAGATATCCGCCCGGCCCTTGCCGCCGGCCCCGATGCCGGCGACCGCCAACCGGCTGTTCGCGCCGAATACACGGCTCGACACCACCTGAAAACCAAACGCGGCTGCCGCGCCTGCACCGATAAACCGGCGGCGTGTCATTCTTGTTTTCTCCTGTTTATTTTTCATCATCAAATCGCCCTCAATGCAGCGCCGCCCGGAATTCCAGTCCATCGACGATCCGACCCTCGGCCTCATTCAATTCCGTTAACCGCCCAAACACACAGTCCTTCTCGAAATACTCCAGCGCCATCCCGACAAAAATATGCCCATGCCGAGACTCAGACACCCAGAGGTCGTGATAAAATTCCTGCAACTCCTTGTCGTCGCACAGCGCCCCGGAGACGAGCCGAAAACGCTCCGCGCCCCGGCACTCGATGATCGACGCCAGCAGCAACCGGTCGAGAAAACGCCGCTCCTTATCGCTGTGCAGCAGTTTCATCAGCGCCGTGATGTACGGGTCCTTCTGAATCTCCTTGACCAGCGGAATGCCCCGCTGCCGCATCACCTCGTACACCTGCTGGAAATGCTCCAGTTCCTCCACGCCGGTGGCAATCAGCTCCGGAATGATCTCGAGTCGATCCGAATACTTGGCCACGAGGCTCATCACCAGCGCCGAGGCCTTGCGCTCGCAGTCGGCGTGGTCCTGCAGGAACGACGGCAGGTCTGCCATCACGGCATCGACCCACCCCGACTGGGTGACCACGGTCAACTCGAGGGATAATTTCATACGACGGCGGACATGCTAGCCGCTTGACCAAGCGGCGTGGAGGTTGAAGTTGCTCTTTGAACTCGACGAAACAGACTGACCGATGTAGAGCATGCCCACATGCATGCAACATGCAATCGACCAGTCATGAACGAATCTCAACTTGACAACACAGTCGGCGATATCGTGGCAGGGTACCCGATGCTTGCAAGCGTATTTGAAGACATCGGCATCGACTACTGCTGCGGGG